>NZ_JAAGMD010000362.1 GCF_010548465.1 Streptomyces sp. SID14436 | reverse complement strand
GCACCGGCGGCACCCCCGGTGACCGGCCCGGCGCGCTCGTCGGCCTGGTGCTCGCCGCGATCGGGCTCGCCCTGGCCGGGCCCGGCCTCACCCACCTGTGCGGGCGGCTGCTCCAGACGGTGCGGCCCGGCGCGCTGCGCCTGCTGGCCGGACGGGCACTGATGGCGGAGGCCAGCCGTATCGGCCGCCCGCTGGGCGTGGTCTCGGCGGTCACGGCGGCCACGTACGCCATGGCGGTGCTGCGCTACCCGGAGGCCGGGGCGATCGGCCCGCTCACCGTGCTCGGGGCCTCCCTGGTCACCGGCTGCACGGTGGCGACGCTGCTGACGGCGGCCGTCGAGGCCCGCCAGGACCGCGCGGACACCACGGCGGCCCTGCTGCTGCTCGGCGCGCCCGCGTCGGCCCTGCGGC
>NZ_JAAGMD010000311.1 GCF_010548465.1 Streptomyces sp. SID14436 | reverse complement strand
ACCACCGAGGAAGACCTGCGCGCCGCCGCCCGCCGCACCCTCCTCGCCGCCGCCCTCGCCACCCGCGCCCGGACCGGCTACCACGGCGCCCGCCACCGCCGCCCGGCCACCGCAGCCCTCGACGACGTCCTCGTCGCCCCCGCGCCCGGCGGCCGCCGCCTCACCGCCTTCGTCCCCGTCAGCACCGGCCGCACCCTCGCCGTGCGCCTCCACCACGCCCTGTACGCGGCCCGCGAGGCCATCGACTACCGCAGGGCCACCGGCTCTCCCGACGCCTTCGACACCGCCGTCGCCGCCGGCGTGAGCCACGACCTCACCGAGGCGCTCATCACCCTCGTCCAGGGCACCGAGGGCGCCCGGATCGCCGTCGCCTGGGCCCCCGCGGCCGGACCGCCCGACGGCTGCGCGGCCGGCGCGGAGCCCGTCGAGTTCTCCCCCGGGGACCTGCCCGCGCTGCGTGAGGCCGGGGCCCGCTACCGGCACGCCGAACCCTCCGTACCGGTACGCATCACCGGAGCCGTGGTCCGCATGCACCGGCCCGGACCGCGCGGCGGCGGCACCGTGCGCCTGCGCGTCCTCGCCGGCGCGGAACTCGGCTCCGTACGGCTCTCTCTCGGCGAGGCGGACTACCGCACCGCCGGGCAGGCCCACCTCGCCGGACTGCCCGTCCGGGTCCGCGGCCGGCTGGAGAGCCGGGGCGGATTCCGCCGCCTGACCGGGGTCGAGGAGATCGAGCCCCTGGAGGTCGAGGAGGCCGAACGCGACCGGCTCATGAAGGCCCTCCAGGAGCGCACCGGGGCGGCGGCCGGCTTCGGCGAGGCCCCCGGCCCGGCGGGCGACGGGC
>NZ_JAAGMD010000282.1 GCF_010548465.1 Streptomyces sp. SID14436 | reverse complement strand
TCCGACGAGGGCCTGGCCCGCATCGGGCACGACGCGGACCTGCCGCGCACCGAGGTCGGCGAGGACGTCGCGGTCGGTGCGTACGTGGCCGCCCGGCTCGGCCGCGAGGTCGTGGACCGGCTGGTCGAGCCGCTGCTGGGCGGCGTGTACGCGGGCGACGCCTACCGGATCTCGATGCGGTCGGCGGTGCCCCAGCTGTTCGAGGCGGCCCGCACCCACACCTCGCTCACCGAGGGCGTCCGCGCGATCCAGGAGAGGGCCGCGGCCGCGCCCCGGACCGACCCGGTGTTCATGGGCATCGAGGGCGGGGTCGGCAGCCTCCCGCTCGCCGTCGCCGCGTCCCTGCGGTCCCGCGGTGCGGAGATCCGCACCTCGACGCCGGTCACCGGACTGCGCCGCGAGCCCGGCGGCGGCTGGCGGATCGTCACCGGCGACGAGCAGCTGACCGCCGACGCCGTCGTCGTCGCGGTGCCCGCGCCGGCCGCCGCCCGGCTGCTGCGCGGCGAGGCACCGGCGGCCGCCGCCGAACTGGCGGGCGTCGAGTACGCCTCCATGGCCCTGATCACCCTCGCCTTCCGCCGCGACGCCGCCGACCTGCCCGACGGGAGCGGCTTCCTGGTGCCGCCGGTCGACGGCCGCACCATCAAGGCCGCCACCTTCGCCTCGCAGAAGTGGGGCTGGATCGCCGCCGGGAACCCGGACGTGGCCGTGGTGCGCACCTCCGTCGGCCGGCACGGCGAGACGGAGATCCTCCGCCGCGACGACGCCGACCTCGTCGAGGTGTCCCGGCGCGACCTGAAGGCCGCCACCGGCCTGGACGCCGAGCCGGTCGCCACCCGCGTCACCCGGTGGGACGACGGCCTGCCCCAGTACCCCGTCGGCCACCACGCGCGCGTGGCGCGCGTCCGCGAGCACCTCGCCGCCCTGCCCGGCCTCGCCGTGTGCGGGGCGGCCTACGACGGCGTCGGCATCCCCGCGTGCATCGCCAGCGCGCACACCGCCGCCGACCAGATCCTCGGTGACCCGCACGACGTGCGGGACCTCACCGCCGCCCCGGTGCAGAGCCTCCACGCAGGAGCAGGAGAATGAGCAGTATGAGTGACGACGCCACCACCCCCGCCGCCGACCGGATCCCGAACAAGGGCAAGCTGGCCAGGGACCTCAACGAGGTCATCCGCTACACCCTGTGGTCCGTCTTCAAGCTGAAGGACGTGCTGCCCGAGGACCGTGCCGGTTACGCGGACGAGGTCCAGGAGCTGTTCGACCAGCTCGCCGCCAAGGACGTCACGATCCGCGGCACCTACGACCTCTCGGGCCTGCGCGCCGACGCCGACCTGATGATCTGGTGGCACGCCGAGGACAGCGACCTGCTCCAGGAGGCGTACAGCCTGTTCCGGCGCACCCGCCTGGGCCGCGCCATGGAGCCGGTGTGGTCGAACATGGCGCTGCACCGCCCCGCCGAGTTCAACCGCTCGCACATCCCGGCGTTCCTCGCCGACGAGACGCCCCGCAACTACGTGAGCGTCTACCCGTTCGTGCGCTCCTACGACTGGTACGTGCTGCCCGACGAGGACCGCCGCCGGATGCTCGCCGACCACGGCAAGATGGCCCGCGGCTACCCCGACGTGCGCGCCAACACGGTCGCCTCGTTCGCCCTCGGCGACTACGAGTGGATCCTCGCCTTCGAGGCCGACGAACTGCACCGCATCGTCGACCTGATGCGCCACCTGCGCGGCTCCGAGGCCCGGCTGCACGTCCGCGAGGAGATCCCGTTCTACACGGGCCGCCGCAAGGACATCGCCGAACTGGTCGCCTCCCTGGCCTGATCAGGCGGCGGGCCGGGCGGGCGCCCCGCCGTCCCGTCCGGCCGCCTGCCTCGGGCGCGGTTCCGGGC
>NZ_JAAGMD010000252.1 GCF_010548465.1 Streptomyces sp. SID14436 | reverse complement strand
CGGGAGCGGCGAGGGGGACGCCCGCCGCCGCGAGCGCCTCCGTGAGGGGCGGCTCCGGCTCCCGTACCGACCAGGTGCCGTCGGGGCCCGGCGCGCCGGGGGCACGGTCGGGCAGCGCAGTCCAGGCGACCTCGTAGAGGTGCCGGGCGTTCTCGGAGGTGCCGTCCAGGTCGGCCGGGTCGCTCGCGCGCAGCCGCACGTCGTCGAGCCGGCCGGCCGGCATGCCGTCGGTGTCCCACAGGCGCACGTCGAGGGTGACGTCCGGGCCGGAGGAGCCGGTGCGCCGCACGGCCGCGGTGAGGTCGCCCGCGCCCCCGGGCGGCAGGGTGCAGCGGCCCACCGCGACGGGGAGCAGCACCCGCCGGTCGCCGGGGTCGAACACCGCCGCCGTCTGGAGGGCCGCGTCCAGCAGGGCGGGATGGACCGGGTAGCCGTCGGCGTCGTCGTGGGCGGCGCGGGGCAGGGACAGCCGGGCCAGCAGGGTGTCGTCGCCGGTGCGGAGGACCTCGCGCACCCCGCGGAAGGCCGGGCCGTAGCCGAGCCCCCGGGCGGCCAGCCGGTCGTAGGTCTCCTCGGTCCAGATGGAGGCGGCATCATCGGGGCGGAGCGGTGGTTCCTCCCCGGTGGCGGGGAGCGCGGGCTGCGCGGACGCGGTGGCGTGCAGGACCCAGTCGGCGCCGTCCCGGCCGGCGGGCCGGCTGTGCACGGTGACCTCCGGCACCGGCAGGGAGGTGTCCACCTCGACGGACACCTCGACCGTGCCGGCGGCGGGCAGGGTGAGGGGGGCCGGCAGCAGCAGGCCGGTGACGTCCGGCGGGCCGTCGGGGCGGGCCTCGGCGAGGGCGGCGCGGCACAGTTCCAGGAGGGTCGTCGCACAGACCACGGTGCGGCCGAAGACCTCGTGGTCGGCGAGCCAGGCGGCGGTGGCCTGCGACCAGGCGGCGCGGAAGGTCCAGCGGGCGGCGTCCGCCGAGCGGACCCGCAGGCCGAGCAGGGGGTGCGCGGCGCGGTCGAAGAGGCCGGGCGCGGTCGCCGCGGCGGCCGGCTCGGACCAGTAGCGGTGCGGTTCGAAGGCGTACGTCGGCAGGTCGGCCGGGGCGGTGCGGGGCACGAGCCGCCGCCAGTCGACGCGCAGGCCCCGGACGTGGAGTTCGGCGCTCGCGCGGTCCAGGCAGGCCGGGCCGTCCTCGTCGCGGCGCAGCGAGCCGACCACGACGACGTCATCGTCGTCCCCGGCGACGGTGCGCAGGGCGGTGAGCAGGGCGGGGTGGGGGGCGAGTTCGACGAAGAAGCGGTGCCCGTCGGCGATCATGCGCTCGACGGCGGGCGCGAACCGGACGGGTTCGCGCAGGTTGGTGTACCAGTACCCGGCGTCCAGTTCCCCGGTGACGGGCTCGCCGGTGACGGTGGAGTACCAGGTGACGGGGGTGGGTGAGGTGAGGACGCCGTCGAGTTCCGCCAGGAGTTCCCGGCGCAGGGGTTCCACCCGGGCGGTGTGGGAGGCGTAGTCGACGTCGAGGCGGCGGGCGAAGACCTGGTCGCGGTGGAGGCCGTCCAGCAGGTGCTCCAGCGGTTCGGTGTCCCCGGCGAGGACGGTGGAGCGGTCGCTGTTGACGGCGGCGACGGACACCCGGCCGCCGGCCTCGGCGATGCGTGCTTCCGCGTCGCCCGGGGAGAGTGCGACGACGGCCATGGTGCCGGTGCCGGACAGGCCGGTGAGGGCCTGGCCGCGCAGGGCGACGACGGCCGCCGCGTCGTTGAGGCTGAGGGCGCCCGCGATGCAGGCGGCGGCGACCTCGCCCTGGCTGTGCCCGATCACGGCGTCCGGCTCGACGCCCCGGGCCCGCCACACGGCGGCGAGCGAGACCATGACGGCGAACAGCACGGGCTGGACGACGTCCACCCGGCCGAGGGAGGGGGCGCCGTCGTCGCCCCGCAGGACGGCCGTGACCGACCAGCCGGTGTGGGGGCGCAGGGCGGCGTCGCAGCGGTCGAGTTCGTCGGCGAACACCGGGTCGTGGACGAGGAGGTCGCGCGCCATGCCGGTCCACTGGGAGCCCTGGCCGGGCAGGACGAAGGCCACCTTGCCCCGTGTCCGGGCCCGCGCGGGGCCGGCGACGAGGTCGGGGTCGGGGGTGCCGGCGGCGAGGGAGCGCAGCGCGGTGAGCAGCGTGTCGCGGTCGGCGGCGGGCAGGACGGCCCGGTGCTCGAAGTGGGTGCGGTGGTGCGCGAGTGCGGCCGCCA
>NZ_JAAGMD010000183.1 GCF_010548465.1 Streptomyces sp. SID14436 | reverse complement strand
CCAGGCGCTCCGCCGCCAGCGCCGCCGACGCCACCGCGCGCGGGGCGTCGCCCGGGCGGCGCGGCTCGACCAGCGGAGTCCTCCGGTCACCGGTGACCTCGCCGATGACCGTGATCAGCTCGCGCACGGACACGCCCTCGCCCCGGCCCACGTTCACCGTCAGGTCGCCCGCCGCCCCGCCCCCGGACAGCTGCCGGGCCGCCGCCAGGTGCGCCTCGGCCAGATCGGCCACGTGAATGTAGTCACGCACGCAGGTGCCGTCCGGCGTCGGATAGTCGTCGCCGAAGATGCGGGGGGCCTCGCCCCGGGTGAGCCGGTCGAAGACCATCGGCACGATGTTGAAGACCCCGGTGTCGGCCAGCTCCGGCGCCGCCGCCCCGGCCACGTTGAAGTAGCGCAGGCACACCGTCGCGATGCCGTGCGCCCGGCCCGCCGCGCGCACCAGCCACTCGCCGGCCAGCTTCGTCTCCCCGTAGGGGTTCACCGGGGCGCAGGGCGCGTCCTCCGTGATGAGGTCCACACCCGGGTCGCCGTAGACCGCGGCCGACGAGGAGAACACGAAGCGGCCGACGCCCGCGTCCGCGACCGCCTCCAGCAGCGTCGCCAGACCGCCCACGTTCTCCCGGTAGTACCGGGTGGGGCGTGCCACCGACTCGGCGACCTGCTTGCGCGCGGCGAGGTGCACCACCCCGGTCACCGCGTGCTCCGCCAGCACCTTCCGGACCAGGGCGCCGTCCAGGGCGGACCCCTCGACCAGCGGGATCCCGGCCGGCAGGCGGGCCGGCACCCCGGCCGAGAGGTCGTCCAGCGCGACGACGTCCTCCCCGGCGTCGGCCATGGCCCGCGCCACGTGTGCCCCGATGTAGCCGGCTCCGCCGGTGATCAGCCATGTCATGGTCGACCACCCTATGACGACCCGGGGGAGCGGACGGAGCGGCCGGGGTGTCCCCTATCGGACTCAATGCCCGTTCTGCGGGCGCGGTTTGTGGGCCGGGGGCCGCATCCCCGATGATGATCGCGGCAGGGACGCCGCCCCGACCAGGTGGATCCGACCGCCGAACGGTCGGTGAACGCGGGCTTCCGGGGATCCGATAGCCTCTGCCGACATGCCGCCCGGAGGCCCCGTCACGGGCGCCCACCATGCACATGACCGGCGTGGACGCGTCGGCCCCCTCAGGGAGTGAGTTCGGTTGTCGACCGCCATCCTCACCGGTCAGCCGGTCCCCGGTTCGTCACTCGAGGGCGAGCTGCGCTCCCTCGGGTTCGACGTGCGGATCGCGTCCGGCCCCGCCGAGGCGGAGACCCTGCTCGCGGAGGTGCCCGCCGACCGGCGGGTCGCCGTGGTCGACGCCCGGTTCGTCGGACACGAGCACGCCCTGCGCCTGGGCCTGACCGACCCCCGCTTCCCGCTCGCCGCGATCCCCGGGGCCGTCACCGCCCGGCCCGCCGGCCGGCAGGCCCTCACCCGCGCCCTGGCCCGTGAGAACTCCGCCTGCGACGCCCCCGCCGGGGCCGACGGCGAACCGCAGGCCGCCGGGAGCACCGCCGTCGCCGTCGGCCTCGCCGACCGCCTCGCCTCCTCCCTCGCCGCCGACGGCGCCGACCTCCACCGGCCCGACCTCGGCAGCCTGGTCGCCACCGTCCCCGCCGGCCCGCAGGCCCGCAACGAGGCCCGGCAGGCGGTGGCCGCCGTCGACGACGAGGCGATCCGCCTGAAGTCCGCCGTCAAGGCGCGCGACGGCTTCTTCACCACCTTCTGCATCAGCCCGTACTCCCGCTACATCGCCCGCTGGTGCGCCCGGCGCGGCCTGACCCCCAACCAGGTCACCACCGCCTCCCTGCTCACCGCCCTCATAGCGGCCGGCTGCGCCGCCACCGGAACCCGCGCCGGCTTCGTCGCCGCCGGCGTCCTGCTCCTCGCCTCCTTCGTGCTGGACTGCACCGACGGCCAGCTCGCCCGCTACTCCCTGCAGTACTCCACCCTCGGCGCCTGGCTCGACGCCACCTTCGACCGGGCCAAGGAGTACGCCTACTACGCGGGCCTCGCCCTCGGCGCCGCCCGCGGCGGCGACGACGTCTGGGCCCTCGCCCTCGGCGCGATGGTCCTCCAGACCTGCCGGCACGTCGTGGACTTCTCCTTCAACGAGGCCAACCACGACGCCACCGCCAACACCAGCCCCACCGCGGCCCTCTCCGACCGGCTCGACAGCGTCGGCTGGACGGTCTGGCTGCGCCGCATGATCGTCCTCCCGATCGGCGAGCGCTGGGCGATGATCGCCCTCCTGACGGCCGTCACCACCCCCCGCATCACCTTCTACGCCCTGCTCGTCGGCTGCGCCTTCGCCGCCCTCTACACCACCGCCGGCCGCGTCCTGCGCTCCCTCACCCGCAAGGCGCGCAGGACCGACCGGGCCGCCCGTGCCCTCGCCGACCTCGCCGACTCCGGACCGCTCGCGGACGCCCTCGCGGGCCCGCTCCGCAAGCTGCCCGCCCGGGGCCCGCTGGGCTCGCGCGCCCTCCTCGCG
>NZ_JAAGMD010000158.1 GCF_010548465.1 Streptomyces sp. SID14436 | reverse complement strand
GGGCCTGTTCGGCGCGCAGCCGCTGGAGACCGCCGGCCACGGCGTTGAGGTCCATGGCCCCGACGACGAGCAGCGCGTCGACGAGGGAGCCGAGCAGCGCGGAGGCGACCGCGCCGGTGGCGAGCACGGGGGTGAGCGGGTCGTCGAGTTCCCGGCGGACCGCGCCGGTGGCCTGCCAGGTCCAGCGGGCGGGCCCGGCCACGGGATGACGGGCGAGGCGGGCGGCCTGCTGCCGGGCGCGGTCGG
>NZ_JAAGMD010000069.1 GCF_010548465.1 Streptomyces sp. SID14436 | reverse complement strand
GCCGGCCCCGCCGCCCGCCGCGCTCGCCCCCGGCAGCGGCTGCTCGGCGAACGCCCACGCGTTGACGCTCCGCACCCCCGCCGACCGCATCGCGGTGAGCGAGCAGGCGTACGGGGCCCAGGTGCGCAACGCCTCGGCCCCGGACGCCTCGCGGGGCGCTCCGGGCCGTCCGGCGGTCAGGTGCGCCGGGACCACCTCACCGAGGTCGGTCACCAGCCGGGTGCCCGTGCCGTCGGTCAGCTGGAGCACGTTCCACGACGTGCACGCCCCGGGCCGCAGGGCCGGGCTGGCCAGCGGTGAGGTAACCCCGTCGGTCAGAGTGAGGTCCATCGTGCCGGCGTCCGGATCGCGCAGGTCCCGCTCGCCCGCCGAGCGCACCCACGGCGCGGTCAGGTAGCGCACGTTGCCGTCGGCCCGGCCCAGCACCACGGCGCTCGCCTCCGCACGCCCGGCACCGTCGACCCGGGCGAAGTCCAGCGCGGCGCCCTCGGCACCCTCCTTGGGCTCGGCGTAGCGGGCGATGCGCAGACCGTCGTGGAGGATCACCACGCGCGCGTTGTCCACCTCGCCCGCGTACAGCAGCTGCGGCGGTCCGGCCGGGCCGCCGGAGGGGGTGCCGGGGGTCGCCGACACCTGGACCCGCTCGCCGGGCCGGGCCCACACCGCGAGGGCGCGGCGCAGCAGCGCCTCGTCGTCGGCGAGGCCGCCGCGGGCCGGCCACACCGAGAA
>NZ_JAAGMD010000044.1 GCF_010548465.1 Streptomyces sp. SID14436 | reverse complement strand
GACGCGCGCGGGGCCCTCGTCGGGCAGCGGTGCGGTCAGCCGGCACTCCACGCGCAGGGTGTCCAGCCCCGCCTGCCCGGGCCGCACCCGGGCCCGGCTGCCGTCGACGCTGAGCGGCACCGCGCGTCCGTCGACACGGACCTCGCTGTCCCGGGCGGCCTCAGAACAGCGGTCCCGGGCCCAGGCGTCCGGCCCGCCCCGCCGCTCGATGTCCGGGCCGGCCTGCGTGGCCGGGATCTCGGCGAGGTCCTCGACGTGACGCACCCGCAGCTCACCCGGCGCGGCGACCAGTCCGTCGTAGCGGTTGACGGTGAAGTTGCCCAGCGGGTGCGCGCTCGCCGCCGGGGCGGGGGCGAGGACGAACGCGCCGACGGCGGTCAGGACGGCGGCGCCCGCGGCGACGGAACGGCCCGGGCTCACCGCCCCGCCTCCAGATCCTTCAGCGCCGCCTTCGCTTCCCGCGCGCCGAGCGGGGAGAACCCGGGGTTCAGCCGCAGCGCGGCGGTGAGGGAGGCGCGGGCGGCCCGGTGGTCGCCGACGGCCCGCTCGATCATGCCCCGGTGGTGGAGGAACGCGGCGCTGCGGTAGCCGGTGGCGGTGGCCCGGCGGGCGTACCGGAGCGCCTCCTCGTCGCGGCCCGACCGGTGCAGCGCCCACGCCAGGGCGTCGGCGGTGTGCACGCTGTGCCGCCGCGCCCACTCCGCGCGG
>NZ_JAAGMD010000021.1 GCF_010548465.1 Streptomyces sp. SID14436 | reverse complement strand
GACCTGTTCGAGCTGCGGGCGGGGCGGCGCCCGCTCCGGACCGGCCGGTGGGGCAGGTGACGCCGGGCCGGGCCGGTCAGGGTGTGGTCGGGGCCGAGTTCCGGGTGTCCTGGGGGGTGCCGGTGTCGTCGTCCGCGGTGGCCAGCCAGGCACCGACCCCGAGGGCCGCCGCCAGGGCGACCGCCGCGGCGGCCAGGGTGAGGCGGCGGCGCCGGGCGACG
>NZ_JAAGMD010000555.1 GCF_010548465.1 Streptomyces sp. SID14436 | reverse complement strand
CGCCGACGCGCGCCCGGCCCCGCCGGAACACCCCGACACGCCCCCGGCCACCGGACGGGACCCGCGGACCCCCGGTCCCGGCGCCCCGCACCAGCCGCCCCCTCCGCCCCCGCCCACGGCAGCACACGGCGGGACGGAGGACGACCGCACGCTCGCCCACTCGGGCCCCGGCAAGGGCCCCAAGAGGCCTCCCGAGCAGTCGCGCGGCGGCCTGCTGATGGGGCGGCCGTTCGGCGTACCGGTGTACGTCGCGCCGAGCTGGTTCCTCGTCGCCATCCTCATCACCTGGGTGTTCGGCGGGCAGATCGACCGCGTCCTGCCCGAGCTCGGCGCCGCCAGCTACCTGGTGTCCCTCTTCTTCGCCGTCGCCTTCTACGCCTCGGTGCTCGTCCACGAGCTCGCCCACACCCTCGCCGCGCTCCGCTTCAAGCTGCCGGTGCGCCGCATCCAGCTCCAGTTCTTCGGCGGCGTCTCCGAGATCGAGAAGGAGGCGGAGACCCCCGGCCGGGAGTTCGTGCTCGCCTTCGTCGGCCCGCTGCTCTCCCTGGTGCTGTCCGGCGTCTTCTACCTCGGGCTGCTCGCCGTCGACCCCAGCTCCGTGCCCGGGGTCCTGCTGGCCGGCCTGATGATCTCCAACCTCATCGTCGCCGTCTTCAACCTCCTGCCGGGCCTCCCGCTCGACGGCGGCCGGATGCTCCGCGCGGTGGTCTGGAAACTCACCGGCAGGCCGATGACCGGCACCGTCGCCGCCGCCTGGGTCGGCCGCGCCCTCGCCGTCTCCGTCCTCGTCGGGCTGCCGCTGCTCACCCAGTCCGGCGCGCTCGGCTCCGCCGCCGCCGACGGCGTCGGCATGGACACCGTCCTGGACGCCCTGCTCGCCGCGATCCTGGCCGCCATCATCTGGACCGGCGCCGGCAACAGCCTGCGCATGGCCCGCCTGCGCGAACACCTCCCCGAGCTGCGCGCCCGCACCCTCACCCGCCGCGCCGTCCCGGTGGAGAACGACACCCCGCTGTCCGAGGCCCTGCGCCGGGCGAACGCCGCCGGGGCCCGCGCCCTGGTCGTCGTCGACCCCGACGGCACCCCGCTGTCCCTGGTGCGCGAGGCCGCCATCGTCGGCGTGCCCGAGCACCGCCGCCCCTGGGTGCCGGTCTCCGGGCTCTCCCAGGACATCACCGACGGCATGCGGGTCTCCGCCGAGCTGGCGGGCGAGGACCTGCTGGAGGTGCTGCGGGCGACCCCGGCGACCGAGTACCTGGTGGTCGAGGACACCGGCGAGATCTACGGCGTGCTGTCCGCGGCGGACGTGGAACGGGCGTTCGTGAAGGCCATGGCACGGCCCAGCTGAGCCCGCCGGGGCGGGGGAGCACCGCCTCGCCGCACGGGCGCCCGCACGCCCCGGAGGTGGTCGGCGGGCCCTCCGGGGACCGGTAGGCTGGTCACATGTCCGAACCGACCGGTGCCGCCCGCAGGCGCGGGCCCTTCAAGGTCGGGGACCAGGTTCAGCTGACCGACCCCAAGGGCCGCCACTACACGTTCACGCTCGAGGCCGGGAAGAATTTCCACACCCACAAGGGTTCCTTCCCGCACGACGAACTGATCGGCGCTCCCGAGGGCAGCGTTGTCCGCACCACCGGGAACGTCGCCTACCTCGCGCTGCGCCCCCTGCTCCCCGACTACGTCCTGTCCATGCCCCGCGGGGCAGCCGTCGTCTACCCGAAGGACGCGGGACAGATCCTCGCCTTCGCCGACATCTTCCCCGGCGCGCGCGTCGTGGAGGCCGGTGTGGGCTCCGGCTCGCTGAGCAGCTTCCTGCTGCGGGCCATCGGCGACCAGGGCATGCTGCACAGCTACGAGCGCCGCGAGGACTTCGCCGACATCGCCCGGCAGAACGTCGAGCGCTACTTCGGCGGCCCGCACCCCGCCTGGCAGCTCACCGTCGGCGACCTCCAGGACAACCTGTCCGACGCCGACGTGGACCGCGTCATTCTCGACATGCTGGCCCCCTGGGAGTGCCTGGAGGCCGTCTCCAAGGCGCTCGTCCCCGGCGGCATCCTGTGCTGCTACGTGGCGACCACCACCCAGCTCGCCCGGACCGTGGAGTCCATCCGCGAGATCGGCTGCTTCAACGAGCCGACCTCCTGGGAGACGATGATCCGCAACTGGCACATCGAGGGCCTGGCCGTCCGCCCGGACCACCGGATGATCGGCCACACCGGCTTCCTGCTCACCGCCCGCCGTCTCGCCGACGGCGTCGAGCCGCCCATGCGCCGCCGCCGCCCGGCCAAGGGCGCCTACGGCGAGGACTACGCGGGCCCCAACGCCGACGGCGGCGCCACCCGCTGACACACCCCCGCCACGACAACGCACGGGCGCCGTGGCGCAGTTCCCCCGCACGCGCGGGAACTGCGCCACGGCGCCCGTGCGTTGAGCCCCCGACGGGGTCACCGGCCCACGGCCTGACCCGCCCCGGTTCCCCCGGTGCGTGAACCCACACCCCCGCCGTTCCCTCCGTCCTGTGACGTGTGGCACGATGCTGGCCACCCCCACCGGCACAGCCCTCACAGGAGGCACTCCTCGTGCAGCCTTCCGCGGTCCCGGAACTCGCCCACACGCACGCCCGTCCGATCCACTGGGTCGCCACCGCGACGGCCCTCGCCGGTGTCGTCGCGCTGTCGTCGCTGTTCCAGCCCGGCTCCGCGACCGCGGCCCAGAGCCCCGGCCCGCAGACCAGGAGCGCGCCGGCGCACGGCGCCCCGCCGGACCCCGCGGGCGTGGAGTTCCCCTTCGACTGCGGCCCGGTGCAGCAGGTCGTGAAGAAGCAGGCGTCCGGCGACCTCGACGGCGACGGCCGGCCCGAGACCGTGGCCGTGGTCCACTGCGACGCGCCCATGGGCACCCCGCCGGACGGCGTGTACGTGCTGACCCGGTCCGCCGACGACGCGACCCCGCGGGTGGTCGCCACTCTCGTCGACCCGGGGGACCGCACCAACGTCGACGACTTCTCGGTGGACGGGGGCGACGTGAACGCCACCCTCCTCGGCTACTCGTCCGCCGACGTGCCCAGTTGCTGCCCCGACGTGCGCGAGAGCGTGAAATGGCGTTGGGACGACGGCTCGTTCACGCGCTCCACACCGTCCGGCGCCCGGAGCGTCTGACCGCGCCCGGGAACCGGCGGCCACCGCGCCGGCCGTACCGGTCGTACCGGACGCGCGCGTGACGGGAGCACACGCGGGCGCGCGGACCCGCAGCGCACTCCGGCGGGCGGGGAATCAGACGGACATGACGGACCGTGCCACGCCCGTCACGCCGCGTCCGGCCCGTACACCTCGACGCCGTCCGTCACCCGCCGGACGTGGATGCACTCGCCGGGACACTCCTTCGCCGAGTCGACCACATCGGTGAGAAGCGGCAGCGGCACGGGCGTCGTCGCGCCCTTGTCCTGAAGCAGCTCGTCGTCCGGACTCTTCACGTAGGCCAGGCCGTCGATGTCGAGTTCGAACACCTCCGGCGCGTACTGGGCGCAGATGCCGTCGCCCGTACACAGGTCCTGGTCGATCCAGACCTCCAGCGCCTCCTCGCGGGCCCCGGCCTCCTGCTGCACGCTCATCTCTCCTGCCGATCGCTGCGTCGGACGGGACGGGAATCCGGCCAGCTCCGACGGGTGTTGAACACTTCGACCCTACCCGCGCCGGGATTCCAATCATCGTCGGTGGGTATTCCCCTGGCGTGAGGGAGAGCGCAAGGGTGAAGATCGGACACACCCCGACCGTCTTTGTGATCTAGGGGTTTCAATCGACACCCGCCCAGGTAGGGTCTGGAAGCGTCCAGCTCCCCTTGGAGGAGGTGAGGACCGTGGCAGCCCACGACGACGACATGAACCGCGGCATCCGCCCGGGACGCGGGTCCGACGACCCGGCCGGGCAGATCGCCTACCTTGAGCAGGAGATCGCCGTCCTGCGACGTAAGCTCGCCGACTCTCCGCGACACACGAGGATTCTCGAAGAGCGGATCGTCGAGCTGCAGACCAACCTGGCCGGCGTGTCCGCCCAGAACGAACGACTCGCCAGCACGCTCCGTGAGGCCCGCGACCAGATCGTGGCCCTCAAGGAGGAGGTCGACCGGCTCGCCCAGCCCCCGGCCGGCTTCGGAGTCTTCCTCACGGCGAACGAGGACGGCACCGCCGACATCTTCACCGGCGGCCGCAAGCTCCGGGTGAACGTCAGCCCGGGCGTGGAGCTCGACGGGCTCCGGCGTGGCCAGGAGGTCATGCTCAACGAGGCGCTCAACGTGGTCGAGGCCATGGAGTTCGAGCGTGTCGGCGACATCGTCACCCTCAAGGAGATCCTCGAGGACGGCGAGCGCGCCCTGGTGGTCGGGCACACCGACGAGGAGCGGGTGGTGCGGCTCGCGGAGCCGCTGCTGGACATCACCATCCGCCCCGGTGACGCCCTGCTGATGGAGCCGCGCTCCGGGTACGTCTACGAGGTCGTCCCCAAGAGCGAGGTCGAGGAGCTCGTCCTCGAAGAGGTCCCCGACATCGGATACGAGCAGATCGGCGGCCTCGGCAACCAGATCGAGGCCATCCGGGACGCGGTCGAGCTGCCGTACCTCTACCCGGACCTGTTCCGCGAGCACGAACTGCGTCCGCCGAAGGGCGTCCTGCTCTACGGGCCCCCCGGATGCGGAAAGACGCTCATCGCCAAGGCCGTCGCGAACTCGCTCGCCAAGAAGGTGGCCGAGGTGACCGGGCAGGCCGCCGGCAAGAGCTTCTTCCTCAACATCAAGGGCCCGGAGCTGCTCAACAAGTACGTCGGCGAGACCGAGCGGCAGATCCGCCTGGTCTTCCAGCGGGCCCGTGAGAAGGCCAGCGAGGGCACGCCCGTCATCGTCTTCTTCGACGAGATGGAGTCCCTCTTCCGCACCCGTGGATCCGGTGTCAGCTCGGACGTGGAGAACACCATCGTTCCGCAGCTGCTGGCCGAGATCGACGGTGTGGAGGGCCTGGAGAACGTGGTGGTCATCGGCGCCTCCAACCGTGAGGACATGATCGACCCCGCGATCCTGCGGCCCGGCCGGCTCGACGTGAAGATCAAGATCGAGCGTCCGGACGCCGAGGCGGCCAAGGACATCTTCGGCAAGTACCTCACCGAGCGCCTCCCGCTGCACGGCGACGACCTCGCCGAGCACGGCGGCGACAAGGGCATGACGGTCCAGAGCATGATCCAGACCGCCGTGGAACAGATGTACGCCGAGTCCGAGGAGAACCGCTTCCTGGAGGTCACCTACGCCAATGGTGACAAGGAGGTCCTGTACTTCAAGGACTTCAATTCCGGCGCCATGATCGAGAACATCGTGGGCCGGGCCAAGAAGATGGCCATCAAGGACTTCCTCGAGAAGAACCAGAAGGGTCTCCGCGTCTCCCACCTGCTCCAGGCCTGCGTGGACGAGTTCAAGGAGAACGAGGACCTGCCCAACACCACCAACCCGGACGACTGGGCGCGCATCTCCGGAAAGAAGGGCGAGCGGATCGTCTACATCCGTACGCTCATCACCGGAAAGCAGGGCGCGGACACCGGACGGTCCATCGACACGGTGGCGAATACCGGTCAGTACCTGTAAAAGACAGGGCGGCTGCGGGTGCCCTCGGCGGGTACCCGCAGCCGACTGTTTTTCGGGCCACGGCTGGAGCACAGCAATGACGCAAATGATCTCCCCACCGGCGCAGAGGCGTTCTAGGCTCTTGCATACCGCCGAGTCGCGCAGTGCGGGGACGGGCACCGCACACGCATCTGAGCGCCAGCGGTACTTGAGCAGCGCCCCCGACCGGGAGCGCTGCCGGGCAAGGAGGGCCGCATGACCGTACGGCGAGTAATGGGCATCGAGACGGAGTACGGGATCTCCGTCCCCGGCCACCCGAACGCCAATGCCATGCTCACCTCGTCCCAGATCGTGAACGCCTACGCGGCGGCGATGCACCGGGCGCGCAGGGCCCGCTGGGACTTCGAGGAGGAGAACCCGCTGCGGGACGCGCGAGGCTTCGACCTCGCCCGGGAGGCCGCCGACGCCAGCCAGCTCACCGACGAGGACATCGGCCTGGCGAACGTGATCCTCACCAACGGGGCCCGCCTCTACGTGGACCACGCGCACCCCGAGTACAGCGCACCGGAGGTCACCAACCCGCGCGACGCCGTGCTGTGGGACAAGGCCGGCGAGCGCATCATGGCCGAGGCCGCCGAACGGGCGGCCGCGCTGCCCGGCGCCCAGCCGATCCACCTCTACAAGAACAACACCGACAACAAGGGCGCCTCCTACGGCACGCACGAGAACTACCTGATGAAGCGGGCCACCCCGTTCTCGGACATCGTGCGCCACCTGACGCCCTTCTTCGTCTCCCGCCAGGTCTTCGCCGGGGCCGGCCGCGTCGGCATCGGCCAGGACGGCCACGAGCACGGTTTCCAGATCAGCCAGCGGGCGGACTACTTCGAGGTCGAGGTCGGCCTGGAGACCACGCTGAAGCGCCCGATCATCAACACCCGCGACGAACCGCACGCCGACGCCGAGAAGTACCGGCGCCTGCACGTGATCATCGGGGACGCCAACCTCTCGGAGATCTCGACCTACCTGAAGCTGGGCACCACCGCCCTGGTGCTGTCGATGATCGAGGACGGCTTCATCGCCGTCGACCTCGCCGTCGACCAGCCGGTCCGCACCCTCCACCAGGTCTCCCACGACCCGTCGCTGAAGCGCCTCGTCACGCTGCGCAGCGGCCGGACACTGACCGCGGTCCAGCTCCAGATGGAGTACTACGAGCTGGCCCGCAAGTACGTGGAGGAGCGGTTCGGGGCGGACGCCGACGACCAGACCAAGGACGTCCTGGCCCGCTGGGAGGACACCCTCACCCGTCTGGAGAACGACCCGATGAGCCTGGCCGGCGAGCTGGACTGGGTCGCCAAGCGGGAGCTCATGGAGGGCTACCGGCGCCGCGACGGCCTGGACTGGGACGCCGCCCGGCTGCACCTGGTGGACCTCCAGTACGCCGACGTACGCCCCGACAAGGGCCTCTACAACCGGCTGGTGGCCCGCGGCCGGATGAAGCGGCTGCTGGACGAGGCGGAGGTCGAGCGGGCCCGCACGAAGCCGCCGGAGGACACGCGCGCGTACTTCCGCGGACGCTGCCTGGAGCAGTACGCGGACGACGTCGCGGCGGCCTCCTGGGACTCCGTGATCTTCGATCTGCCGGGCCGCGACTCGCTCCAGAGGGTCCCAACCCTCGAACCGCTTCGCGGAACGCGTAATCACGTCAAGGAGCTCCTGGACCGCTGCCGCACGGCGGAAGACCTGGTCAGGGTCCTGTCCGGGAACTGAGCCGGAGCGCCCGGGACCACCCGGGGTGCCGGGAACGGCCCGCCGGCGGGGTGGAACGCCCCGCCGACGGGAATCATCGAGGTGGTCCCCGTACGTTGGAGCAAGTACGGGGGCATTGTCGGACCAGGCTTGTAGGGTCTGATCATCACCAATCGGCGTCATGCCGACCATGTCGGGCGAACTGAGCGGGGTGAGGGTTATGGCGACCAAGGACACCGGCGGCGGGCAGCAGAAGGCCACGCGCTCCACCGAGGAGGTCGAGGAGCAGACGCAGGACGCGCAGGCTTCCGAGGACCTCAAGGAGCGCCAGGAGAAGCTCAACGAGGACGTGGACGACGTCCTCGACGAGATCGACGACGTCCTGGAGGCCAACGCCGAGGACTTCGTCAGGTCCTTCGTCCAAAAGGGCGGCGAGTAGCCTTCGGTCCGAAGGCCGAGCAGGTGCCGTACTTCGCAATCGAAGAGAGTGTGAACGCTGTCCGCGGTGCGCCCAGACCTGCCGCGGACAGCGTTCGCGCTGCACCGGACCCGTCCCGGAAAGACCCGTATCGCATGTGGATCATTGCCGCGAGGCGGGTAGGGTCCGTGACGTACTGTGCTTCAACTGCAATTCGGCCATCGGCAAGTTGGGAGACGATCCCGACCGCATCCGTCGGGCTGCCGCCTATCTGGAGGGAACCTCGTGGAAGCCAACACTCGTGACACCGGGCGTCTGCCTGCTGCCTTCCTGACGCCAGGGTCTTCCTCCTTCATGGACTTCCTCTCCGAACACCAGCCGGACCTGCTGCCGGGGCGCAGGAAGCTGCCGCCCGTCCAGGGCGCGATCGAGGCCCCGCACGGCACCACCATCGTCTCCGTGACCTTCCCCGGCGGGGTCGTCCTCGCCGGTGACCGTCGCGCCACCATGGGCAACGTCATCGCCCAGCGGGACATCGAGAAGGTGTTCCCCGCCGACGAGTACTCCGCGGTGGGCATCGCCGGCACGGCGGGCCTGGCCGTGGAGATGGTCAAGCTGTTCCAGCTGGAGCTGGAGCACTTCGAGAAGGTCGAGGGCGCGCAGCTGTCCCTGGAGGGCAAGGCGAACCGCCTGTCGACCATGATCCGCTCCAACCTGGGCATGGCCATGCAGGGCCTGGCCGTGGTCCCCCTGTTCGCCGGGTATGACGTGGACCGGGAGAAGGGGCGGATCTTCTCCTACGACGTCACGGGCGGCCGTTCCGAGGAGCAGGGGTTCGCCGCCACCGGTTCGGGCTCGATCTTCGCGCGCGGCGCGATGAAGAAGCTGTTCCGGGAGGACCTGAGCGAGGCCGAGGCCACCACACTGGTGGTGCAGGCCCTGTACGACGCGGCAGACGACGACTCGGCGACCGGTGGTCCCGATGTCGCCCGCCGGATCTACCCGATCGTCACCGTGATCACCGAGGACGGCTTCCGCCGGCTCACCGAGGACGAGGCGTCCGGGATCGCCCGGTCCGTGCTGGAGCGGCGGCTGGAGCAGCCCGACGGCCCGCGGGCCTCGCTGCTGTAGGCGGGCGGTCCGGATGTTTCAAGGTGGTCCAGTGACTTCGACAGAAAGGGACGGATAACCGGTGTCGACGCCGTTCTATGTCTCCCCCCAGCAGGCGATGGCCGACCGGGCCGAGTACGCCCGCAAAGGCATCGCCCGTGGCCGCAGCCTGGTCGTGCTGCAGTACGCCGACGGCATCGTCTTCGTCGGCGAGAACCCGTCCCGCGCGCTGCACAAGTTCAGCGAGATCTACGACCGGATCGGCTTCGCCGCCGCCGGCAAGTACAACGAGTACGAGAACCTCCGCATCGGCGGCGTCCGGTACGCCGACCTGCGCGGCTACACCTACGCCCGGCACGACGTGACCGCCCGCGGCCTGGCCAACGTCTACGCGCAGACGCTGGGCACCATCTTCTCCAGCGTCGGCGAGAAGCCGTACGAGGTGGAGCTGGTGGTCGCCGAGGTCGGTGAGACCCCGGACCAGGACCAGATCTACCGGCTGCCGCACGACGGCTCCATCGTCGACGAACACGGCTCGGTGGCGGTCGGCGGCAACGCGGAGCAGATCAGCGGCTACCTCGACCAGCGGCACCAGGACGGCATGACCCTGGCCGAGGCGCTGAGGCTGGCCGTGCAGTCGCTGTCGCGGGACACCAACGGCAGTGAGCGGGAGATCCCCGCCGAGCGGCTGGAGGTGGCGGTGCTGGACCGCACCCGGCCGCAGAAGCGCAAGTTCAAGCGCATCACCGGGCGCCAGCTGGTGCGCCTGCTGGAGGCCGGCGGCGCCGAGACGGCGTCGGAGGCGGAGGACGACGCCGGGTCCGAGACGGAGTCCGGGGGCCCGGACACCGAGTAGTCGGCCGGGCACGGGTGCGCCGTGTGCTCCGGGCCCGCGGGCCGGAAAGCGCGCGGCGCACCGTCGTGTGCGGGCCGTCAGTCCGGTGCGGGGCCGGTGGACCCCCGTACCACCAGGTCGACGGGGATGTCGTCGGCCTCGGGCGCGCGCTGCTCCAGGACGGCCAGCAGCGCCCGCATGCCGCGCTCGCCGAACAGCTCGGCGTCGAACCGCACCGTGGTCAGTTCCGGGTCGATGGCCGTGGCCAGGGCCAGGTCGTCCAGCCCCGTGACGGAGAGGTCGTCGGGGATCCGCAGGCCCAGTCTGCGGGCCGCCTTGTAGGCACCGGCCGCCAGCTGGTCGTCGTCGCAGACGACGGCCGTGGGCCGGTTCCCGCCGGCGAGGGCGGCCCCGGCGGCGGCCTCGGCGCCCCGGATGGAGATGGGCGAGGAGACGGTGCGCAGGGACGCGCCCGGGACGCCCTCCAGCCGGGCGGCCAGTTCGCGGGCCCGTACCTCGAAGGTCCAGGACGCCACGTCGGCGGCCAGGTGCAGGAAGCGCCGGTGGCCGAGGTCCAGCAGGTGCCGGGCGACCTGCCGGACGCCGTCGGCGATGTCCAGGTTCACCGTGGCCGCGCCCACCCCGGCCGCCGGGTCGCTGTCCAGCATCACCAGGGGCAGCTGGTCGCCCCGGATCGCGCTCAGGGCGTCGGCGGCCATCGAGGAGGCGATGACGCCGTCCAGGGCGGCCTGTGCGGACGCGAAGGGGTCGCGGGCCGGGCCGATGCCCTCCGGGGAGGGGTAGAGCACCACCCCGAAGCCGTGCCGGCCGGCGACGCGCGCGGCGCCCGTGTAGACCCCGGCGAAGAACTCCGTGGTGAGCGCGGGAACCACCAGCAGGACCGTGCGGGTGCGGCCCAGGCGCAGGTTGCGGGCGGCGAGGTTGGGCCGGTAGCCGAGGCTGTCCGCGGCCTCGCGGACGCGCTGCGCGGTGGTCTCGGAGACCCGGCCGCGCCACTTGTCGCCCAGGACCAGGGAGACCGCGGCCTGGGAGACACCGGCGGCCCGGGCGACGTCCCGGCTCGTGGGTCGGGTGCTGGCTCGTGCCACCGTCGGACCGCTCCTTCGTCTGGACTGGCGAACAGCCGACATGGTACGTATGGAACCGGCCGTTATACGTACAACGCACGGTCCGGCCCCGGAACGGCCGGTGAGCGGAGGGCTCGGCATGGCCACGGGATACCTGGAGATCCTCCGGGTGCGGCACGCCGCCCGGCTGCTCGTCGGCACGCTGGTGGGACGCCTGCCCAACGCGACCGCGGCCATCGCCATCGTGCTGTTCGTGCGCGCCGAAGGGGGCTCCTACAGCCTGGCGGGCGCCCTCGCGGCGGTCTACGGCGTGGCCAACGCCGTCGGCCAGCCGGTGCTCGGACGGCTGGTGGACCTGCGCGGCCAGCCCCGGGTGCAGCTGCCCGCCGCCGTGCTCTCCGCCCTCGCCATGGCCGTCTTCGCCTTCGCGGGCATCGGCCCGCTGCCCCTGGCCTACGCGGCCGTGGCCGCCGCCGGACTGTTCACGCCCCCGCTGGAGGGCGGACTGCGGGCCCTGTGGGCCACGGTGCTGCCCAAGGAGAACCACGTGCACCGGGCGTACGCCCTGGACGCCGTGGCCCAGGAGGTGATGTTCACCGTCGGGCCGCTGCTCGTCACGGTGTGCGCCGCCCTGTGGTCGGCCCAGGCGGCCCTGCTCGTGCTCAACGCCATCGGGGTGCTCGGCGCGCTGTCCGTGGTCGTCTCGGCGCCCTCCCGCGCCTGGCGCTCCGCGCCGCGCGAGGCGCACTGGCTGGGCGCCCTGCGCTCCCCGGGGCTGCTCGCCCTGCTGGCCGCCTTCCTGTTCATCGGCATGGCGCTCGGGTCCATCACCGTGGCGGCGGTCTCCTACGGGGACGACAACGGCGGTGACGTCGTGTACGGCTGGCTGATGGCGGGCCTCGGCTTCGGCGCCCTCGTCGGCGGCCTGGCGTACGGGGCGCGCGGGTGGCGGGGCGAACCCGGGCGGCGACTGCGGGTGCTGGTGGCCCTTCTGGCGGTGTGTTACCTGCCGCTCATGCTGATGCCGGGCCCGGTGGCCATGACGCTGCTCGCCGCGCTCGCCGGCGTGTTCCTCGCCCCGGCCATCGCCTGTGCCTTCGTGCTCGTCGACCGGCACGCGCCGCGCGGGACGGTCACGGAGGCGTTCTCCTGGCTGGTGACCACCTTCACCGTGGGCGCGTCGGTCGGAACGGGCGTGGCGGGCCCGGTCGTCGAGGCGGGCGGCGCCCTATGGGGTTTCGCGGTGCCCGGCGCGGCCGGTGGCGTGTCCCTGCTGGTTTTGATCGCCACGAGAAGGGTAATAGCAGTTCCGGTCGGCAGGGCGGTGGTTGCGGCCCGTTCGGAAAATGATCCGAACCGTGCCCTCGAACCCCGTTTCAGTTCAGAGGAACGGGCGTAATGTTCAGTCATGGACCGCCGCATTTTCGGGCTGGAGAACGAGTACGGCGTCACGTGCACGTTCAGGGGACAGCGGCGCCTGTCTCCTGACGAGGTGGCGCGGTACCTCTTCCGCCGTGTCGTGTCATGGGGCCGAAGCAGCAACGTCTTTCTGCGCAACGGTGCCCGCCTTTATCTCGACGTGGGATCACATCCGGAATACGCCACCCCCGAGTGTGACAACGTGACCGAACTGGTCACCCACGACAAGGCCGGGGAGCGCATTCTCGAAGGACTCCTGGTGGACGCCGAACGACGCCTGCACGAGGAGGGAATCGCGGGCGACGTCTACCTCTTCAAGAACAACACCGATTCCGCGGGAAACTCCTACGGGTGCCACGAGAACTATCTCGTCGCCCGGCACGGGGAGTTCTCCCGGCTCGCCGACATCCTCATCCCCTTCCTGGTGACCCGCCAGCTCCTGTGCGGCGCGGGCAAGGTGCTGCAGACACCGCGCGGAGCCGTGTTCTGCGTCAGCCAGCGGGCCGAGCACATCTGGGAGGGCGTCTCCTCGGCGACGACCCGCTCCCGGCCGATCATCAACACCCGCGACGAGCCGCACGCGGACGCCGAGCGCTACCGCCGGCTGCACGTCATCGTGGGCGACTCGAACATGTCCGAGACGACCATGCTGCTCAAGGTCGGCGCCACCGACCTGGTGCTGCGCATGATCGAGGCGGGCACCGTCATGCGGGACCTCACCCTGGAGAACCCGATCCGGGCGATCCGCGAGGTGAGCCACGACATCACCGGCCGGCGCAAGGTGCGCCTGGCCAGCGGACGTGAGGCGTCCGCCCTGGAGGTGCAGCGCGAGTACTACGAGAAGGCGCTGGACTTCTGCGAGCGCCGGGGCATCCGCACCGGCACGGTGGAGCAGGTGCTGGAGCTGTGGGGCCGCACCCTGGACGCCATCGAGGAGGAGGACCTCGACCGCATCGGCACCGAGATCGACTGGGTCATGAAGTACAAGCTCATCGAGCGGTACCGGGCCAAGCACAACATGACCATGTCGAATCCGCGGGTCGCGCAGATAGACCTCGCCTACCACGACATCCACCGGCGTCGTGGTCTGTACTACCTGCTCGAGAAGAGGGGGCAGGCCGCCCGGATCTGCAACGACCTCAAGATCTTCGAGGGCAAGTCGGTGCCGCCGCAGACCACCCGGGCGCGGCTCCGCGGCGACTTCATCCGGCGGGCCCAGGAGCAGCGCCGGGACTTCACCGTCGACTGGGTCCACCTCAAGCTCAACGACCAGGCGCAGCGCACCGTGCTGTGCAAGGACCCCTTCCGCTCGGTGGACGAGCGGGTGGAGAAGCTGATCGCCGGCATGTGACCGGTCCGGCCGGCCGCGCCGGCCGGTCGCGATGCCCCCGGGTGGTGACACCCGGGGGCGTCGCGCGTCCTGGGCGCGTTCTTTCGCCGGGGCGTCACCGCGTTCTCGTGGTCCACGGGGTCACAGGTCGTAGAGTGGCGGGCATCGCCCCCACGCCCCCGACTCCCAGTTGGACTGATGAACCACAACACGTACCGGCGCCTCGCGGCGCTGCTGGCCGTTCCCGCCCTGCTGTTCACCGCCGCGTGCGGCGCGGACGACGACAAGAACAGCGACTCCGCGGACGGCGTCGCCCAGGTCGAGGGGAAGTTCGGCCAGAAGCCAGAGATCTCCGACCCCAAGGACACCGAGCCGACCGAGAAGACCGTGGTCAAGACGGTGTCGGCGGGCAAGGGGGCGGCCGTCAAGGCGTCCGACTTCGTCCGGCTCGACTGGACCGTCGTGAAGTGGGGCGAGGACAAGGAGCTCGGCGGCACCTGGGCCACCGCGGCCGGCAAGAAGCCCCGGCCGCAGTCCGTCGCCCAGGTGGGCAAGGAGGGCGGTCAGCTGCCCCCCAAGGTCCTGGACGCGCTGAAGGGCAAGCAGGTCGGCAGCCGCACCCTGGTGCAGGGCACCGCGTCCGACCTGATCGGTCCCAACCTGAACCCGGCCTCCGGCATCACCGAGAAGGACGTCCTGGTCTGGGTGGTCGACACCGTCGCCGCCGCCCCCGTCGACGCCAAGGCCGAGGCCAAGGGTGAGCAGGCGGCCACCGAGGACGGTCTGCCCGAGGTGAAGGCGGCGTCGCAGAAGGCCGCCACGATCACCGTCCCGAAGGGCGCCAAGGCCCCCGAGGAACTCGAGGAGCAGGTCCTGATCAAGGGCGACGGCAAGAAGGTCGAGGCCGGTCAGGGACTCGTCGCCCAGTACACCGGCGTCAAGTGGGAGGACGGCAAGAAGTTCGACTCCTCCTGGGACCACGGCGGCGCCACCGCCTTCCAGATCGGCACCGGCTCGGTCGTGGCCGGCTGGGACCAGGGACTGGTCGGCAAGAACGTCGGCGACCGCGTGCTGCTGGTGATCCCGCCGTCCCTCGGCTACGGCGCCAACCCGGGCAGCGAGCTGGCCAAGAACACCCTGGTCTTCGTCGTCGACATCGTGGGCACCGTCTGACCCGTGCGTCTGTGAAACTGTGTGGGTTCGCAGGTCACGCAACAAGGAGAGAATCAGTGAGCATCGACAAGCCCGAGATCGACTTCCCGGGCGGCGAGCCCCCGGCGGACCTCGAGATCAAGGACATCTGGGAGGGTGACGGCGAGGTGGCCCAGGCGGGTCACACGGTCGCCGTGCACTACGTCGGTGTCGCCTTCAGCACGGGCGAGGAGTTCGACGCCAGCTGGAACCGCGGCACTCCCTTCCGGTTCCCGCTGGGCGCCGGCCGGGTCATCCAGGGCTGGGACCAGGGCGTGCAGGGCATGAAGGTCGGCGGCCGCCGCCAGCTGACCATCCCCGCGCACCTGGCCTACGGCGACCAGAGCCCGACGCCGGCGATCAAGCCCGGCGAGACGCTGATCTTCGTGGTCGACCTGCTCGGCGTCTGACCGGCGCACCGCCGGCCGGCACCCGGTGATCGAAGTGATCACCGCATCGTCGGTTCGTCGTACGACGTCCGGTCGGAAACCGATCGGAGCCGGTCATCAGGGGTCCACGCCCGTCCGGGCGTGGGCCCTCGGCTTTTGCCGCGCCACCACGGAGCGGTACGGTCATCGGTCGTAAGCACCATAGGGAGGCGAAGGGCGTCGATGGCCATTGCCAAGGCCGAGCGGCTGATGAACCTGGCGCTGTGTCTGCTCGGGACACGGCGGCCCCTCAGCAAGCGCGAGCTGCGTGAGTCCATCGAGGCCTACCTGGAGGCGGGCTCCACCGACTCCTTCAACCGGATGTTCGAGCGCGACAAGGACGACCTGCGCGAACTCGGACTCGTCATCGAGACCGTCGAGAACCTCGACGGCGAGACCGGCTACCTCGCCCGCCGCGACAGCAACCGGCTGCCGCCCATCACCCTGGACGCCGAGGAGGCCGCCGCGCTCGGGCTCGCCGCCAAGGTCTGGCAGCAGGCCCGGCTCGCCGGGGCGGCCAGCGGCGCCCTGCAGAAGCTGCGGGCCGCCGGGCTGCCCGACGACGTCGACCCGCACGGCACCCACAGCGCCCTCGAACCCCGCATCCCGGTCCACGAGGCCGCCTTCGAGCCGCTGATGCTCGCCTGCCGCGACCGCCGCCCCGTCGTCTTCGACTACCGCAAGGCCTCCGCCGCCCAGCCCGAGCAGCGGCACGTCGAACCGTGGGCGCTGGAGTGCTGGCGCGGCCACTGGTACCTGGCCGGCTGGGACCGCGACCGGGGCGCCGAGCGGGTCTTCCGGCTGTCCCGGATCACCGGCAGGGTGCGCTCGCGCAGCGGCCGGTTCACCGTCCCCGTGCCGGACGTCGTCACCGTGCGGGAGACCGTGGCGGGCTGGGCGGGCGAGACCGCCGACCGCTCGGCCCGCATCCGGCTGCGGACCGACGCCGGCTACCCGCTGCGCGCCCGGGCCACGGCGGTCCGGGAACTCGGCGACGGGTGGGACGAGTTGGAGATCCCGTACGGTCACGGCCTGGACGCCTGGCTGGTGGAGTTCGGACCGGACGTGGTGGTCCTGGAGCCCGCGGAGCTGCGGGCCGACGTGGTGGACCGGCTGCGCGCCGTCGCCAAGGGCTGAGGGGGAGCGGACACAACGTGGCAGGAAAACCGGTCAGGCCCGTGAACGCCATCGACCAGACCCGGCGGATGCTGTCGCTGGTCACCTATCTGCGCGAGCGCCCCGGCGCCCGCATCGAGGACGTGGCGCGCGCCTTCGGCATCACCGAGGACGAACTGGTCTCCGACCTCGACGTGCTGCCCATGTGCGGCACCAGCTTCCGCGGCGGCGACCTGCTGGACATCGACACCGACGGCGAGCGCATCTGGTGGCACAACCCCGCCGCCCTCGGCGCGGAGACCGCCGAGCCGCTGCGGCTGGCCGCCGACGAGGCCACCGCCCTGCTGGTCGCCGCCCGCGCCGTGGCCACCCTGCCCGGCCTGCGCGAGAGCGACCGCCAGGCGCTGCTGCGGGCCACCGCCAAGGTGGAGACCGCGGCCGGGGAGGCGGCCGGGGCCAGCTCCCGGCTGTCGGTGACCTTCGAGTCCGAGGGCGGCGTCTTCGCCGACGTCGACCGGGCCATCGCCGAGCGCCGCCGCCTGTGGATCCGCTACTACTCACCCGCGCGCGACGAGATCACCGAGCGCGAGATCGACCCGATCCGGCTGGTCAGTGTCGGCCACACCTACGTCGAGGCCTGGTGCCGCCGCTCCGAGGCGCGCCGCACCTTCCGGCTCGACCGGGTCGCGGAGATCCGGATCCTCGACGAGCCGTCGGCGCCCCCGGAGATCGAACTGCGGGACCTGTCGGAGGGGCTGGTGCAGCCCGCCGCCGAGGACCCCGAGGTCGTGGTGGAGGTCGGCCCGGGCGGACGCTGGGTCGCCGAGTACTACCCGCACGACAGTGCGGAGGAGCTTCCCGACGGTGGGCTGCGCATCACCCTGCGGACCCCCGACCCGGCCTCGCTGAAGCGGCTGGCCCTGCGGCTCGGACGGGACGGCCGGATCGTCGCGCCGAGTGGTCTCGCCGACAGCGCCCGGCAGGCGGCCCGCGAGGCGCTCGCGGCCTACGACGGGGTCGAGGCGGCCGGGTGAGCGGGCCGCCCACGGCGGGTGGCGCGGGACGGACAGGACGACAGGCAGGAGCGAGTGCCGTGAGCGAGTCGGCGACGTCTGGTGTGCGGGGGATGACGGTGGCGTCCGCGTTCGCCGGGATGAGAGGTGTGGCCCCGGTCGTGTTCCGGGCGGGCTGTCCCGACTGCCGGGGGCGGTTCGAGCTCGCCGCGAGCGCGCTGCGCCTGGTGGTCGGCGCGAGCAGCCGCACCACCTTCTACTCGTTCACCTGCCCCGAGTGCGCGGCCGCGGTCCGCAAGCCGGCCGGGGAGCGGATTGTGGAACTGCTCACGGGCGGCGGCGTCAGCACCCTGCGGCTGCACTCCACCGCGTAGGTCTCCGGTCCGCACCGCGCGGGCGCGGGGCGGCACCCCGCCGCCCGCCGGGACGGTCTAGGCTCGCCCCATGTTCTGGCCGATGTTCGCGGTTGCCGTGGGATTCGTGAGTCTCTTCGTACTGGGCGTGCTGGCCGTGCGGGTGTTCGTCGAGGCGGAACGCCTCGGCCGGCAGGTCACCGACTCCGCGCACCGCATCGGCCGCGCCGCCGAGGACCTGGAGCGGTCGGCCGCGACCGCGGCCCGCTCCGCCGAGGCCCTCTGAACAGGCCCGCGACGCCCGCCACGGCGCCCTCGCCCTGTCGGGCCGAGGGCACCGGCAGGTACGCTGCTGCACGCGGCCCGGAGAACGAGGCCCGGATCGCGGACGGGGAGGACGCACGGGGATTGCCTCGCGTTCACCCCTGAGCGTTACGATCGCTGTCAGCACCATCGTCCGGGCGTGTGTCCGGTCGGACAGCAACCCCCGCAGCCTCGGTGAGAAGGTAAAGACTTATGTTCGGTGGCAAGATCGGCGCTCCCGAGATCATTCTCATCCTCGTCGTCGTCATCCTGT
The DNA here is from genome assembly GCF_010548465.1 of Streptomyces sp. SID14436. Taxonomy (GTDB): domain Bacteria; phylum Actinomycetota; class Actinomycetes; order Streptomycetales; family Streptomycetaceae; genus Streptomyces. The sequence continues at coordinate 1,297 of NZ_JAAGMD010000555.1, read as the reverse complement.
TGTTCGGCGCGAAGAAGCTGCCGGACATGGCGCGGTCGCTCGGCAAGTCGGCCCGCATCCTCAAGAGCGAGGCCAAGGCGATGAAGGAGGACAAGTCCTCCGCCCCCGCCGACCCGCCGGCCCCCGAGGAGCCCTCGGCGCAGCGCACCATCCAGGCCGCCCCCGGTGACGTGACCAGTTCCCGCCCGGTGGCGGAGCCGACGGACACGACCAAGCGCTGACGCAGGGCCGGTGGACTCCGGCCCGCCGCACGAGATGGGGAACGTGGGTTGCTGAAGTCTGCCCGCAAGCAGGAGAAGGATCCGGAAGGGCGGATGCCCCTCGCGGAGCACCTGCGTGAGCTCCGCAACCGGCTCGCGAAGGCGCTGCTGGCCATCGTCCTGGTGACGGTCGTCGCGGCCTTCTTCTACACCGACATCATCAACTTCTTCACCGACCCGATCCTCAGGTCGGTCGGCTGCGGCCAGTCCTTCGAGGAACTGGCGCGCACCACGCAGGACAAGGCGCAGCCCTGCGCCATGATCACGATCAACGGCCTGCTCACGCCCTTCACGCTGGCGCTGAAGGTCTCGCTGATGGCCGGCATCGTGTTCGCCGCGCCGGTCTGGCTGTACCAGCTGTGGGCCTTCGTCGCCCCCGGTCTGCACCGGCACGAGAAGAAGTACGCCTACGCGTTCGTCGCCACCGGCTTCCCGCTGTTCCTCGGCGGCGCCTACTTCGCGTACCGGGTGCTGCCGACCACCGCCAAGGTGCTCATCGACTTCACGCCCGGCAACGTCGACAACCTGCTGCCGCTGGACGACCTGCTCGACCTCGTGACGCGCATGGTCGTCGTCTTCGGGCTCTCCTTCGAGCTGCCGCTGCTGCTGATCATGCTCAACTTCACCGGGGCGCTGAGCGGCAAGCGGATGCTCGGCTGGTGGCGCGGCATGATCCTGGGCATCACGCTCTTCGCGGCCATCGCCACGCCCAGCACCGACCCGCTGACCATGATGGCGCTCGCCGGACCGATCTGGCTCCTGTACTTCGCCGCGGTCAGCGTGGCCCTGCTCAACGACCGGCGCAAGCGGCGCCTGGAGGCCCTGGGCCCCGCCGACGACGAGGCCTCCGAGCTGGACCTGACCCCCGAGGCCGTCGACCCCGCGGAACCCGTGTCCGCCCTCCCCGAGCAGACGAACAGGGACCGGGTCAACGGTTATGACGACGTGACCTAGCCGGGGGCCACACCTCGTAGGGTCACTGCGTGACCAGCGAGATCACCCTCTTCGTCAACCCCACCGCGGGCCGCGGCCGGGGC
>NZ_JAAGMD010000868.1 GCF_010548465.1 Streptomyces sp. SID14436 | reverse complement strand
CGACCCCGGCGTCGGCGCTGGACGCGTCCTGGGTCGCTCCCGGCTGCACCACGAGCCATCCCAGCCCGGCCGCGAAGGTCGCGGCGGCGGCCACGGCGAGCGACCCCAGGGCGACCCGGAGGGGCCGCCGGGGGCGACGGGGACCGGGGCGGCGGCCTGGTCCGCGGGAGCCGCGTGACGCGCGTGCTTCGTGCCCGCGGGGACGATGTGGAGAGGGTGGCGGGTGTGCTCCGGGGTGAGGCCGGTCCGTGGGAGCCCGGTCGGTGAGGGTCCGGTCCGTGGGAGCCCGGTCCGTGGGAGCCCGGTCTGTGGGAGTCCTGTCTGTGGGAGTCCCGTCCGTGGGAGTCCTGTCCGTGGGAGTCCTGCCCGTGGGGCCGGTGCGGTCGGCGGGTGCCTCGTGGACGCCCTCGCCGGGGACGGCGTCGACGGGTTCGGTGAGCACGTCCCCGAGGAGGGCCAGCTGCTCGCGGAGCACCCCCAGGTCGGCCAGGGCGGCCTCGTGCTCCGCCAGGAACGACGGGTCCCGCCGGGCGTCCGCGGGCGGCGTCTCGGCGAGGATCGCGAGCATCAGGGGGTCGTCGTCATGGATGCGGTCGTGGTCATGGATGCGGTCGACGCCGTGGGCGCGGCCGTCGTCCGGCGTGCGGCCGTCGTCGTGGGCGCGGTCGACGCCGTGCGTGCGGCCGTCGTCGTGGGTCCGCTCGTCCTCCGGCATCCGTTCGTCGTCACGGGTGCGGCCGTCGTCCGGCGTGCCGCCGTCGTCGTGGGCGCGGTCGACGCCGTGGGGGCGGCCGTCGTCCGGCGTGCCGCCGTCGTCGTGGGCGCGGTCGACGCCGTGGGGGCGGCCGTCGTCCGGCGTGCCGCCGTCGTCGTGGGCGCGGTCGACGCCGTG
>NZ_JAAGMD010000828.1 GCF_010548465.1 Streptomyces sp. SID14436 | reverse complement strand
CGCTGGTGATGGAGGGGGCCACCAACCGGGAGATCGCCGGCCGGCTGTTCATCAGCGTCAAGACGGTCGAGGCGACCCTCACCCGCGTCTACCGCAAACTCGGCATCCGCTCCCGCGTCGACATCGTCCGCCTGGCGGCGGGGCGGCGCACGCAGTAGCCGTCGACGGGCGGCCCGGAGGGCGGAGTCGGCGCCTTCCGGGCGGGGGGAGGCGCGGGGGCGAGGCCCGGGGAGCACTGCGTGTGCGCCGAGGGTGAGCTGGGCCGTGCCGCGCGATGCGCGC
>NZ_JAAGMD010000785.1 GCF_010548465.1 Streptomyces sp. SID14436 | reverse complement strand
CGGGCCGCGCACACCGCCCTGCTGGGGGCGCGGCGGGTGCTGACCTGGCCGGGTTCGATGGCCGCGGAGGACTTCCCGCTGTTCGGCGACGCGGGGGCCGAGGTGCACGGGCAGCGGGGGGTGCCGCTCGTGTACTGGATGCTGGGCGTGGTGGGCGCCGAGGAGTGGCGCCGGGCGGCGACCGGAGGCCCCGGCACCCAGCCCCTGGCCCCCAACCACTCCCCCGCCTTCGCCCCCCACATCGGCAGTGCCCTGCGCCCGGCGGTCGCCGCGCTGGCGGGCGCTGCGCTGGACCGGTTCGCGGCGGGGTGAGCCGG
>NZ_JAAGMD010000762.1 GCF_010548465.1 Streptomyces sp. SID14436 | reverse complement strand
AGCAGCAGCAGGCCGCCCGCGCCGAGGAGGGCGGGGGCCGCGTAGGGCCACCGGCCGCCCAGGGCGACGGCGCGTTCCAGCGCCACCAGGGTGCCGGCGAAGCCGAGGACGAGCAGGACGCCGTGGACCCGCGGCAGCCGCTCGCCGGTGACCGGGGCGGGCAGTCCGAGCAGGATCAGGGCGGCGTCGAGACCGGCGAGCAGGCAGATCCCGGCGGCCAGCAGCAGCGGCACCCTGC
>NZ_JAAGMD010000720.1 GCF_010548465.1 Streptomyces sp. SID14436 | reverse complement strand
CCCGGCATGCAGCCGGCGGCGCTCACCGCCCTGCTGGGGCTGCTGCTCGCCGGCGGAGCGGCGCTCGGCACGTACGCGCTGCTCGTGCCGCTGATCGCGCTCCAGGGGCTCACGGCGGCCGGCTGGTTCCGGCTGAACGGGATGTGGCCGGCCCGCCAGGGCATCGCGCTGGGCTTCCTGGGCGCGCTGGCGGCGGACGTGGCCCTGCTGGCGTCGGACCGGGCGCCCGGCGCGATCCTCGGGACGCTGGGCGTCTGGGTGCTGCTCTCGCTGGTCCTGCAACTGCGGTCGCACGCGGACCCCGACGAGCGGATGTACGGCCTGATGGCGACGGTCGCGGCGGCGGCGCTGGCGATCCTCGCGGGCGGTCACCTGGCCGCCGACGCGGACGCGG
>NZ_JAAGMD010000694.1 GCF_010548465.1 Streptomyces sp. SID14436 | reverse complement strand
CCGCCCGGCCCCACGCGGCCCGCCCCGCCGCTGCTGGCCCGCCAGGACGAGCGCGAACAGCTCGTCCGGCTGCTGGCCCGCGGCCGCTCCGTGCGCCTCACCGGCCCCGGCGGCTCCGGCCGCACCCGGCTGCTCGACATCGTCGCCGACGACTGCGCCGACCTCGCCCCCGACGGCGTCGTCCGGCTCAACGGCCTCGGCCGCAGCGTCGACGACCTGCTCCAGGACCTCTTCCACGCCGTGTACAGCGCCCCGCTGCACCGGCCCGAACGGGACGAACTGCTCGCCTGCGTGCGGGAGATCGGCGCCGTCGTCGTCGTGGACGACCTGGAGGCCGGCGGCACGGCCCTCGACACGCTGCTGGACGCCTGCCCCGAGTGCGCCTTCCTGTTCGGCGCGACCCCCGACGTGCCCGCCCCGTCCGCCGAGTCGGGCGTCGAGGAGGTCGCGCTGTCCGGACTCGACCGCGCGGCCGGACTCGACCTGCTCGGCCACGTCGTCGGACGCCGCCTCACCGAGGACGAGTCGAACTGGGCCGGGGACCTGTGGTTCGAGTCCGAGGGCCTGCCCCTGCGCTTCGTCCAGGCCGGTGCCCTGCTGCGCCAGCGCGACCGGCTGCGGGCCGGCGCCGGCGCCGTCGACGAGTTCGGCGTCTTCGAGGACGCCCGCCCCGACGACGTCCCCCCGGAGGCCGCCGCCGACGCCGACGAGGTGCCCCTGCCCGCGCTCGGCGAGGCCGCCGCGCCCGCCCCGCTGCTCGCCTCCCGGCTCAGCGCCTCCGCCCGCGCCACCCTGCGCTTCGCCGTGGCGCTCGGCGGCGAACTGCCGCACCAGGCCCACCTGCCCGCCCTGGTGGGCGA
>NZ_JAAGMD010000646.1 GCF_010548465.1 Streptomyces sp. SID14436 | reverse complement strand
CTCCTGCAGCGGTTGCAGCGCGACCAGGAACTGGCCGGGGTGGACACGGTGGTGCTCGACGAGTGCCACGAGCGGCATCTGGACGCGGACACGGCGGCGGCGTTCCTGTGGGACGTCCGGGAGGCGCTGCGGCCGGAGCTGCGGCTGGTGGCCGCGTCGGCGACGAGCGACGCGGAGGGCTGGGCGCGGCTGCTGGGCGGCGCGCCGGTGGTCGAGGCGGCCGGCACCGCGTTCCCGGTGGAGGTGGTGTGGGCGCCTCCCGCGCGCCCGGTCCGGCCGCCGCACGGGACACGCGTGGACCCGGTGTTCCTGACACACGTGGCGTCGGTGGTGCGGCGGGCGCTCGCCGAACGGGACGGGGACGTGCTGGTCTTCCTGCCCGGGGTGGGGGAGATCGCCCGGGTCGCGGCGCACCTCGGGGACGCCGGGGGCGTGGAGGTGCTCCAGGTGCACGGGCGGGCTCCGGCGGCCGTGCAGGACGCGGTGCTCTCCCCCGGCCGGCGGCGCCGGGTGGTGCTGGCGACGTCGGTGGCGGAGTCGTCGCTGACGGTTCCCGGGGTGCGGGTGGTGGTGGACGCGGGTCTCGCGCGTGAGCCGCGGGTGGACCACGCGCGCGGGCTGAGCGCGCTGACCACCGTCCGGGCCTCGCGGGCCGCGGGACGGCAGCGG
>NZ_JAAGMD010000618.1 GCF_010548465.1 Streptomyces sp. SID14436 | reverse complement strand
CCGACCTGGTGCGCACGCCGCCCGTCGACGGCACACGCGCGTACGTCGGCAGTGTGGACGCGTTCGCGCGGCGGGTGCCGCTGCGGGCGGCGGCCATGCTGCTGCGGGCACTGCGCGACAGCGACGCGCGGTCGGCGGCCCGGCTGGAGCACCTGGTGGCGTCGTGGAGCGATGCCTTCGCCGTGCGTTTCCGGGCCCGCTGGGTGCCCGTGGAACACCAGGTCGAGCACCAGGCGCGCGCGGTGGTGGCGGCGGCGCTCCACGCGCGCGAGCGGGCGCGGTGACAGCGCCCGCCCGGCGGTCTCCTCGGGCCGGCTACGGCTCGTCGGCGGTGAAGACGGAGCCGGTCCGTGCGGCCATCACGCAGGCGTTGGGGAAGGTCTCCGTGTAGGCGACCGGGCGGCCCCGCCACACACCGCGGGCCTGGACGGTCACCGGGGCGTGGACCATCGTGCAGAACACGTCCTTGGGCGGGATGCCCGCGATGCGGCCGTCCGCCGCCTCCAGTTCCGCGCAGGCGTCGGCGGCCCGCCGGTGGCCCTGGGGCGGGTCGCAGAGCAGGAGGGTGCCCTGCGCGGTGACGGAGGGGGTCTCGCCGGGCCCGACGGTGAGGTACAGCCAGTTGTCCGGGCCGGTGGGCCGCGGGGCGGCCTGGGCGGGGGCGGCGCAGGTGAGGAGGGCGGCCGCCGCCAGCAGGGCGCCCCCGAGGGCTCGCCCGCCCCGCGG
>NZ_JAAGMD010000523.1 GCF_010548465.1 Streptomyces sp. SID14436 | reverse complement strand
TGTCCGGGGCGGGCAGGGCGTGGGAGAGGGCCAGGGCGGTGGCACCCGCCAGGTCGTGCGGCACGTGGGCGGCCCGGCGGCCCGCGGCGACGATCACGCAGCCGCGCTCCTCCAGGACGGCGCGCAGGTTGCGCGGCGGCAGCAGGTGCAGCCGGCGCGGCTGGTCGTGGGGCAGCCACCAGCGGCCGAACAGGGCGGCGAACAGGCAGCCCGGGTCCAGGGTCTCGACGAGCAGGTGGCCGCCGGGCCGCACGGCGTCGAGGGCCGCGTGGAGCTCCGCGCGCGGGTCGGTGGTGTGCTCCAGGTGGTGCAGCACGCTGACCACGTCGTAGCGGCCCGCCAGCCGGGCGCGGATCCGCGGGTGGGTCAGCGGGCCGACGTGCGCCTCCTCGACGCGGCCGAGACCGCGGGCACGTTCCACGCGCGCGGTGAGGTCGGTGCCGTCGAAGGCGGTGTAGGGGAAGAGCTCCCGGGCGGTCTCCGGGAAGCGGGCGTGGCCGGTGCCGACGTCGAGCCAGCTCTCCGGCTCACCGAAGCGGAGCATGGCGCGCGCGGTGGCGCGACGGCGGCGCGGGGCGGCGTGCAGGCCGAGCACCCATTCGGTGGCCGGGTCGCGGGGGGCGCCGCGCACGGCCCGCTGGTAGAAGGCCAGCCCCTCGGCGGTCAGGCGCGGGTTCTGGAAGGTGTGGCCGCAGTCCTCGCACGTGTCGACGGTGAACAGGCCCGGCCGGTGCTGCCGCAGGTCGCCGGTGCGCAGCCGGTTCCGCAGCCGCGCGGAGCCGCACCAGGGGCAGTCCGCGCGGCGCGGCTCGTGCACCCGTGTGCTCCCGGCGGGG
>NZ_JAAGMD010000497.1 GCF_010548465.1 Streptomyces sp. SID14436 | reverse complement strand
GCCGCCCCGCTGACCGCGCCCGCCCCGCCCGTCCCGGCCCCCGCACCGCCCCGGTGCGGGGGCCGGGCGATGTAATGTGCTGTTAACTATACGTAGCCGGATCGTACTTGACCGTAATCGGCCGGGGGCGATTGACTGCTGATCCATCCCGTCGTCGCTGCGAGGCCAGCCCGTGACCGCAGACCTGCTCGCTCCTCTCGACCTGGCGTTCTGGAACATCGAGTCCGCCGACCACCCGATGCACCTCGCGGCGCTCGGCGTCTTCCCGGCCGGCTCCGGTGCCGCGGGTGCCCACGCGGCCGACCTCCTCGCCTCCCGCGCCGCCGCCGTCCCCGGACTGCGGATGCGCATCCGGGACGTGTGGCGCCCGCTCACCGGCAGCTCGCTGGCGGCGCTCCGGCGCCCCTGGACCGGGCAGGGCGAACCCCTCGCCGCGGCCCTGCGCCGCCCCCTCTCCTTCGGCGGCGCCCGCCGCGAACCCGACCCGCGCTTCGACCCGCAGGACCACGTCCGGCTGCACGCGCCGGCACCCGACTTCCACGCGGCGGCCGGCCGCCTCATGGAACGCCCGCTGGACCGCTCCCGGCCCCCCTGGGAGGCCCACGTCCTCCCCGCACAGGACGGCGCGT
>NZ_JAAGMD010000465.1 GCF_010548465.1 Streptomyces sp. SID14436 | reverse complement strand
CGGCCGTTCGTGCCGCCGGGCAGGCGGCGGTCACGCGCCGGAAGCCGTCCGGCCGCGCGCAGGGCCGGGCAGGCGCCCGCGGGGGGCGGGGAAAACGGCGGGAGCGCAGTGTCAGTGCGGCTCCCGCTCCGGTAACGCCGCCTCGCGGTCGGCCAGTTTGCGGAGCATGTCCAGGACGCGGTCGCGGGACTCGTCCGCGGCGTCGATGGCCTCCATGCACTGCCAGTACGTCGCCTCGTCCCGCGCGGCGCAAGCGAGGCCGACCAGGGCGATGCCGACGTCGCCGAGGAGGCCGCCGAGGTGCAGCAGGGACGGGCGGGCCTCGCCCAGCTCGGTGAGGCGGGCCGCGCGCAGTTCGCCCGGCTTCAGGTCTGGGGTGTCCAGCACGCCGCAGCCGCGGCCCGCCAGCTCCGTCAACCCCAGCGCCTCGCCCCGTAGTTCGGGCGGTCCGGAGACCGCGAGACGGCTGCCGATCGCCTGGGCGAGTGCCTGCGCCTGCCACACCTCGGTCAGCAGTCCCGGCAGGTCGGTGCTCGCGGCCAGGGCGCTTCTGCTCGTCATGATGAGCCGCACAGCGTCCATGCGCTGCCCCCGTCCGATCCGAACGCGCTGCCCACGCGTCCACCTGAACTCCCTTGTCCATTACCCAGAGTGAGAGAGCTCGATACAGAAAGCCAGAGGAAGGCCGAAATCTGTGGATACGAACGTTCCACTGCCGGGACGGTTGCATGCGGAGAGTGAAAGCGGAGCGCCTTCCTCCCGGCGCGGGCTCAGACCGGGAAGCGGTGCTCGTTGCGGTCGATCTTGGCGCTCAGCGCGGCCAGCGGGTCCACGCCGAGGACCTCGCAGAACTGGAGGAGGTAGGCCAGCACGTCGGCGACCTCGTCGGTGACGCGGTGCGCGGTGTCCGGGTCGTCCATCACCCGGGCCGATTCCTCCGGCGTCAGCCACTGGAAGATCTCGACCAGTTCGGACGCCTCGACACTGAGTGCGGCGACGAGGTTCTTCGGCGTGTGGTACGGCTGCCAGTGGCGCGCCGCCGCGAACTCGGCGAGGCGGCGTTGCAGTCCCGGCAGGTCGGGGGGCTCGGGCGGGCCGTCGTCGTGTGGATCAGTCACGGTCCAGGTGTACCACCGTCACTCCGTCCACCCCCACGGCCCAGGACGGGTCGCTCACCGTCCCCGCCATCCGGATGTGCCCGCGCTCGCACATCCGCGCCGCCAGCCGCAGCAGTTCGGCGCGCTGGCCGGGGTCGAGCCCCCGGTCGAGGCCGTCGGCGAGCACGGTGAGGGTCTGCAGGGCCGCGGGGACCTCGCCGGGCGCGTCCACCTCCAGCACGCCGGGCCCGGTGAGCAGGACCAGGGCGAGCGCCACGTACCGCAGTTCGCCGTCGCCCAGCCGCCCGAGTTCGGTGCGCACGCCGGTGCCGCGGTCGAGCAGGGCGCGGATCCGCCCGCCGGGAGACGGTTCGGCGAGCAGGTCGGTGACCGGTCCGGCGCAGCCCGCGCGGAGGGCGGCGACGAGCAGGGCGTGCCGCCGTCCGCATTCGGCACGGGTGCGCAGGAGCACGTCGGCGAGGTTGTCGCAGCCGCGCCGGAGCCGCCC
>NZ_JAAGMD010000442.1 GCF_010548465.1 Streptomyces sp. SID14436 | reverse complement strand
GCAGCACGCCCTCCGGCACGTCCGGCGAGCCGCCGAAGTCCAGCAGCCGCACCGCGCCCCGGCCCGCCCAGTGCGCCAGCGCGGCCCGCTCGCTCTCCGGCCGGAACCGGTGCGGCGCCAGCTTCAGCACCGCGGGCGTGCCCTGCGCCGTGACCACCAGCACCACCAGGCTGCTGCGCCCGCCGGGCACCTGCACCCGCTCCACGGTCAGCCCCAGCGCCGCGACCGCCCGCCGTGCCGCCCCGGGCAGCCGCTCCAGCCAGCCGTCACCGTCCGGAGCCGTCTCACCGAGTGCCCTGACCAGACGCTTCGGCGGGTCGAAAACCATGCGCGCGTCGTTCCCTTCGTGCTGTCGCGGAGCCTGCCGCCCCTCGGGCGCCCGTCCTGCCGCCGGCGTCGTACCGTCCCGGACCGCACCGTCCGCGGAGGCCTCAGCCGTCCGCCCCGGACCGCTCGGCGAGCCCAGGGAAGGCTACGCTCCCGCCGCTCCAGCGGGC
>NZ_JAAGMD010000409.1 GCF_010548465.1 Streptomyces sp. SID14436 | reverse complement strand
GCCCGCCCGGGCGCCGGCACCGACACCCGGCCGCCGGACGCGGGAGCCAGGGCGTCCGCCGCCCCGGCGTCGCTGCTGTACCGGTCCGGCACCCAGGTCCGTCCCCGTGCCGGGGCTCCCGAGGTCCCGGACCTGTCCGCCCGGTCGTGGCTGGTGGCCGACGCCCGCACGGGCACGGTGCTCGCCGCCCACGAGGCGCACCGGAAGCTGCCGCCCGCCAGCACCCTCAAGACCCTGTTCGCACTCACCCTGCTGCCCAGCCTGCCGGCCGGCGTGCGCCACACCGTCAGCCCGAAGGAGCTCAAGGGCATCGGCGCCGGCAGCAGCCTGGTCGGGGTCGCCGAGGACCGCGCCTACCGGGTGTCCGACCTGTGGAACGGGGTGTTCCTGAGTTCGGGCAACGACGCCGTGCACGTGCTGTCCGCCCTCAACGGCGGCCGGCGGGCCACGGTGGAACGCATGCAGGCCAAGGCACGCGCCCTGGGCGCCCGCGACACCCGGGTGAAGTCGCCCGACGGCTACGACGCGCCGGGACAGGTGTCCTCGGCCTTCGACCTGGCGGTGTTCGGCCGGGCGGGCCTGCGCAATCCCGACTTCGCCCGGTACTGCGCCCGCGCCGAGGCCCGCTTCCCCGGCCGGGACGGGGGCTCGTACGGGATCCTCAACACCAACCGGCTGCTGACCGGCGCGGACGGGGTGAAGCCCTACCGGGGGCTCGTCGGGATCAAGAACGGCTACACGTCGCACGCCGGCCACACCCTGGTCGCGGCGGCACGCCGGGGCGGACGCACCCTGGTGGTGACCGTGATGAACCCCCGCTCGGGCGGCACCCACGCCGTGTACGAGGAGGCGCGCTCCCTGCTGGACTGGGGCTTCGAGGCCGCGGGACGGGTCGACCCCGTCGGGTCCCTGGACGCCCTGCGGCCCGGGACCGAGGCCGGAGTCGCGGCGGGTCCGGAGGCCCGCACCGTGGCCGCCGCGTCGGCCGGGGACGGCCTGCGGGAGCGGCCGGTGGCCTGGACGGTCGCGGGTGCCGCGCTGCTGG
>NZ_JAAGMD010000361.1 GCF_010548465.1 Streptomyces sp. SID14436 | reverse complement strand
GGAACCGCCGGCCGGCCGGCAGGCCGAGCCGCAGGCCGCGCCGCCGCCCGCGGCGCCGAAGAGGAAGCCCGCCGCGAAGAAGTCCGCCGGCGCGGCCGGGAAGAAGCCCGCCGCGCCGGGGAAGACAGCGGCCGCGAAGACCAGGGCGAAGTCCACGGCCCAGGCCACGGCGAAGAAGGCCGGTGCCGCCCGGGCCGCGGCGACGGTGAAGGCGGCCGAGAAGAAGACGCCGGCGGGGAAGACACCGGTGAAGAAGACCGCGGTGAAGAAGACGCCGGCGAGGGGGACGGCAGAGGCGGCGGCCCCGGAGACGACGGCCGCCGGGGCGCGCGGGGCGGGGCAGCCCGTGCCCCCCGACATGGAGATCGCCGTGTCCCCGGCCGTCGGCGCCGAGGACCGGGAGCGGCTGCTGAGCGGCACCCACCACGCCCCGCACGACGTCCTCGGCGCCCACCCGGTGCCCGGCGGGGTCGTCTTCCGGGTGTTCAAGCCGTACGCCCTGGCCGTGACCGTCGTCTCCGGCGGGCTGCGGGTCGAGCTGCACGACGACGGAGCGGGGTTCTTCTCCGGGCTGCTGCCGCTGCGCGAGGTCCCGGCGTACCACCTGTTGGTGGCCTACGAGGGGACGGTCCACGAGACCGAGGACGCCTACCGGTTCCTGCCCACCCTCGGCGAACTCGACCTGCACCTGATCGGCGAGGGCCGGCACGAGGAGCTGTGGACGGTCCTGGGCGCGCACCCGATGACCCACGAGGGCGTGCGCGGCACCCGGTTCTCGGTGTGGGCGCCGAACGCGCGCGCGGTGCGCGTGGCGGGGACGTTCAACTTCTGGGACGGCACCGCGTTCCCCATGCGCTCGCTCGGCTCCACCGGGGTGTGGGAGCTGTTCGTGCCGGGGATCGGCGAGGGCGAGCTGTACAAGTTCGACATCACCCGGCCCGACGGCTCGCGCACCCTGCGCGCCGACCCGATGGCCCGCCGCACCGAGGTCCCCCCGGCCACCTCGTCGGTGATCACGTCGTCGGAGTACGTGTGGGGGGACGCCGAGTGGCTGGAGCGGCGGGCGGAGGTGCCCGCCCACGAGGGCCCCTTCTCGGTGTACGAGGTGCACCTGCCGTCCTGGCGGCCCGGCCTGTCCTACCGGCAGCTGGCCGAACAGCTCCCCGCCTACGTCCGGGACCTCGGTTTCACGCACGTGGAGCTGATGCCGGTCGCCGAGCACCCCTTCGGCGGCTCCTGGGGCTACCAGGTCACCGGCTTCTACGCGCCGACCGCCCGCATGGGCGGCCCCGACGACTTCAGGTACCTGGTGGACGCGCTGCACCGGGAGGGCATCGGGGTCCTGATGGACTGGGTGCCGGCGCACTTCCCGCGCGATGAGTGGGCGCTGGCCGAGTTCGACGGGCGGCCCCTGTACGAGCACGCGGATCCGCTGCGGGCCGCCCACCCCGACTGGGGCACCCTGGAGTTCGACTTCGGGCGGCGCGAGGTGCGCAACTTCCTGGTGGCCAACGCCCTGTACTGGTGCGAGGAGTTCCACATCGACGGGCTGCGCGTCGACGCGGTCGCCTCCATGCTGTACCTCGACTACTCGCGCGAGCCGGGCCAGTGGACGCCGAACGAGCACGGCGGCCGGGAGAACCTGGACGCGGTGGCCTTCCTGCAGGAGATGAACGCGACGCTCTACCGCAGAGTGCCGGGCGTGGTGACGATCGCCGAGGAGTCGACCGCCTGGGACGGTGTCACCCGGGCCACCCACCACAAGGGCCCGAGCGGTTTCGGCGGCCTGGGCTTCGGGCTGAAGTGGAACATGGGCTGGATGCACGACTCGCTGGCCTACATGAGCCACGACCCGGTGCACCGCCGGCACCACCACCACGAGATGACGTTCTCGATGGTGTACGCCTACAGCGAGAACTACGTGCTGCCGATCTCCCACGACGAGGTGGTGCACGGCAAACGGTCCCTGGTGTCGAAGATGCCCGGCGACTGGTGGCAGCAGCGCGCCAACCTGCGCGCCTACCTGGGCTTCATGTGGGCCCACCCGGGCAAGCAACTGCTCTTCATGGGGCAGGAGTTCGCCCAGGGCGCCGAGTGGTCCGAGGCGCACGGCCCGGACTGGTGGCTGCTCGACCCGCACTACGGCGCCGAGGCCGACCACCGCGGGGTGCGCGACCTGGTGCGGGACCTGAACACCGTCTACCGCCGCACCCCGGCGCTGTGGCGGCTCGACACCCGGCCGGAGGGCTTCCGGTGGGTGACCGGTGACGCCGCCGAGGACAACGTGCTCGCCTTCCTGCGCCTCGACGCCGACGGCGCCCCGCTCCTCGCGGTCAGCAACTTCGCCCCGGTGGTCCGCTCCGAGTACCGGCTCGGCGTCCCCGACGACGTGCCCGCCTGGCACGAGGTCCTGAACACCGACGCCGCCCGGTACGGCGGCAGCGGCGTCGGCAACCCGGACCCGGTCAAGCCGGAGCCGCAGGGCCGGCACGGACACCCGGCGAGCGTCCGGCTGGTCCTGCCGCCCCTGGCGACGGTGTGGCTGCGCCCGGCCTGACCCCGGACCCGCGGCTCAGGCCAGGGCCTCGGCCAGCGGCTTCGGCAGCGGCTCGCAGTGCAGGACGCCGAGCCGCTGGGTGGCCCGGGTGAGCGCCACGTACAGGTCGCTGGTGCCGTACCGGCCGGGCTCGACCACCAGCACCGAGTCGAACTCCAGCCCCTTGGCCTGGCGCGGGTCGAGCAGGACGACGTCGTGCGTCAGGTCCGGCTCGGCGCCCGCGGTGACCCCGTCGAGACGCGCCGCCAGCGCGCGGTGCAGGTCCCGGGGCGCGATCACGGCGAGCCGGCCCTCGGCGGGGGTGAGCTCCCCCACCGCCTTGGCGACGGCGCCCGGCAGGTCGTCGCTCGCCCGGGCCCAGGGCCGTACGCCGGTGGAGCGGACCGAGCCGGGCGGCTCGAAGCCGGGGTGCTCGGCCCGGACCACGGCCGCCGCGACGTCCATGATCTCGGCCGGGGTGCGGTAGTTGACGCCGAGCCGGGTGTGCTCCCAGCGGTCCTCCACGTAGGGGGCGAGGATGTCCGACCAGGAGCCGACACCGCCCGCCTCCGAGGTCTGCGCGGGGTCGCCGACCAGGGTCATCGAGCGGGTGGGGCTGCGCCGCATCAGCAGCCGCCAGGCCATCGGCGACAACTCCTGCGCCTCGTCGACGATGATGTGCCCGAAGGCCCAGGTGCGGTCGGCGGCGGCACGTTCGGCGGCGCTGCGGTGGTCCTCCTCCTCGTGCCGTTCGGCGAAGCGCTCGGCGTCGATGATGTCGTGCGCGGACAGCACCTCGACGGAGTCGGGGTCGTCCTCCTCCTTGTCCTCGAACTCGTAGGTCCGCGAGGCGTACGACACGTCCAGGACGCCCTGCGCGTAGGCGACCTGCGCCTGCCGTTCGCGGTCGGCCCGCTCGCGGGCCAGGCGGTCGTCCTCGCCGAGGAGTTCGGCGGCCTCGTCGAGCAGCGGCACGTCGGAGACGGTCCAGTGCCGGGTCACCGGGCGGCGCACCGCGTCGGCGTCCTCGGCGGCGAGGAAGTCCTCCGGGGCGGCGAGCAGGTCGGCGACCAGGCGCTGCGGGGTGAGCCGGGGCCACAGCCGGTCGATGGCCGACCACACCTCGGGGTTCTCGGCGAGTTCGTCGCGGATCTGGGTGATGTCGCTGGGGTCGAGCAGGTTGGTGCCGTCGTAGGGGTCGGTGCCGATGCGTTCGGCGACCATCTCGGTGAGCGTGTTGAGGATGTGGCCCTCGAAGTGCTCCCGGGCCGCGTTGTGCGGCAGCTTGGCGGCCCGGGTGCGTTCCCGGGCGACGCGGACCAGCCCGTCGTCCAGCATGAGGACGTCACGGTCGTGCTCGATGGTGATCACCGGGTCGGGCAGCGCCTGCCGGCTGCGGACCGCCTCGGCGAGCACCTCGGCCATCTCCGCCCGGCCCTTGACCTCGGCGGCCCGCGGGCTGTCCGTGCGGGTGGTGCGGACGCCGGGGAAGAGTTCGCCGACGGTGGCCAGCAGCACGCCGGTCTCGCCGAGGCTGGGCAGCACCTCGCCGATGTAGCCGAGGAACGCCGGGTTGGGGCCCACGATCAGCACCGCTCGCCGGGCCAGCAGGTCGCGGTGCTCGTAGAGGAGGTAGGCGGCGCGGTGCAGGGCGACGGCGGTCTTGCCGGTGCCCGGGCCGCCCTCCACCACCATGACCCCGCGGTGCGGGGCGCGGATGATGCGGTCCTGGTCGGCCTGGATGGTGCGCACGATGTCGCCCATGCGGCCGGTGCGCGCGGAGTTGAGCGCGGCGAGCAGCACGGCGTCGCCGGTGGGGTCCTCGTGGCCGGTGCGGGTCTCGTCGCCCAGGTCGAGGATCTCGTCGTGCAGGGCGGTGACCTCGCGGCCCTCGGTGGAGATGTGGCGGCGGCGCCTGAGCCCCATCGGGGTGTGGCCGGTGGCGAGGTAGAACGGGCGGGCGACGTCGGCGCGCCAGTCGATGAGGACGGGGGTGCGGTCGGCGTCGTCGTCGCGCAGCCCGATGCGGCCGATGTGGTGGCTGTCGCCCGAGGACAGGTCGATGCGGCCGAAGCAGAGGGAGCCGTCCACCGCGTTGAGCGCGGCGAGCAGCCCGGAGCGCTCGGCGACGAGGATGTCCCGTTCCAGCCTCGCCTGCATGGGGGTGTTCCCCTGGCGGAGGGCGTCCGTCACGGAGTCCTCGGCGTCGCCGCGCAGGGCGTCCACGCGTGCGTACAGTCCGTCGATGAATTCCTGCTCTTCCCGCAATTCATCGTCCGGAAATTCGGTGTTTGACAATGCCACTCCCGCCCGGATATACTGAGCTCACTGAACTTGAATGCGATTCTTTTCACTGAAGTCGCGAATCAATGAATATACGCCGAGAAAACCCCCGGGCGCAATTGCCCCGGGGGTTTTCTCGTGGCCGGACGCGAACCGGGCGGCCGGGTCCACGGGGCGGGACCCGGCCGCTCGGCGGGTGGAGGCCCGTACGGGCGGGGGCCTCCGGGAACCCGGGCGGCTGAGCGGCGGGAGGTGGGGGGGGAAGCCACCCGGCCGCCCGGGAGGTTCTGCGGCGATCCGCGGCACGGCCGGGGCCGTGCCGTGCGGGCCGAGGGGTCAGGCCTTGGCGAGTTCCTTCTCGCCGCCGGTCGCGGGCGCCGCGGCCGGGGCGTCGTCCTCGGCCGGGTCGCCGGCGTGGTCGTCCAGCAGGGTGCGCTCGTCGAACGGCGCCCGGCCGGCCAGCACCTCGTGCACCCGCTCCTTGTCGATCTCCTTGGTCCAGGTGCCGATCAGCACCGTGGCCACCGCGTTGCCCGCGAAGTTCGTCAGGGCGCGGGCCTCGCTCATGAAGCGGTCGATGCCGACGATCAGACCGATGCCGTCCACCAGGGCGGGCTTGTGCGACTGCAGGCCGCCGGCCAGCGTCGCCAGGCCCGCGCCGGTCACCCCGGCCGCGCCCTTGGAGGCGACCAGCAGGAACAGCAGCAGCGGGATCTGCTCGCCGATCGACATCGGCGTGCCCATGGCGTCGGCGATGAACAGCGAGGCCATGGTCATGTAGATCATGGTGCCGTCGAGGTTGAACGAGTAGCCGGTCGGGACGGTGATGCCGACCACCGGCTTGCTGACGCCCAGGTGCTCCATCTTCGCGATGAGGCGCGGCAGCGCCGACTCGGAGGACGAGGTGGACAGGATCAGCAGGAACTCGCGGCCCAGGTACCGGAACAGGGTCCAGATGTTCAGGCCCGCGACGATCCGCAGCATGGCGCCCAGCACCAGGAAGATGAACAGCACGCAGGTGACGTAGAAGCCGAGCATCAGCACCGCGAGGCTCTTGAGGGCGTCGAGACCGGCGGACCCCGTGACCGCGGCCATGGCGCCGAAGGCACCGACCGGGGCGGCCCACATGATCATGGCCAGCACGCGGAAGACCAGGCGCTGGATGTGCTCGATGCCGCGCAGGACCGGCCGGCCGGCGTTGCCCATGGCCTGCAGCGCGAAGCCGCAGAGCAGGGCGATCAGCAGGGTCTGCAGGACCTCGCCGGAGGTGAAGGCGGACACGATGGTGGACGGGATGACGCCGAGCAGGAACTCGGTGGTGTCCTTGGCCTCCGTGTCGATCTGCGCGTGGCCGGTCTCCTTGACCGCGTCGGTGACCGCCAGGCCGGTGCCCGGGTCGAGGATGTTGCCGACGATCAGGCCGATGGCGAGCGCGACGACCGACATGACCATGAAGTAGCCGAGGGCGATACCGCCGACCGCGCCGACCTTGGCGGCCTTCCGCACGGAGCCGATGCCCAGCACGATCGTGCAGAAGATGATCGGCGAGATCATCATCTTGATCAGGTTCACGAAGCCGGTGCCGATGGGCTTCAGCCCGACCGCGAAGTCGGGGGCGATCAGACCCACGCCGATACCGAGGGCGACCGCGATGATGACCGCGATGTAGAGATAGTGCGTGCGGTCCCGCTTGGCCTTGGGTGCGGCAGGTGCCGTTTCGGCTGTGCTGGTCACGGCGGCCCTCCTTGACGTCGTCGTCGGCATCACCGGCGTGCGGCTCACGTCCGGGGGATGAAGTTCGGGGGAACGCCGTGACTATGTCTCGCCCTGTGAGTGCGGTCACCCTTCCGTTCATTTAGTTCATCGCGGGACCGGAAGGCACACTGACGGGATGCGTCTGCCCCTCCCCCGACCCCGCAGCCTGGCGGGTCAGCTGTTCGCCATGCAGGCCGTGCTGATCGCGGTCCTGGTGGTGGGGTACGCGGTGTTCAGCTACGTCAGCGACCGCGGCCAGGCCGAGGACGCGGCGGGCGACCAGGCCACGGCCGTGGCCCTGTCGGTCGCCGACTCGCCGTCGGTGCGGGAGGCGATCCGCTCCGCCGACCCCTCCGCCGCCCTCCAGCCGTACGCGCTGGCGGTGGTGCGCGACACCGACATCGACTTCGTCACGATCATGAACCCGCGGGGCATCCGCTGGACCCACCCCGACCCCGACGAGATCGGCCTGTCCTTCCGCGGCCACACCGGGCCCGCCCTGGAGGGCCGCACCTTCACCGAGACCTACACCGGCACCCTCGGCCCGTCCGTGCGCGCGGTCACCCCGGTCCGGGACGGGGACCGGATCGTCGGCCTGGTGAGCGCGGGCATACGGGTCGAGGAGATCAGCCAGCGCGCCCAGGGGCAGCTCACGGCGCTGCTCGTGGTGGCGTCCGGTGCCCTCGGACTCGGCGCGGTCGGCACGTACGTCATCAACGCGCGGCTGCGCCGGCACACCCACGGCATGAACGCGACCGAGCTGAGCCGCATGCACGACTACCATCAGGCCGCGCTCCACGCCGTGCGCGAGGGGCTGCTGATGCTGGACGGGCAGTACCGGGTGGCGTTGATCAACGACGGCGGCCGGGACCTGCTGGGCGTGGCTCCCGGGGAGGACGTGGTGGGCAGGTCGGTCGCCGAGCTGGGGCTTCCCACCGCGCTGACGGGAGCGCTGCTCGCCTGTGAGCCGCGGGTGGACGAGGTGCACCTGACGGCGGACCGGGTCCTGGTGGTGAACACCTCACCGGTCTCCGGCGGGGAGCGGCGCGGCTCCGTGGTGACCCTGCGGGACGTCACCGAGCTGCAGTCGCTGATGGGCGAGCTGGACTCGGAGCGGGGCTTCAGCGAGGCGCTGCGCTCCCAGGCGCACGAGGCGGCGAACCGGCTGCACACCGTCGTGTCGCTGATCGAGCTGGGCCGGGCCGAGGAGGCGGTGGACTTCGCGACGGCCGAGCTGGAACTGGCGCAGGCGCTCACCGACCAGGTGGTGGCGGCGGTCGGGGAGCCGGTGCTGGCGGCGCTGCTGCTGGGCAAGACGGCCCAGGCCAACGAGCGGGGCGTGGAGCTGGTGGTGTCCGGCGACAGCCGCCTGGACGACGGGCTGCTACCCGGCTCGCTGCCCGCCCGGGACCTGGTCACCATCCTCGGCAACCTGATCGACAACGCCGTGGACGCGGCCCAGGGCGGGGTCCGCCCCCGGGTCACGGTCACCGCGCTGACCTGCGAGGACACCGAGCTGATCCTCCGGGTGCGCGACACCGGTCCGGGCGTGGACCCCGATCGCGCCCAGGCGCTGTTCCGGCGCGGGTTCAGCACGAAGCCCGCGGGTCCCGGCGGGCGCGGGCTGGGCCTCGCCCTGGTCCGGCAGGCGGTGGGCCGGCACGGGGGATCGCTGTCGGTGACGTCGCCGGAGGAGGGCGGCGCGGAGTTCGAGGTGCGCATCCCGCTGCGGACCGCCGAGGGCGGCCGGACGGCGCGGGAACCGGTGGCCGAGGGTGCGACGGTGAGCGGCTCGGGAGGGGGCGCATGACGGGCGGGTCCATCAGGGTGCTGGTGGTGGAGGACGATCCGGTCGCCGCCGACGCCCATGTGATGTACGTCGGCCGGGTGCCCGGCTTCGAGGCGGTCGGCAAGGCGTCCTCGGGCGTGGAGGCCCGCCGGGTGCTGGAACGCACGCCTGTCGACCTGCTGCTGCTCGACCTGCACCTGCCGGACGTGCACGGACTGAAGCTGGCCCGCTCGCTGCGGGCGGCGGGGCACCAGGCGGACGTGATCGCGGTGACCTCGGCGCGGGACCTGGCCGTGGTGCGCGAGGGCGTGTCGCTCGGCGTGGTGCAGTACGTGCTGAAACCGTTCACCTTCGCGACCCTGCGGGACCGCCTGGTGCGCTACGCCGAGTTCCACGCGGCGGACGGCGAGGCCAGCGGCCAGGACGAGGTGGACCGCGCCCTGGCGGCGCTGCGGGCGCCCGGCCCCGCGGCGCTGCCCAAGGGCCTGAGCGCCCCCACCCTGGAGCGGGTCACCGTGGCCCTGCGCGACGCCGGTGAGGGCATGACCGCGACGGGCGTCGCGGAGACGGTCGGCATCTCCCGCATCACCGCCCGCCGCTATCTGGAGCACCTGGTGGAGGCGGGTCACGCGGCCCGCCGCCCCCAGTACGGCACGGTGGGCCGCCCGGAACTCCAGTACCGGTGGGTGACGGGCCGGCCCTGAGCCGTGCGGACGCCGCTCGCCCACCCGGCCCGGCGGGATCCGGCGCGCACCGCCCCCAGTACGGCACGGTGGGCCGCCCGGAACTCCAGTACCGGTGGGTGACGGGCCGGCCCTGAGCCGTGCGGACGCCGCTCGCCCACCCGGCGGGCGGACGCCGCTCGCCCACCCGGCCCGGCGGATCCCTGCGCGCAGGGCCGCCCCGGACGTCCCGTCGGCCCCCGGGGGGCGTACGGCTCCTCGGCGGGGGCGCGTCCCCGCCCGCGCACGCGGGGTGCGGTTTGCGCCGCCGGAAGTGGGGGCTCCGCCGGGGCCGGCGGGGGCGGTGATGCGGACGGACGTACGAGCGGCGGAGGGCGGTCGCACATCCGCGCGGGACCCCCGCGAGGGCGCCGGAGGTGCCGCCGACCGCGCATATGCCCGGTGAGCTTTCCGTCTGCCCGGCGGGCGGGCCGGAGGGCGGCCCGGCGCGAGCACCGCACCGAAGGGGTGACCCCCCGGTAGCCGTAGCTTCGCACAATGCGTGATCCTGGCCGAACCGACCGTAGTCACCGCGGCCGGGCGGGCCTAGCTTGTGGGCCGTGCCCCGATCTGCCGCCCGACCGAACCGCCCCCCGTCCCCCGATCCCCGCCGGACCCCGCCGTTCAACGCCGCCGCCGCCCGCCGGCTGCGGTCCGCGCTCGGCATGGGCGCCGACCACATCGCCCACACCCTGCGCGTCTCCTACGGCCTCCCCCACGTCACCCCGGACCTCGTGCTCGGCTGGGAGCGCGGCCTCGCCGCTCCGACCGGCACCGAACTCACCGCCCTGGCCGGGGTCCTGTGGTGCTCGCCGGGTGAGCTGATCGGGCGTCCGCGCACTCTGCGCGAGCACCGCATCGCCCGCGGGCTCGCGCCCGAGGACGTGGCGCGCGCCGTCGGGCACGAGATCCACGCCTACCTGCGGATGGAGGAGACGGGTCAGTGGCGCGGCAGCGAGCGGCAGGCCACCGCGCTCGCCGGTGTGCTCTCCCTGTCCCTGGCCGACTTCATCACCGTCACCGGGCGGGAGGCGAGGCTCGCGGAACTGCTGCGCAGCGCGGCGACGACGCGCTGGCAGGCGTACGTGCGGCCGGTGTCGAAGATCGCCCCGCTGGACCGGCGGCTGCTGGAGGGCGTGCTCCAGCGGCTGCACCGGGACTACCAGGGCCACATGGCCGCCACCCTCAGCTGGGGCGGCGGCAGCGGAGACGCCGGCGACGCGGGCCGCGACTTCCTGGACCGGATCGTCGAGCACTTCTGGACGGCCGTCGGGGACCGCTGAGCTGTGCCGGGCCGCCCCGGCAGCACGTCCACGTCCGCGAAGCCCTCGACGGCGATCCGCGCGCGGGGGCGCGGCAGGGTCAGCCCGGCGGTGCCCGGGCGGGCGTCGGCGGTGAGCGG
>NZ_JAAGMD010000339.1 GCF_010548465.1 Streptomyces sp. SID14436 | reverse complement strand
TCGGCCGCCGAGGGCTCGGTGAGCCAGTCGCCCGCCACGCCGCCTACGCCGCCCACGCCGCCCGAGACACCCCCCGCCGACTCGGCGGCTCCCGCCGCCTCGACGACTCCGGCCGAGTCTGCGGCTCCGGCTGAGTCTGCGACTCCTGCCGCCTCGACGACTCCGGCCGAGTCTGCGACGCCCGCCGAGTCTGCGACTCCGGCCGATGCGACGACC
>NZ_JAAGMD010000310.1 GCF_010548465.1 Streptomyces sp. SID14436 | reverse complement strand
CGGCCCGCCGGGCCGAGCAGCGTCTCGCCGGCCTCCTCGACGAGCGCACCGGCCTGGACCGCCAGGAACGCGCCGACGCCGAGACCCTGGAGGAGGCCGAGACCTGGCTCGCCCGGTGGGAACAGACCCGCGACGGACTGCGGGCCGCCATCGAGTCCGCCCAGCAGGCCGCCGCCCGGGCGGGCGAGCTCGCCGGACAGCGCGACACCGCCCGCCGGCGGCTGACCGCCGCCCGGCAGCGCGACGAACTCACCGCCCGCACCGAGGACGCCCGCCGGACCGCCCTGGACTCCGCCGAGGCCGCCGCCCGGGCCCGCGACCACTGGCTCGACCTCAAGGAACAGCGCCTCGACGGCATCGCCGCCGAACTCGCCGCGCACCTCACCGAGGGCGCCCCGTGCGCCGTCTGCGGCGCCACCGAACACCCCGCCCCCGCCCGCAAGGACGCCGGCCACGTCGGCCGCGAGGCGGAGGAGCGCGCCCTGGCGGAGTACCGGGCCGCCGAGGAACGCCGCACCCGCGACGAACGCGTCCTGGCGGAACTCCGCGAGGACCTGGCCGCCGCCCGCGCCGAGGCCGGGGACACCCCCGCCGGACAGCTCGCCGAGGCCCTCACCGAGCTGGAGGAGCAGTACGGCCGGGCCCGGGACGCCTCGTCGGCGCTGCACTCCGCCCAGGAGGAACTGCGCCGCGCCGAACAGGAACACGCGCTGCGCAGCTCCGCCCGCCAGGAGGCCGCCGTGCGGGCCGCGTCCCGGGTGGGCCACCGCGAACGCCTGGACCGGGAACGGGCCGCGCTGGAGGAGGAGCTGACCCGGGCCCGGGGCACCGCGCACAGCGTCGCCGAACGCGCCGCCGAACTGGAACGGCACGCCGCCCGGCTCACCGACGCCGCCGACGCCGCCCGCGCCGCCGAGGACACCGCCCAGCGGCT
>NZ_JAAGMD010000281.1 GCF_010548465.1 Streptomyces sp. SID14436 | reverse complement strand
CGCACCGGCCGGCCCGCCCCACGGCTTTCCCGACCCGGCCCTGTCCTGGAGCGCCCCCTCGGCCCCGGGCGGCACCCCGCCCGCCGGCCGGCCGGCCGTGTCCTTCGGGCAGCCCGAGGGCTACGACGGGCAGGCCCGGCCCCGGCTCCTCGGACGGCGCCCCCGGTCCCAGGTCGTGGCCGCCGCCGTCTGCCTCGTCCTCGGAGCGGGGCTCATCGGCGGCGCCGCCACGGGCAGCTGGCTCGCCGGGGACTCCGGCGAGACCGGCACCGGCGGCGGGTTCGCCTCCGCCGCGGCCCTGTGGCACAGCGTCCCCGTCGACGAACTGTTCCCGCCCACCCTCGAAGGCAAGGGGGCGGGCCCCGGCGGCGCCGACCGCACCTGGACCCGGATCGCCGTCGCCCCCGACAGCGGCTGCAAGGGCGCCTTCGACCCGCTGCTGCGCAAGGTCCTCGGCACCGTCGGCTGCGAGCGCCTGCTGCGCGCCACCTACACCGACGCCACGCAGAGCCACGTCACCACCGTCGGACTGCTCTTCACCAAGGCCGACGCCGCCGGCATGACCGCCCTGGCCGCACGCTTCGACAAAGAGCGCCTGGCGGGCCGCAGCGACCTGATGCCCCTGCCGTACGCGGCGAAGGGCACCGCGGCCGAGGACTTCGGCGCCCGGCAGCGGGCGGCCTGGGTGATCTCCGTGCTCACCGACGCCCCCGTCGTCGTGTACGCCGTTTCCGGCTGGGCCGACGGCCGCACCGTCGCCGAGCCGCAGTCCGCCGAGGCGGCCATGGAGTCCGGCGCCACCGGCCCGGTCGCCCAGGCCGGCCTCGGGCACGAGGCGCGGGGCCTCGCCGACCGCGTCGAACGCGGTCTGCGCGGGCACGTCCGCACGGCCACGGAGCGACCCTCATGAGCCTCTCCCGCACCCCCCGGCGCGGCACCGCCGCCCTCGGCGTCCTGCTCGCCGCCGCCCTCGCCCTGCTGCCCGCCGCCCCCGCCCACGCGGACGGCATCCGCGCCCGCCAGTGGGGCCTGGAGGCCATGCGCACCCAGGAGGCGTGGCAGACCACGAAGGGCGCGGGCGTCACCGTCGCCGTCCTCGACACCGGAGTCGACGCCGACCACCCCGACCTGTCCCGCAACGTCCTCCCCGGCAAGGACCTGGTCGGCTTCGGCGCCGGCCCCGGCGACCGGGCCTGGGCCCGGCACGGCACCGCCATGGCCGGGATCATCGCCGGCCACGGACACGGCCCCGGCGACACCGAGGGCGTCATGGGTATCGCGCCCGAGGCGAGGATCCTGCCCGTCCGCGTCATCCTGGAGGACGGCGACTCCTCCCGGTCCAAGGCCCGCAGCACCCGGGGCAACGCCCTCGCCGAAGGCATCCGCTGGGCCGCCGACCACGGCGCCGACGTCATCAACCTCTCCCTCGGCGACGACTCCGCCTCCGCCCACCCCGACTCCGGCGAGGACGAGGCCATCCAGTACGCGCTGCGCAAGGGCGTCGCCGTGGTCGCCTCGGCGGGCAACGGCGGCGAGAAGGGCGACCGCGTCTCGTACCCCGCCGCCTACCCCGGCGTCATCACCGCCACCGCCGTCGACCGGTACGGCACCCGCGCGGCCTTCTCCACCCGCCGCTGGTACGCCACGGTCAGCGCCCCCGGCGTCGACGTGATCATCGCCGACCCCGACCGCAAGTACTACGAGGGCTGGGGCACCAGTGCGGCCGCCGCGTTCGTCTCCGGCGCCGTCGCCCTGCTGCGCTCGGCCCACCCCGACCTCACCCCGGCGCAGCTCAAGTCCCTCCTGGCGGACACCGCCCGCAACGCCCCCGCCGGCGGCCGCGACGACTCCCGGGGCTTCGGTTTCGTCGACCCGGCCGCCGCGCTGCGGGCCGCGGACCGGCTCAAACCGAAGGGCCTGAAGCCGGCCTCCCACGGCGACCGCTACTTCGGTCCCGGCCCGGACACCTCCGGCTCCGACAGCGGGGCCACCGCCTGGGCCGCCCCACTGGCCGGCGGGGCCGGCGCGGTGCTCCTCGTGGCCACCGTCGTCCTCTGGCGCGGCCGGCGCCCGGCCCCCGAGGACCACTGAGCCGCACCGCACGGCCTGGCACCCGCGCCCCACTGAGCCGCACCGACGGCCTGGCCCCGAAGAGCACTGAGCCGCACCGCACGGCCCGGCACCCGCGCCCCA
>NZ_JAAGMD010000251.1 GCF_010548465.1 Streptomyces sp. SID14436 | reverse complement strand
GCCAGCAGCCCGTCCCCGTCGGCGACATGGTCGCGCACCTTGGCCGAGGCGAGGACCAGCGAGACGGCCGCCGCGAGCCGGGCCCCCTCACCGTGTGCGACCGACGCGGTGCGCATGCCGCGCAGCGGGCACGGGCCGGCCGTGCGCCGTCCCGTGCCGGCGCGCTCCGACTGAGCCTCCGTCAGAACCGATATGAGCAGGCCGTCGTAGTTCGTGACGACGCGTGCGAGCTGTCCGTGGTCCCTGCGCAGGGCGAGACAGAGTCCGCACAAATGCGCAGTCCACTGGGCCGTGAGCTTCTCCCCCAGCCGGTGCCGGCAGGGTCTGACCATTCCGAACACGACGTTCCCCCGTGAGTCGTACGAGCCGGGCTGCGGCATCGTACCGGCCGCTCCTTTCACCCGTACGCGCCGCTCATCACCCGTACGCCGCGAAGAATATTATTTCACTCACAGTCAGCAGCCGTTTACACCAAGACCCTTGGGAAACACGGACTCTCGACGGATTCGCTGTGCACCAGTACCGTCACAAACCCCCCGCGCGGCGTCTATCCACTTGGCGCGCCATCCGCATCATGGATGACCATAGGGATGCGGAAAGCAAGAAAGACCGCTGTGAGAGGAGGCGTCCATGGGATCGGTACGCAAGGCGAGTGCCTGGCTCGGCCTCGTCGACGACAACGAAGACGAGCGTTACTACGACGACGACTACTCCGACGGAAACGACTCCGGGGACGCCTGGGTCACCGATCCGCGGGTCAAGGTGGCAGCCGACGTGGCCGAGGAGAAGGGCCGCCGTATCGGCACGGTCACCCCGGACAGCTTCCGGGACGCCCGCGCCATCGGCGAGCTGTTCCGCGACGGTGTTCCCGTCATCGTGAACCTCACCGCCATGGAGGCCTCCGACGCCAAGCGCGTGGTGGACTTCGCCGCCGGGCTGATCTTCGGTCTGCGCGGGTCCATCGAGCGGGTGTCCAACCGGGTGTTCCTGCTGAGCCCCGCCGACACCGAGGTGGTCAGCGGGGAGCCGGCCGCGCACCGTTCGGACGGCTTCTACAACCAGAGCTGAGGCAGGGCCGCTCACCGGCCCCGCCGTCGCGCGGGTGCACCGGACGCCGGTTCACCGGAAGGCGTCGAGCCCGGTGAGCGCCTTGCCCAGCACGAGCTGGTGCATCTCGACGGTGCCCTCGTAGGTGAGCACCGATTCCAGGTTCGTCGCGTGCCGCATCACCGGGTACTCCAGCGAGATCCCGTTGGCGCCGAGGATCGTGCGGGCCGTGCGGCAGATGTCGATGGCCTCGCGGACGTTGTTCAGCTTTCCGAAACTGACCTGCTCGGGACGGAGCCGGCCGGCGTCCATGCGCCGCCCCAGATGGTGGGCGAGCAGAATCCCCTTGTGCAGTTCCACCGCCATGTCGGCCAGCTTGGCCTGGGTCAGCTGGAATCCGCCGATGGGCCGGCCGAACTGCTCCCGCGACTTCGCGTAGTCGACGGCCGTCTCGAAGCAGCTGCGGGCCGCGCCCATGGCGCCCCACACGATCCCGTACCGGGCGTGGGAGAGGCAGCTGAGCGGCCCGCGCAGTCCGGTCACCCCGGGCAGCACCGCGTCGGCGGGCAGCCGCACGTCGTCCAGGACGAGTTCGCTGGTGACGGAGGCGCGCAGCGACCACTTGTGCTTGATCTCGGGGGCCGAGAACCCGGCGCTGCCGGTGGGCACGGCGAAGCCGCGGATGCCCTCGTCGGTCTGCGCCCACACCACGGCGACCCCGGCCACGGAACCGTTGGTGATCCACATCTTGCGCCCGGTGAGCCGCCAGTCGGTGCCGTCGCGCTTGGCGTAGGTGCGCATGGCGGCGGGGTCGGAGCCGTGGTCGGGTTCGGTGAGGCCGAAGCAGCCGATGACCTCACCGGCGGCCATCGACGGCAGCCATCGCTGCTTCTGCTCCTCGCTGCCGAACCGGTGGATGGCGTACATGGCGAGGGAGCCCTGCACGGACACCAGTGAACGGATCCCGGAGTCGGCCGCCTCCAGCTCCAGGCAGGCCAGCCCGTACTGGACGGCACTGGCGCCCGCGCAGCCGTACCCGTCGAGGGACATGCCCAGCGCGCCGATCCCGCCGAGTTCGCGGGCCAGCTCCCGGATGCCCGGCAGCTCGCCCTTCTCGTACCAGTCGGCGATGTGCGGCAGTACCCGGTCCGCGGCCCAGCCGCGCACGGTGTCCCGGACGGCGAGGTCCTCCGGCTCCAGCAGGTCGTCGAGCCCGAGCGGGTCGGCGGGGTCGAAGGGCGGCAGCTTCGCGGACGCGGACACGGGAACATCCTCCGGGGACGGTCGGCCGGCCGTGCGATCACGGCCCGGGGCGACGTTACGACGCGCTTCCGCGCGCGTCCACCCCGGCCCGGCGCCCACCGGTCAGACCTTCAGCTCGTTGATCCGCGGGGCCGTGGCCCCCCGGGGCGAGGGCAGGTCGGGGGCGGGCCCCTCCCCGGCGGGTGCGGCCGGCGCGGGGACGGCCGCGACGGGCCGTTCCGTACCGGCCTCGCAGCTCATGACCCGGGGCAGCCGGAGCGCCATCACGGCGCCCAGCAGCAGCAGACCCGCGCTCACCAGCAGGGTCACGTGCAGTCCGTGCACGAAGGAGTGGCGGGCCGCCTGCCGCAGGGCGACCCCGGCGGGGCCGCCGAGCTGGGCGGCCACCTCGTAGGCCTCGCCCAGGGAGTGGCTCGCCGCCGCGGTCGCCGAGGCGGGCACTCCGGGCACGCCGCTCAGGCCGGGCGCGTAGGCGGCGTTCATGACGCTGCCCAGCAGCGCGATGCCGATGCCCGCGCCGAGCTGGTAGGAGGTCTCGCCGATGGCGGCGGCCCCGCCGGCCCGGTCCGCGGGCGCGTCGCTCAGCATCGACTCGTACGCCCCGAACAGGGTGGTCTCCAGGCCGAAGCCGAGCAGGACGAAGCCGGCCAGCAGCAGCGGCCAGTTGTCGTGGCCGCCCATCGCCGTCAGGAGCACCACCGCGGCGGCCGTCAGGCAGAAGCCCGCGCTGACCATGCGGCGCGGGCCGAACCGGCGCAGCATCCTGGCGCCCGCGAGGCCCGCGCCCATCGCCGCGAAGGTCAGCGGCAGCAGCCGGAGGCCGGTCTCCAGCGGGGACAGTCCCAGCACCAGCTGGAGGTACTGCGCGGCGATCAGCTGCAGCCCCACCAGGGCGAGCATCGCCAGCACGATGCAGCCCACGGACGTGCTGAACGCGGGACGGGCGAACATGTGCAGGTCGACCAGCGGATGCGTCCGGCGCCGCTGCCGTCGCACGAAGGCGGCCAGCAGGGCACCGCCGGCCAGCAGCGGCAGCAGGGTCCACACGCTGCCCGCGGTCTCCGCGCCGCCGAGCCGCTTCACGCCGAGCACCACGGCGAACAGTCCGCCGGCCGCCATCAGCGCGCCGAGCAGGTCCCAGGGGCCGCTGCCGTCGCCCTTCGACTCGGGCAGCAGCAGGCGTCCCACCGGGAGGCTCACCAGCATCAGCGGGATGTTGACCAGGAAGACCGAGCCCCACCAGAAGTGCTCCAGCAGGAAGCCGCCGAGCAGCGGCCCGACGGCCGCGCCCACGGCGGCGACGGCACTCCAGATGCCGATGGCGAGCGCCCGTTCGCGGCGCTCCGGGAAGACCTGCCGCAGGATGGACAGCGTGGCCGGCATGATCATGGCGCCGCCGACGCCGAGCAGCGCCCGGGCGGCGATGAGCACCGCGCCGTTGTCGGCGAGGGCCGCCATGCCGGAGGCGAGCCCGAACAGGGTGTAACCGAGCAGGAGGACGCGTCTGCGCCCGACGCGGTCGCCCAGCGTGCCGAACAGGATCAGCAGCGAGGCGCAGACCAGCGGGTAGGCGTCGACGATCCAGAGCAGCTCCATCGCACCGGGCCTGAGATCCTCGGTGACGGCGGGCACCGCCACGTGCAGGACGGTGGCGTCGACGGCGACGAGCAGCAGGCTGGCGCAGAGGACGACCAGTACCACCCAGCGGTTGGCACCGGCCCCGGTCGCCCGACGGCGCAGCGCGGAGGCGGCCGTGGTCGTCCCGGACATGTACGTACCTCCCAGATGCTCCCTCGCGTTCGGCGGGCACACGGGGTGGGGGACTCCCCCGTGACTCGGCCGGGGAGGAGCGGAAGGTCCCCGGCCCGCGCAACGAATGGCGAGTGACACGTCAGCGTACGCGAGGACGAGCCGGTATCGAGTGGCGGGTCTCTCACACATCCGGCGAATCCGTGTGGCGTACACCACTCTCCCCGGCTGCTCACACGCCCCGCGGCGCGGTGCGGTTCCGTGCCCGGCCGATAATCGGCAGGTGAACGATCTCGACACGCGCGCCGGGCCGGCCCGCCCGGGCCTGCTGCGCCGGGCGGCCCCCGCGCTGCTCGGCTACGCGGCCGTCCGCGCCCTGGGCCTGCTGGTGCTGGCCCTGTGGAGCGCGGCGCGCGGAACGAGCCCGTACACGCTGCTGACCGCCCGCTGGGACGCGCTGTGGTACACCCGCGTGGCCGAGCTGGGCTACGGCTACGAGGTGCGCCTGCCCAACGGGGACGTGCACTCCAACCTGGCCTTCTTCCCGCTGCTGCCGTGGCTGGAGCGGCTGGTGGCGGCGGTCTCCCCGCTGTCGTACGCCGACGGCGGTTTCCTGGTGAGCGTGCTGGCCTCGCTGGCGGCGGCCGGGGGCATCTTCGCGGTGGCCGAACGGCTGTACGGGCCGCGCGCCGGGGTGTGCGCGGTGCTGCTGTGGGCGGCGCTGCCGGTCGGGATCGTGCAGTCGATGGCCTACAGCGAGTCCCTGTTCACGGCGCTGGCGGCCTGGTCGCTGTACGCGGTGCTGACCGGCCGCTGGGTGGCGGCGGGTCTGCTGGCGGCGTGCGCCGGGCTGACCCGGCCGGTGGGCCTGGCGGTGGTCGCGGCGGTGTGGGCGGCGGGCCTCGCCGCCCTGCTGCGGG
>NZ_JAAGMD010000226.1 GCF_010548465.1 Streptomyces sp. SID14436 | reverse complement strand
CGACCGGTGGGGCGCCGAGGTCACCGCCGACGCCGTCGGCCTGTGGACGTACACCGTGGAGGCGTGGGGCGACCCGGTGACCACCTGGCGGCACCACGCGGAGATCAAGATCCCGGCGGGCATCGACACGGAACTCGTGCTGGAGGAGGGGGCCCGCCTGTACGAGCGGGCGGCGGCGGACGTGCCGGACTCCGAGGCGCGGGAGGTCCTGCTGGCGGCCGTGGACGCGCTGCGCGACGCCCGCAGGCCGGCGGCCTCCCGGCTGGCGGCGGCGTTGACGCCGGAGGTGGCGGCGGTGCTGGCCCGCTATCCGCTGCGGGAGCTGGTGACCAGCAGCGAGCCGCTGCCGCTGCTGGTGGAGCGGGAACGGGCGCTGTACGGGTCGTGGTACGAGTTCTTCCCGCGTTCGGAGGGCACCGCGCGGGAGCCGCACGGCACGTTCGACACGGCCGCGCGGCGGCTGGACGCGATCGCGGCGATGGGCTTCGACGTGGTGTACCTGCCGCCGATCCATCCGATCGGGACCACGTTCCGCAAGGGCCCGAACAACACCCTGGACGCCGGTCCGGACGATGTGGGGGTGCCGTGGGCGATCGGGTCGGCGGAGGGCGGGCACGACGCGGTGCATCCGCGGCTGGGCACGCTGGAGGACTTCGCCCGGTTCGTGGCGCGGGCCGGGGAGCTGGGGATGGAGGTGGCGCTGGACTTCGCGTTGCAGTGCTCGCCGGACCATCCGTGGGTGCACAAGCATCCGGAGTGGTTCCACCACCGCCCGGACGGGTCGATCGCGTATGCGGAGAACCCGCCGAAGAAGTACCAGGACATCTATCCGATCGCCTTCGACGCGGATCTGGACGGGCTGGTGGCGGAGACCTGCCGGGTGCTGCGGCACTGGATGGGGGTGGGGGTGCGGATCTTCCGGGTGGACAATCCGCACACCAAGCCGGTGGTGTTCTGGGAGCGGGTGATCGGTG
>NZ_JAAGMD010000182.1 GCF_010548465.1 Streptomyces sp. SID14436 | reverse complement strand
GCGGCCCTCGGGGCCGGCGAACCGGTGCGCGCGGGCGGCGGGGCCTTCGGCCACCTCGCACAACTGCTCGCCCTGACCGGCCTGTTCGCGGCCCTGGTAGGCATCGGTGAGGCGTCCGGCCGCGCGGCCGGGCGGGAACCGGACGGCCCTGGGCGCGATGCCGGGGCCCGCGAGCCCGGCATCCGAACGGGAGGCCGCAGCGAGGAGGACCCGGGGACCACGGCGGTCCTGCCGCCCGTACCGGCGTCGGCCCCGCCGCCCCCGCCACCGGCCCCCGGCCGGCCGGACGGCACCGGGAAGGGGGAGCCCGGATGAGCGCACCCCCGCGCATCCCCTTCCCGGTGGTGGACGAGGTCTCCCGGCACTGCGCCCAGGAGGCGGAGCCGGAGACCGTCCACATCGAGGTGCACCTGCCCGGCCGGCTGGACCCGGACCGCCTGCGCAAGTCCTTCACCGAGGCGCTGCTCCGCCACCCGCGCATCCTGATGCGGGAGGCCCGCGGCCCCTGGTACCGGCGGCGCTACGAATGGGAGCTGACCGAGGGCCCGGACGTGGAGGTGGTGACCTTCGCGCCCCCGGGCGCCGCCTCCCTCCGGGACGCCCGCACCCGCGCGCTCACCGAAGCGCCCCCGCTCACGGCGTCGCCACCGGTCCGGCTGGAGGTGGTCCCCGGCGCGGCCCGCTCCGGCGACCCGGCGACCACGGGCCCGGCG
>NZ_JAAGMD010000157.1 GCF_010548465.1 Streptomyces sp. SID14436 | reverse complement strand
ACCCCCGGCGTGGGCGCGTTCGGGCGCGAGCAGCACCGCCGTGACGCCCGCGCCGCGCCGGGCCAGCCGGGCACCGGCGTACAGGGCGTCGCCGCCGTTGTCCCCGCTGCCGACCAGCAGCACCACCCGGCTGCCGTAGACCCGCCCCGGCAACTCGACGCAGGCCGCGGCGAGTCCGGCGGCGGCGCGCTGCATCAGCGCCCCCTCCGGCAGCCGTGCCATCAGGTCCCGCTCCGCCGCTCTGACCGTCTCCACGCTGTA
>NZ_JAAGMD010000136.1 GCF_010548465.1 Streptomyces sp. SID14436 | reverse complement strand
GCGCGCCCGCCGCCCCGGTGCGGTGGCCTACGAGGAGGCGGCGCGGCTGTTCCGGCGCTGCCGTGCCGTGCCGTGGCTGCGCCAGGTGGACGCGGCGGTCGCCGCCGGCCCGGTGCGGCCGGAGACGGTTCCGGCGGCGGCCTCGGACGCGCTGGACGGACTGGCGTCGATGGAACGGCAGGTGGCCTCGCTGGTGATGGAGGGGGCCACCAACCGG
>NZ_JAAGMD010000094.1 GCF_010548465.1 Streptomyces sp. SID14436 | reverse complement strand
CGTCGGCACGGTGAGGTCGCCCCCGCTGGGCAGGCCGCCCGGGCCGAGGCTGGCGCCGGATCCGGCGGTGTCGTCGGACTCGGCCGGCTGCGGCGAGGTGTCGACCTGGCCCGCGGGCGCGTCGGCCTCCTGGCCCGGGACGGGGAGCCAGGGGGCGTCGGAGTTCCCCGACAGCAGCGTGGCGACGATGACGACGGCGTACCCGGCGCAGGCGAGGCCGACGGCCAGGCCGATGCGGCGGTAGCGGCGGCCGCGGCGGCCGGACTCGTCGACGAAGACGGGGCCCTCCGACGGCTCGGGGGCCGCGGGCTGCACGCCGGGGGTCCTGCGCAGCACGCCGTCCGCGAACTGCATGGCGTCGAGCTGGAC
>NZ_JAAGMD010000068.1 GCF_010548465.1 Streptomyces sp. SID14436 | reverse complement strand
GGGCGGCCACCGACGTCGTCGCCGTCCACCTCGACCACGACCTGCCGCCGGGCCCGGAGACCCGGCGCCGGCTGGCGGCGGCCGGCGCCCGCGCGGTCCCGGACGGCACCACCCTGGAGGTGGGCGCCTACGAGGACGTGCCGGACGTGCCCCGGCGGACGCTGGTGCTGGGCGGGGCCCGGTCGGGCAAGTCGGTGGAGGCGGAGCGGCGGCTGGAGTCCTTCCCCGAGGTGCTGTACGTGGCGACGGGCGGGTCGCGCAACGGGGACACGGAGTGGGCGGCGCGGGTGTGCGTGCACCAGGAGCGGCGACCGGGGTCGTGGCGCACGGCCGAGACGTGCGATCTGGTGCCGCTGCTCACGGACGACGGGCCGCCGCTGCTGGTGGACTGTCTGTCGCTGTGGCTGACCGACGCGATGGACGCCGTCGGGGCGTGGGACGACGCGGAGTGGGCGGGCGGCGGCGAGAAGGCGCTGCGGGAGCGGGTGCGGGAGCTGACCGACGCGGTCCGCGCGACCCGGCGGACCGTGGTGGCGGTGTCCAACGAGGTGGGGTCGGGCATCGTGCCCGCCACCGCGTCCGGCCGCCGGTACCGGGACGAGCTGGGGCGGCTGAACGCGGCGTTCGCCGAGGAGTGCGAGCAGGTGCTGCTGGTGGTGGCGGGGCAGGCGCTCGTCCTGCGCGGCTGACGGGTCGCCCGGAGCCGGCGGGTCCGGGCCGCCGGGGCGTCCCCACGGGTTGCCCGCGTCCGGCGGGCCGGCGTCGCCGGGGCGCCCTCAGCGGGCCGTCCTGACCGGCTTGCGGGCGATGATCCGGTGACCGTTGGCGAAC
>NZ_JAAGMD010000043.1 GCF_010548465.1 Streptomyces sp. SID14436 | reverse complement strand
CGGCGCACCCGGTGCCGCGGGCACCGCGCAGGGCAGGGCGGGCGCCGGGGTGGCGACCGCCGCCCCCGCCCGGCTGCCCGGACTGGGACCGAAGACCCTCGGGCAGATCCCCGGGGACACCCGTCAGGTCGTCGTGGTCACCGGCCGCGGCAAGGACTCCTCCCGCTCCGAGGCCGTCCTGCACCGGCGGACCGCCACCGGATGGGAGGCCGGTCCGGCCTGGCCGGCCCACAACGCGCTGAAGGGCTGGACCGACGACCACCGCATGGGCGACCTCAGGTCCCCCGTCGGCGTGTTCACCCTGAGCGACGCCGGCGGACTCCTGCCCGACCCGGGAACCCGGCTGACCTACGACGAGAACCCGGGCTTCGCCATCAGCGGCACGGGCTTCGAGGGCGAGTCGCTCGAGGGGTCGTTCGACTACGTCATCGCGATCGACTACAACCGCGTGCCGGGCACCTCACCGCTGGACCGGACCCGGCCGCTCGGCGCCGACCGGGGCGGCGGCGTGTGGTTGCACGTCGACCACGACGGGCCCACCCAGGGGTGCGTGAGCCTGAAGGAGCGGCACATGAAGGAACTCCTGCGCGTCCTCGACCCGGACCAGCACCCGGTCGTCGTCATGGGGGACGCGGAGTCCCTCCTCCGGTGAGCGCGGAGGCACCTCAGGCCGCCTCGCCGCCGGCCGCACGTCACCGGCGGGCCGGCCGCCGTAGCCCGTTCG
>NZ_JAAGMD010000531.1 GCF_010548465.1 Streptomyces sp. SID14436 | reverse complement strand
GGACCCGGCCCAGCCGTCCGGCGGGGAGCCGCCGGACGGGGCGCACCCGCCGGGCGTGGGCCATTCGGCTCCGGCCGGCTCGCCGGTCGCACGGCGTGCCTGTGGGGTGGACACGAATGCGCCGCCGACGTCCGCGCAGCCGCAGCAGGGCGTCCGGCCCCCTCGTGGAAGGACAAGGCATGCACATATCCAGAGCGACCGCGGGCCGCCGTGGCCGCGCCGCGGTCGTCGCCGCAGTGGTGGCCTGCTCCGTCACCCTGTCCGGCCCGGACTTCGCCGCCGCCGGGGGCGGTCCGACGCCCGACGTGCCCGTCCCGGAGCTGGACTGGCAGCCCTGCGTCGCGGGCAGCCCGTTCGACTGCGCGACGGCCGAGGTGCCGCTGGACCACAGCAACCCCACCGGCCGCACCATCGAACTCGCCGTCGTCAAACGCGAGGCGACCGACCCCGGCCGGCGCATCGGCACCCTCTTCTTCAACCCCGGCGGACCCGGCGGGCCCGGCACCGTGCAGATGCCGCAGAACTACGAGGCGTTCCCCCACGAGGTCCGGGAGCGTTTCGACATCGTCAGCTGGGACCCCCGCGGGATCGGCAACAGCACCGCCGTGAACTGCTTCGGCAGCCCCGAGGAGGCAGCCGCCTGGGAGGAGACCAAGGCGGCCGGCTTCCCGGTCGGGGCGAAGGAGCGCACGGCCTGGACCGCCGCCTACGAGGAACTGGCCCGCAACTGCGAGAAACGCGACGCCGAACTCCTGCGCCACGTATCGACCGCCGACACCGCCCGGGACCTGGACCTGCTCCGGCGCGCGGTCGGCGACGAGCAGCTCACCTACCGGGGCAACTCCTACGGCACGTACCTGGGCGCCACCTACGCCAACCTGTTCCCCGGCAAGGTCCGCGCGATGGTCCTCGACAGCGACTGGAACCCCTCGGCCTGGACGAACAACGGCTCCGCCGACGCTGCCCGGAGCACCAGCTTCACGCGCCTGGGCTCGGACGTCAGCGCGGCAGGCGTCCTGGACCAGTTCCTGACCCGGTGCGGGTCCACGACCACCGCCCACTGCGCCTTCTCGGCCGGCAGCCCGGAGGCCACCCGGGCCAAGTACGACCGGCTGATGGAGCGGCTCCGCGACCGGCCGATCGGCCCCTGGACCTACGCCCGCACGGTCAGTGCCATGGTCAGCGGGTTCTACGTGGTGCACCCCGGGTGGACGGAGGTCGCCCGCGTCCTGCAGGAACTGTCGCAGGGCCGTGAGCCGCAGCCGTCCGCGTTCCCGCCCCCGCCCCCGGTGAAGAACCCGAACCCGTACACGGGCGAGGAGCAGAGCACCGCCGTGCTGTGCGGCGACAGCCCCAACCCGCGCGACCCCGGCGTCTACCACGACCTGGAGGAGGAGAGCGCCGCGCGTGCGGGCGACGTCGGACGTCACTGGATCTGGGCCACCTTCGGCTGCACCGCCTGGCCGGCGACCGCCGCCGACTCCTACCGCGGCCCCTGGGACACGCCGACCGCCCACCCCCTCCTGGTCATCGGTGTCACCCACGACCCGTCCACGCCCCATCAGGCCGCCGAGGCCATGGTCGAGCACCTGGCCGACGCCCGGCTCCTCACCGTCGAGGGCAACGGCCACACGACCCTGCTCAACCCCAGCGGCTGCGCCGACGCGTACGAGAGCCGCTACCTCGTCGACGGTGTCCTTCCCCCGGCCGGAACGACGTGCCGCCAGGACACGCCGCCGTTCGCCGACCCCAGGCCGAGCGGCGGGGTCGCCACCGGAGGGGGCGGCACCGCGGACGGCGGGGCCCGGACGAGCTGACCCGGAGCGGCGGACACCGCGGGCGTGAGAGGCGTGATGCCGGCCGCCTCCCGCCCGCGCCGCCCCCCCGTCCCCGGGACGGGTCATGGGGCCCCGCCCCGGGGACAGGGTCCGTACGTCAGCCGTCCTGCCAGCGGTTGCGGTGCACGACCTCGGCCACCGGACGACGGCTGACCGGGCCGAACCTGCCGCGCGGCCATCCCACCGGGATCGCCGCGAAGGTGTTCATGTCCCCGGGAATGCCGAGGGCGGCCTTCCACTCGTCCTCCAGCATCAGGTGCCAGATGGTGATGTTGGCCGCCAGACCCAGCCCGCGCGCGGCGAGCAGCAGGTTCTGCACACCGGGATAGACGCAGGACCCCTCAGCGAGGGCGTTGAAACGCTCCTGGATCCGCCCCATGCGCGCGGTGGCGTCGGGCCCCAGCTCCTCCGCGTACCGCTGGAGTCCCTCCGGCTCCAGCCTCGGCTCCGGGAACCGGTAGCACGGGATGATCAGCGCGGGGGTCTCGGCGAAGTGGTCGCGCTGGTACTCGATGGCCGCCACCATGCGCCCGTACGCGGCCTCGTCCATGCCGGCGGGGGCGTACTTGCCGGTCGTCGCCAGGTAGGCGTCCACGCAGCGCTTCCACAGCGGCGCCAGCTCGGCCATCACCGCCGGGTCGGTGACGACGACGTACTCGTAGCGCTGCATGTTGCCGCCGCTGGGGCCCCACACCGCCGCCTGTATCAGCTGGTCCAGGAGGTCGTCGGGCACCGGGTCGGGCCGGAGCCGCCGCATGGCCCGCATGGTGGACATGGTCGCGAAGAGGGCAGGATCGAGAGCGCCGTCGGCCGGGGCCTCGGACGGCGTGACGTCAAGGTTCATGATCGCAGTGTATGGACGACCGGCACCGCGCAGGACCCCATCTCGTATACATGTTCAACTTCTTGACGACCCGTCGGCGCGAGCCCGCCTGCGGCCCACCTGTCCCTGGGCTGCGCCGGGCCCGTCGGCCGGTGAGGGCCCGGCCCCGCCGCGCTGCTACGGCCGCAGGACGGGATCGGTGACGCCGCCGGGGCAGGCCAGCCCGTCGACGTCCCAGCCCGCGCGGCGCGCACCCGCCAGGTAGGCACTCTCGTAGAAGGCGAGGACGGCGGCGCGCCGGTCGCTCTCGGTACGGACGTCGTCGTAGCGCAGGACGGCCAGGTGGCTGCTGCCGCGCGGGACCCACCGGGCCGCCGGCGGCTCCAGCGGCGCGTCGGCCAGGCCCGCGGGCTCGGGCGCCGTGTACGCGTAGAAGGCGGGCTCCGGGAAGGTGTCGTCCCCGAACCAGAAACCGAAGCTGATCACTTCCCGGGAGTAGGCCTCCCGCGTGACCGCGTCCGCCCCCTCGGGTTGCTGGACACGACGTTCGGAGAAGCGGGTGTGGGCGAGGTCGAAGGTGTGCCAGAAGTGGTGCACCGGACTGACCTTCCCCGAGTACCCCGCCGCGAACTCTTCCAGGACGGAAGCCACTTGGCTGAGGACCCGCCAGTAGCGGTTGGCGTGCGCGGGATCGTAGGTGGCGTGCTCCGTGTCGTCGGCGAACGGCCGGCCCGAGTCCGGCAGGTCGAACGGCCGGGGCAGTGCGGGCCGGGTCCGGACGCCCAGCGCGTCCAGCGCCTCCATGACCGCCGCGTAGAACGACGCCACGGACCGGCCGGCGAGGGGGAACGAGACCTCCCGGCCGTCGAGGGCCGACACGACCAGCCGGTGTGCGACGAAGTCGAAGTCGATGGGGAAGATCGGGTTGCCGTCCACCTGCCCCATGGGGGAGGTGGTGGTGCCCCGCCCGGTGAGCCGGAAGGGGACGTTCCACCAGTGGTTCCGCTGGACGCTCGCCGCGAGCCGGATCTTGCCGATGACCTGGGCGAACCGGTGGAGAGTCTCCTTGGTGTCCCGCCACTCGGCGAGCGGGATCGGCGGAAACAGTTCCATGATCTTCCCTTTCCTCTCCCGCGACGCCGTGGACGCCCGGCCGAGGGCGCTGAAGACCATGATGACCACTGTGGTCGGGTGCGGTACGTCGCCGGGCCGTCGAGCGGGCGACCGGGTGCCGGGGGAAAGCGGTGGGGGCTCAGTGCGCCGCGAGGACGCAGAACTCGTGGCCCTCGGGATCCGACAGGCACGTCCACGGGACGTCACTCTGACCGACGTCGAGGTCGGTGGCCCCGAGGGCACGCAGACGGGCCACCTCGGTGGCGGTGTCCTCCCCGGGGCGCGGCAGCAGGTCGAGATGGACACGGTCCGGCGCGGTCTTCCGGTCCGGTGTGCGGAGGAACTCCAGGTACGGACCGGTGTCCGTGGGCGACCGGAACACCGCCCAGTCGTCGGTCACGTCGTGCGGTGTCCAGTCCAGGGCCCCGCCCCAGAAGCGGGCCATGGCGCGCGGCTCGGCGCAGTCGACCACGACTGCGGCGACCGGCCCGGTGTCCCGGTAGACCTCCCGCGGCTCCAGGACGCAGAACTCGTTGCCCTCGGGATCGGCGAGGACCTGCCAGGGCACGCTGCCCCGGCCCACCCGCACGGGGGTCGCACCGAGACCCCGCAGACGTGCGACCAGCGACGCCTGATGCGCGGCCGAGGTGGTCGCCAGGTCGAGGTGCACACGGTTCTTCACCGCCGGCTTGGGCTCCGCCACGGGGACGACGTCGATGCCGAGGCCCACCGGGTCGGGCCACACGAGGCCGCCGCCCGGGCCGACGTAGGTCGTCGCACCGGCGTCGTAGGCACTCCATCCGAGTGCCTCCGCCCAGAAGCGGCCGACGGCCCGGGCGTCCACCGCCTTGACGTTCACCTGCACGGGTCGCAGCCCCATGCCGCAGATCCTATGATGCGCGGGCTTGTCCGAACGGGGGGTCAGGGGGTCACATCATGAAGTCCGTACGTCGTACCTGCACGACCGCCCTCGTCACGGCCGGAGTCGTGCTGGGCCTCGCCGCCTGCTCCGGGATCGGTGACGAGGCCGCCGAAAAGGCCGCCGAGAAGGCCGACGACGAAGTGATCCGGGAAGTCGACCGGCAGATCGACGAGGTGTACGAGGTCACCTACGAAGTGACGGGCGAGAAGGCCGACTTCATCGAGTTCAACGCGGGCGGTGGAGACGCGAGCGACCCGGAGTTCGAGACGGTGGACGACCCGGCGCTGCCGTGGAGGAAGACGGTGAAGCTGCGCGGCATCGAGGCACCCACCGTCCTGCCCGTGCTGGTCGAACCCGACGCCGGCTCGGGGCGGCTCACGTGCAGGATCGTGTACCGGGGCAGGACGTTGGCCGAGAAGTCCGGCGCCGAGGACGTGTCGTCGGCCGGCTGTGTCGCGGTCTCGCCGATCACCGGGTGACACCGGTGTGGTGTCCCTCCGGGGAGTCTGCCGCGTCCGGTGCTCCACCGGATGCGGCCCACCCCTATGGCAGTCGCGTCAGCGCACCACGCGATAGGTCACGTGGGTGACCAGGCTCGCCGACCGCACCCGCAGCTGCTCCAGCCTCATCCCCGGCACGCCGTCGAACAGCCGGGTGCCGGCGCCGAGCGTGAACGGCGCGATGTGCAGGCGCAGTTCGTCGACCAGACCGGCGGCCAGGTACTGGTTGGCGGTGGTCGCGCCGCCCATGATCGAGACGTCGCCGTCACCGGCCGCCGCAAGCGCGCGTTCCAGTGCGGACCGGATGCCGTCCGTGACGAAGTGGAAGGTGGTGCCGCCGTCCATCGGCTGCGGGTCGCGTGGGTGGTGGGTGAGGACGAACACCGGGGCGTGGAACGGCGGATCGTCGCCCCACCAGCCGTTCCACGGCCGGTCCCAGGCACCGCGCACGGGGCCGAACATGTTGCGGCCCATCAGGAACGCCCCGGCCTCCGTCATCTGTTCGACCTCGGCACGGTTCTCCTCCGGCGTGTCGAACATCCAGGCGTGCAGCAGGGCGCCTGTGCCGTCGGCGCCGTCGTCGCCGAACGGGCGGTCCTCGGTCTGGTGGAGGCCGGCCGCGTACCCGTCGACCGAGACCGTGAGGTTGCAGATCACCTTGCCCGTGCGTGCGTTCATTGCCGTGGGGCTCCTTGTGGGCGGGTCATGGGCGGGTCGCGTATCGTCCGGGCCGGGGCGCGGTGCGGGCCGGCTCTAGGAGGGCTGCCAGCGCTGCCACAGCATCTCCAGGCCCAGCACGATGGCACACAGCACCGCCACGGACCCGGGAACGGCCACGAACACCACGTGGATCGGGTCCCGTTCATCCGGAAGGAAGAGGTCCACCCATCCCAGGGACAGGGCGAGAGCCGTGGCGATTCCCCCCACCCGTGAGGCCCATTCGAAAAGGCGTGCGTGCCACGGCTTGGAATCGTCGGAATTCCTGGAGCGCACGTCGATGCTGAAGAAGATCAGCAACACGGCGAGAAAGGAGATGAGGCTGACCATGTCGGCCGACGGCATCTGACGCATGGCGCGACCATAGCCCCGGCACCCGGCGAATTCCGTGAACCGCGGGCGCGCGGTCGTCGCCGCATTCCGCCCCGTCCCCGCGGCGCCCGCACGGGCCGTCCCGCCCGGCGCCGACCGTCCGTCACCGGGAATCGGGACCGCTTTCCACGGGCTGCCGCAGGATCGTCCTCAGCCGGTCGGGCCGCGTCCTGCGGGGATCGCTCAGATAGATCTCGTGATGCAGGCCCGTCTCCCGGAGCCCGTGGGCCGGGAGATATTCGCCGTGCAGCCTGGTGAGGGCAGGGGTCTCGTCGTCGTAGGAACCGATGTGGAGGACCTGCGCGCTCAGGCCCTCGTGCAGGGTCTCCGTCCGCACCGACTCGATGGCCGTGCGCTTCTTCTTCGTCAGAGCGGCGCGCCGGGCCTCGTCGACCAGGAGGTCGGGCACCCAGTCGGGCAGGTTGATGAGCAGCGTCCACTGCCAGTTGTCCTTGCGGCGGGCCAGGAAATCGTCCATGGAGTCCGCCCACCACAGCCCTTCGAGGGGGCCCACGACGAAATCCCTGCCGAGTTCCTTCCTGCTCGCGAATTTGACCGTGTAGGCCACCGGATAGAGCGCCTCCACGGCCTCCCGGTACGCCGGGGCCGTGTTCGGGTCGCCGCGCCCGTCGACGTCGAGGAAACGGAGTTCGGGAATGTCGACGAGCTCCCAGTCCGTGTTCCTGGGCGCGTAGCACTCCGGCAGGGCGCGCTTCACGTCGTACGCATGCGTCACGCCGTCGGACCTTCCTGTGAGTGAGCGGCGCTGCGGATCATCGCCGGGGCCGGGGGGCCGGTCAAGCACGGAGCGGGACCAGGGTTCACAACCGGTCGAGCAGGTCCGCGGCCAGGGCGCGGGCCTGCCGCAGGCACCGGCTGTCACCCTCCAGACCGGCCCGGGTCATGGCCCCCTCCAGCAGATACGACAGGTGCTCCGCCGTGGTCCGCACCGTGTCGGGACGCCCGGGCAGCAACTCCGCGAGGTGGTCCGCCATGATGCCTTCCACCTCCGCCTTCTGCCGGCCCACCAGGGCCCGGGTCTCGTTCCCGACGGGCATCTCCGCCGCGGCGTTGAGCAGGGCGCAGCCACGGAAGTCCAGGTCGTCGGCCGGCGCGGTGCTGTCGATGTACGTGTCGAAGACGGTCAGGATGCGGTCGCGCGGATCCTGCCCGGGCCCGAGGCGGGCCTGATAGCGCGCGAGCCATGCCGTGTGCCGGGCCTCCAGATAGGCCCGTACGAGCTCCGCCTTGGACGCGAAGTTGTTGTACAGGCTCATCTTGGCGACGCCGGCCTCGGCGGTGATCGTGTCGATCCCGGTCGCCGTGATGCCGTCGCTGTAGAAGCGTCGTGCCGCCGCGGCCAGGATGCGCTCCCGCGCCGGCCGCCGCCGTCCCCCGCTCGGTCCGTGTCCGCTGTCGCTCATCCCTCGCCTCGCTTCGCTAGGTAGACTAGTCTACCTAATATCGGTGCGAGAGGTGGTCGCCCGCGATCACGGCCCGTGCCCCGTCCGAACGTCAGCAACCTGAGGAAGGCACCATGACCGTCCTGACCGACAGCCTCGTCGTCGACGGAGTGCGTCTGGCCTACCGGGACCGTGGCCGAGGCGAGCCCGTGATCTTCATCCACGGCACGCCCTCCCACTCCTACGAGTGGCGCGACGTCGTCCCCCACATCGAGGCGAGCGGACTCCGCGTCATCACCTACGACCTGCTGGGATACGGCCGGTCCGAGCGGCCGGCGGACCGCGACACCTCCGTCGCCGCCCAGACCGACCTCCTGGAACACCTGCTGGACACGCTCGGCCTGGAGCAGGTCAACATCGTCGCGCACGACATCGGCGGCGCCATCGGCCTGCGCTTCGCCATCGCCCGCCCCGAGCGGGTCCGCCGATTGATGATCATGGACGCGGTCAGCTACGACTCCTGGCCGTCCCCGACCTGGCAGAAGATCATCGACGAACAGCTGGACGAGGCGGCCGCGATGTCGCAGGAGGACTTCGACGCCCTGCTGACCCGGCAGCTCACCATGGCCGTCGCCGACCCCGCATGCATGACGGGCGACGTCCTGCGGGCCTACCTGGAACCCCACCGGTCCCCGCTCGGCCGTGCCTCCTTCTTCGAGCACCAGGTACGCCACTACGACTCCCGGTACACGCAGGAGATCAGCGACCGGTTCGACCGCCTGACCATGCCCGTGCGCATCGTCTGGGGCGAGGAGGACCAGTGGCAGCCCCTCCACTACGCGAAGCGGCTCAGCGGCGACATCCCCGGCGCGCAACTCGTCGTCGTCCCCGGCGCGGGCCACTTCCTCATGGAAGACGACCCCGACCGCGTGGTGCGGGAGATCCGCGACTTCCTGTCCGTCCCGGCCGCCCAGGGCTGAGCAACCCGAGCGGCGGGACGGCCGCCGAAGTGTCGGTCAGCGCCCCTCGGTGAGGTCGACGCCGAGCTGACGCAGGAAACCGATGTTGTCGTACTGGACCCATTCCTCGGCCAGCCGGCCGTTCTCGTGGTAGCGGAAGAGGTTGATCAGTTCGAGTCGCATCGGCTCCCCCGTCGGCGCGATCGTGCCGAACGGGGACGCCTCGAAGGGCGCGGTGAAACGCCCCGACATACAGGTGCGCGAACCGATGTACTCACCCTCGCTGACAATGGTGCGCCGCTCGCATGCGAATCCCTCGAATGCGGCACGCATGGCCGCGAAGAAGGAACGGAGCTGCGGGTACGTCATGTCGCCGTCAGGACCGTGGAAAACGAAGTCGTCCGCGAAGTAGGCGTCCAGTTTCTCGTTGTCAGCCACGGCGATCGCCTCCCGGCCGATCCGCACCAGGGCGCGGGCCCGCTCGTCGTAACGATGGTCATCAGGGGATATGAACTCGCGCATGAGAAGAGCCCTTTCAGGGATGTCGGCATG
The DNA here is from genome assembly GCF_010548465.1 of Streptomyces sp. SID14436. Lineage (GTDB taxonomy): Bacteria > Actinomycetota > Actinomycetes > Streptomycetales > Streptomycetaceae > Streptomyces. The sequence continues at coordinate 75,561 of NZ_JAAGMD010000531.1, read as the reverse complement.
GTCGCCGCTTTCCACGGTAGGCCCTGAAAGCCTTTTTCCGGCCCTGCGCCATATGCAAGGAGCGGTCGGCTCACATAACGTCCTTGCATGGCCCCGGGCGGCTACGATGCGGCCATGCCCGAACTCAGCGTCACCGCTCTTCGCGTCGTGCGCGCGGTGGCCGCGCACGGGTCCCTAAGCGGCGCGGCGCGCACGCTCGGCTACTCGCAGCCCGCCGTATCCCGCCAGGTCTCGGCCGCCGAGAAAGCCGCGGGGCAGCCTCTCTTCGTGCGCGGTGCCCGCGGCGTCAGGACGACTCCCGCGGGGGAGATCGTCGCCCGGTTCGCCACCGAGACCCTCGCCAGCCTTGACCGGCTGGACGAACGACTCGACGAGCTGGCCTCCGGACCTCAGGTGCGGGTCCGGGTGGGGGCCTTCCCCGCCGCGAGTGCCGCTCTGCTCCCCTTCGCACTGGCCAGAGCACTGGAGCAGCAGCCCAGGCTGACGTTCGCGCTCACCGAGGCGTCCTCGCCCCGGCTCGTGCACCAGGTCGTCGCCGAGCGGCTGGACGTCGCGGTCGTGGCCTCCGGGCCCGGCCTGCCACAGCCGGCCCTGGAGGGGCTGCGGATCACCCCGCTGCCGGGCGGCGAACTGCTGGTGGGCGTGCCGCGCGGGCACCCGCTCGCCGCGATGGAAGGACCCGTCCCGGTGCGCGAACTCGCCCACGCGCCGTGGATCGTGGGCAAGGGCGCCGGTGACGAACCGCAGTTCGGCGCCTGGCCCACACTGACCGAGCCGGTCATCGCCTTCCGCGCGCGGGCCTGGCACAGCCGATTCGGACTCGTCGCCGCCGGTCTCGGCGTCTGCGTCGTCCCGGGACTCCTCGCCCCGGTCGTCCCACAGAACATCGCCCTGGTGCGCGTGGACGACCCGAACCGGCTCGGACGGAGCATTCTTGCCGTCACCAGGAACGACGGGGTGGAAACGCACGACATCATGGTCCGCGCCCTACGGGAATCCTGCGAGGATCACTAGAGCGGCTGACAGCGTGGAAGACCCCGCCTGATCGACAAGCTCAAGGCCCGGCGCGGCATCGGTCCCCCCGGCCCCACGTCTCAGGCGCCGACGACCGCGTCGTGCAGCGCCCACCCCATCGCGCCCGCGCACCAGCTGACGTTGCCGAGCACGGCGACGTCCAGGTCGTGCCACGGGTAGTGGTACAGCCGGGCACTGGCGCCGTCCTCCTCGCCGGTGTGGCCCCAGCGCACCACGGTCCCCTCGGCGTCGAGGAGGTGGGTGAGACCGAAGCCGTACATCCAGCGGTAGCCCCGCACCCTCTCCTCGCGTTCGTCGACCTGCGGCGTCAGCGCGAGGGACGTCAGCTCCTCGCCCAGCAGCCGCCCGTGCCGCAGCGCGTGGGCGAAGGCGGTCAGATCGGCGGCGCTGCAGGTCGCCCCGCCGTCGGCCGCGGCGTGGGGCGTGGTCGCGTAGTGGTTCGTCCGGTACGGGGACGGGCCGTCGGCGGCGGTGAGGTAGCCCTCGGCGACACCCGGCCCCGGCTCGTCGAGGGCGGGGAAGCCGGCCGAGGTCATCCCGGCCCGCGCGAAGACCTCGTCGGCGACGACCTCGGTGGAGGGCCGGCCGGTCACCGATTCGACGAGCAGCCCGAGCAGGATGTAACCGGCGCCGTTGTAGAGATGGCGCTCCCCGGGCGGGAAGTGGGGCGGCTTGCCGGCGAACAGCGGCACGTAGTCCCGGTCGCCGCGCAGCAGATGCAGCGGGTGGGACGCGGTCAGGGCGGCCCACTCGGCCTCCCAGTCGTCGCTGCCCTCCTCGAACCAGTCGCCGATCCCCGACGTCATGGTCAGCGCATGGCGCACGGTGACGCGCGGATCGAGTGCGGGCATGTGGTCCCGCACGAAGTCCACGAGCGGATCGTCCAGACGGACCAGCCCGCGCTCAACGAGCTGGAGGACCGCCACCGCGGTGAACGTCTTGGACACCGACGCCACGCGGAAGGCCGTGTCGACGGTGTTGGGCACCCCCCACCGTCGCGACGCCATCCCGAACGCACCGGTGTACACCGGCTCCCCCCGCCGCGTGACCCGGACCGTACCGGAGAATCCCTGATCCTCGGCGGCGGCGGGCACCACCTCGTCCAGGCAGCGCGCATCGAATCCGCCCGTCGTCGCGACCGTCACCGCAGACACCTCACCGTGGAACTTCCCCATCGAACGGTGACGATTGTCCAGCACCACCGCCGGACCGCCGCGGTCACCCCCGCGCCGGGCCCGCCCGCCCCGGCACGCGAGGGAAATGACGCGGCCCCGGCCGACGGCATCCTCCTACGGCTCCCGGTACCTTCGACCTGCCCACCACCCTCGCCCGGCACGGCTGCCGGCTGTACGTCGTCAACAGCCAGCTGGACGATCCGCCCGGGGAGCCGCCGTACACCGTGTCGGCGATCGACGATCCGACCTGCCGGTAGGCGCCCGGCGGGAGCGGCGGCCGGGACACGACCCGACCTGTCGGTAGGCGCCCGCCCGGCCACCGGCCGTGCGCCTACCGGCACCGCTCCCCGTCCACCGGGCGCCGGCCTACGCGTGGGCATGCGGGTCGAAGCCCTCCGGCGCCTCGTCCAGGAAGGCGGTGACCGTGCCGATGCGGCCGTCACGGTCGAAGGCGAGGACGTCGGTGCCCGTGGCGAACTGCTCACCGCGGACGTCGAGCCGCCACAGCAGCCGGGCGTGACCGTGGTGGATCTCCGGCTCCCTGCGCGCCCGGAACGCGACGCTCCCCATGTGCTGCACGAACTGCCGGCGGAAGCCGATCAGCGCCTGCCGCCCGGCGAGGACGCCGACCGGTGCGGTGTAGCGGACCTCCTCCCCGAAGACGTCAGCCGCCTGGCCGGCTCCCTCGTCGTCCGGCGAGGTGTTCCAGAACCGCAGGTAGCGGTCCAGGTTCTCCTCGCACCGGTCGGTGGCCGGTGCGACGGTTTCGGTGGTGCTCGTCATGGCTGATGTCCCTCCGTGAGGTGCTCGTGCGCCGCCGTCCGGGTGAAGGTCCGACGGCCTGCGCGGTCCATGTCCCGACTGTGCGGCGGGCCGCCGTCCGGTGTCGATGACCTGTGAGGTCATTGCCGCCGGACACCTCATGGGAGAGCCTCGAAGCATGGTCACCTCGGAACCGGTCGGAGTGCTCGTACGGCGTTGGCGGGACCGCCGCAGCCGGTCACAGATGGACGTGGCGCTGGCGGCGAACCTGTCCACCCGGCACCTGAGCTGCATCGAGACCGGGCGTGCCGTCCCGAGCCGGCAGATGATCGAGCGCCTCTGCGACGAGCTGGACGTGCCGCTGCGGGAACGCAACGCCTTCCACCTCGCGGCGGGCTTCGCACCCGTCCACCCCGAGCGGCCGCTGGACGATCTCGGTGCCGCCCGGCAGATCGTCCGGGCCGTGCTCGCCGGCCACGAACCCAGCCCGGCGCTCGCCGTCAACGTGCGCTGGGAGCTGCTGTCCGCGAACCGGGCCGCGACGGCCTTCTTCACCGGCCTGCCTGCCTCGCTCCTCGCCCCGCCCGTCAACGTCCTGCGCGCCACGCTGCATCCGGACGGTCTGGCGCCGCGCATCCGGAACCTCGCCCAGTGGCGCGCCCACGTACTGCGGCGCATCCGCCGCCAGCTCGCCCGCACGGCGGCCGAGGGCCTCGCGGACCTCCTGACCGAGCTGGAGTCCTACCCCGTACCCGGGGCACCGGCCGAGGAGGAGCCGCGCAACGATCTCGCCGTTCCGCTGCTGCTGGCGTCGGACGACGGTGATCTCGCGTTCCTCTACACCACCACGGTGTTCGGCTCGCCCCGGGACGTGACCCTGGACGAGATCGCCATCGAGACGTTCTTCCCGGCCGACGCGGTCACGGCCGAGGCACTGAGGAAGGCGGCCGGGGCAGGCGGACGGCCGGAGCCGGCCTGACCGGGCTTCGCCCGGCCCGGGGGCCCATGACCCGCGACCACGGACGGGAGCGGGGCAGGGGCCGGCACCGTACGGGCCGTCAGGTAGGGGACACGCGCCCGCCCGAGCGGGGGACCGCACCCGTCTCACCCCGCATCGAACCCGTCACCGGCCGCCACGTAACATCACCGTGCTTGCTCTGACTTCGCGGTTTCACTGGGGGAACATCGTGGGTACCGGCGCTCGGAAGCGCCTCGCCGTCATGGGCGGAACACTGGCCGCCGCGCTGCTGGCAACCGGTCTCGGTCTGTACGCCACGGACAGCGGGCCGTTCCGCGACAGTTACTGCTGGGGCGCGTGGGAGGCGAACAGCGGCCCGTCGTTCCTCGACGACGGGAAACTGGACGAGCCCGGCTCCCACCGGAAGAGCAGGGAGACCGCCACGCCGTCCGCCGGGCACCCGCGCGGGTCCTGCTGGGTCGAGGTGACCTCGGGCGACGGTGACGACACCTCGCAGGACGCGGTGCGCTTCAGTGAGAAGGTCACGGTCCAGGTCGGCCCGCTCCCGGCGGCGAAGGCCGGGCGGCACGACTGGCTGGCGCAGCACTTCCACGGATCGGCCGCGCCGTTGCCCGACGGGCTCGTCGGCATGGTGGGCGGTCACCGGGGCATGCTCGTGCTGCCCGAGGAGTGCGACGTCGACGGCACACCGTCGGTGGTGACGCTCCGGGGGGAGAGCTGGGGAGACGGATCCGCGGGCAGGAAAGCCATGCCCTTCTCCATCGGCACGTATGCCGACACCACCCGCCTGCTGCTGGACATCGCCAACTCGACGATGCGGAACGTAGGTTGCGCACCCGAGACACCCCTGAGCAACTCGTCCCCGTTCGTCACCATCGCGGAAGACAGCGAGAGTCTGGGCGACCCGCTCTGCCGCATCCCGGGCGTGCGCTTCGATCTGGGGGACCGGGACAGCACGGTGCGCTACCAGGAGCAGGTGGGCGCGGTGACCGACCGGCTGCAGACCTGTTCGCTCGTCTGGCGCCCCACCCCCGGAGGCGAGGGCGAGCCTGTGGCGCAGTACGTCATGACGAGCTCGCCGCGGATGACCGCCCTGTTCGGCGGACTGCCGGAGGGTGAACGTCACGGCCTGGTCCGCGCCACGTGCGACGGCCGGGAGACGGTGTTCTACGGGCACGTGCAGGGTGCGGCCGCGGTCGACCTGGCCGCGGTGAAGCGGTCGTTCAGGAACTTCGTCGCGTCCGTGGGCAACCGCATCGGATGCAGAACAGAGGGCAAGGCGTGACCACCGAGGGCAACGACAACCAGAACACTCCCGGCGAGGCGAACGGCAACGGCAACGGCAACGCCAACGGGAACGGGAACGCCGACGGAAACGGGAACGGCAACGAGGCCGTCCCGGCCGCCGCGCCCGCCGGCGAGGACGGGCCCGGCGCGCCCGCCCCCTCCCGGACGACACCTCCCGCACCCGGCGGCATCGCACCCCGACGGTCATGGATACGCCGGGTTCTCGGCCACCGCACCGCGGTCGCCGCCACCGCGGCCGGCCTCGTCGGCGTGCTGCTGGGCGCGGGAACCGTGGCCTGGCGCACCGGCACACTGCCCCTGGCGACGTCCGACCCGTGCTGGGACTCCCTCAGCAAGGGCAGCGTCTCCGCACTCTTCGGTGACCGCCGGCTGAAGGCCGAGGAGCAGGAGCTGCGCCGAGACCCGCGCGTGGCGTCGCTCTCGTACGGGCAGTGCCGGATCACCAGCTACGAAGGCGAGCGGGCACGCCGGCAGGCCATCGTGAAGGTGCACCAGCTCGACGGTCTGTACGGCAAGGACGGCCATACGTGGCCGGCCGAATTCCTCTCCAGCCGCATGGTCGCACTGGGCGACCTGCCGGGCATGGTGTCGGCGTCCCGCGCATGGCTCGCCCTGCCCCAGAGCTGCGTGGGGCGGCCGGGCAGGATGGGAGGCGCCACCGTGGTCGACGTGGCGCTGGGCGAACACGACTTCGACTCCCAGTTCGACTTCGACCGCAGGGACCGTGCTGCCATGGCCCGCGTGATCGTCGACGCGACCAACGGCGTCATGCGTGACCTCGGCTGCACGGGAACCTACGCGGCCCCCGGGAAGCTGCCCGACCTGCCCACGTGGGGCGACCTGCGGCCGGACTCCTTCTGCGGCGTGAAGGGCCTCGAACTCCCCGCCCGGTACCGGAAGTGGCTGGAGACCAGCCGCGTCGGCGGCGACGGCGGAGCGGCCCGCACCTGCGACGCGGGCCAGGACTATCGCTCGCGCGTACGGATGTCCACGGTCGTCGACCCGACCGTCACCGGGATCTACAGCCTGCAGCTGCGCAGCGGCGGTGCCTCGGTGGACGGGACGCGGGGACATGGAGTGATCAGCCCGAACCGCGCCGTCTACCGCGTCGAATGCCAGACGGGTGAGGTGGTCATGACCGTGGAGACCGCGGACCGCACCGACGGCGCCGACTTCGTCAAGGATCTGCTGCCCGGTTACGTCAAGGCCGAGACGGAACGCATCGGCTGCGGCTCGGTCGACGTCGAGCTCCCCACGCCCTGACGGGAGCGCGCCCCCACCACGGGCGCGCCCCGGGAGTCAGACGAGGGGGCAGCTGAACGGCAGGACGCGCTCGCTGAGTTGACCGCTGAGGTGGGTGGGGCCGAGAGTGGCGTCGGTGAGCCAGTCGGCCCGGGTCAGCTGGTCCAGCATCGGCTGCAGTGCGGCGGAGTCCGTCGGCACCCAGGCGGCGAGCACGTCGAGGGGGATGCCCTCTTGGTCCCCGCCGAGGCGCCCCGACGCGTCGGTCCGGGTCGCCAGTTGCAGGGCGAGCAGCCGGACGGCCGAAGTCGCCTTGGCCTTGCGGAGCTTCTTGTCGAGGACGACTCGCTGCGCCCAGCCGCTGAGCTTCGGCCGCACCTTCCTGCCGAACGAGAAGGGGCCGGACCCGTCCTCCCGGGGTCGCAGACTCGGCACGGTGATGGGTGTGGGACTCTCGGGCCGGGAGGCGAGCAGGTCGTCGACGGTACCGGGCATGCTCAGCCAGCCGCAGCCCGTCAGCCGGCCGATGAGTTCCTCCGGCTCGTCCAGGTTCAGCGCGTTGACGTCCTGCCCGACGAGGTTGCCGGTTCCGGTGTGCGCGGTGCGCAGCGTCAGCATGATCACCAGCAGCCGGGCATCGGGGCCCGGCAGCGGACTGTGGTCGGCGACGTGGGCGAGCACCGAGCGGGCGTGCTCCCACTGCGTCGGCGAGGTCAGCAGGCGGGCCACCGCCGGCGTGCCGTCGTCCGCGCACTGACCGGTGCGCTGCAGGTGCTGCATGCGGGCCGTGGCGGCGGCCTGCTCCGCCCGCCGGGCCTCCAGCCGCAGGTTGATGTCGCCGGTGACGTCGGCCCAGGCGGCGAAGGCGCGAGCCTTCCGCTCGTGCAGGCCGGCGAGCAGGGCCAGGTCGGGCTCGGGCCGCTGCTGGTACTCACGGAACTGGCTTCCCAGTTCGACGAGTTCGTCCCGCAGCACGACCGGCTGCAGATCGTGCGGCACGAAACGCTGCGCGATCCTGCCCAGCGGCGGACGACGTCGCGCGGGCGCGGAGCGGGGCGGAGGCACCGCACGCGAACGGGCCGCGGACGAGGGACGATCGGAGAACTGGGGCACGCCGACGGGCGACGGCGCGGGGCGGTCGGCAGGAGGCGGGGGAGCCTCACCCGCGCGCCCACCCGCCCGCGCGGTGTCGACGACCTGGGCCCCGGGTGTCGCGGCAGCACAGCGCGAGCAGCACTCCCACGCCTGCCACCAACGCCCTTCGCGGTCGGCGATCACGGCCAGCACGACCGCCCCGCCGCACCGCCAGGGCGCGCCCCGGTCCTGCCGGTCGGCGCTCCGGACGTGCATCCGGCAGCTCTCGGAGCGGCACGCGCAGTAGGTGCCCTCCCTCGGCTTGGAGGCCGCACGGAGGTGGGCCTTCAGGTGGGCGACCGCGGCGGCCCGGCCGGCGGCCATCGACGGCAGGCGCTGCTCGGCGCAGGCGGGGCGACTGCACGAGACCCGCACCACCGCACTGTCCCGGCCGGCCGGGTCCAGACGCACCGTCCACCGCCGGCCGAGGACCCGCTCGTCCGGCTCGTTCGCAGCGACCTCCGCCATCCTGCCCTTCCTCCCGCGCTCCGCGTCCAGCCCCACCCCGCCTCACCGCACCGGACACGGCACAGCGGTTCGCTCACGGTACGCGGCCCCGGCACCGGCAACCCGGCACGAACGGGAGCGCCCGGGACCGGCTCCGAACCCTCCAGCGGGCCGCCCCCACACCCTCGTCCGCGTGAACCGAACCAGGTCCCGGTCCGCCCGCCAGCGCCGGGAGCCCGGCCCGCAGGCCCCTCCGGCCGCCACCCGGCCCCACCTGGCAACTCCGGCCCCTGCGGCCACCCGTACGCACCACCACTCTGACGACGGAGCCCCGCCCCACTCCAGCGGACCGTCAGGATTCATCCGTTCGGGTGGGGTGCTCAGTTGACGTGCCGGGGGCGGCGTCGCCCCGGCCGGCCACGGGAGGCGCCGCCCGCAGTTCCCCCTGCCCCACGTCCCGGCCCCTGTGCACTCCTCGGCCTTCGGGACCTCACACCTTCCCGGCCTTGCTCCACCGGTCCGCCTTCCGTGCCAGGGCCCTGGCCTTGCGGCGCGCCCCCGGCGGAAGTCGGCGGAGGAGGGTGCGGGCAGCGCTGCGGAGGAGGGGAGCGGCCGAGGTGCGCTGGAGGACGCGCTGGGGGAGCGTGGTGCGGCCGGCCAGGCCGACCGACAGTCGCAGTTGACCGGACGGGCCGCCCCAGTCGGGGATGACGAGGCGGGGCTGCGTCCCGTCCGCCGTCGGCCCCGGCACCAGGAGGGACCCTGGCTGTGCGGGCGAGGCGGAGGCCCCCCGGGTGATGCGTGCGCGGCGGCCGACGCCGAGCAGTTGGGCGCTGCACCACACCGTGTAGGTGCCCGGTGGCAGCGCCTCGCCGTTCGCCACGGTCCCGGGGTCGAGGACCGTCTCGCCGGTGACGACCACACGGTGGCGTCCCGGCCCGACGGGCTCGGTGCGGGCCGTCAGGTCACCCTCCAGGAACCACCACTGGTTGCGAGCCGTGTCGTGGAGCAGGAGGTCACCGTGGGCGTGTCCGAGCGGGTGCGGGACCTCCCAGTCCTCGGCTCCGTGGATGCCGGCCAGCAGGTCGGGGTCGAGGTGGAGGCGGCCGTAGCGCTCGACGAGGGTGAGGGGCCCGCCGTCGGGGCGGATCATGCCGGCCGTGACCTTGAGGTGGAGTCTGCCGTCCCGCCAGCGGATCTCGTCCACGGTGACCTGCGGCTTCACGTCCGCCGTTCTGCGGGCCAGGTCGATCAGGGAGTCCAGGCGGCCCTCCTCCAGCAGGTGCGCCCGGAGCCGGCTGATCGCGGGCAGGCCGTCCCGGACGCCCGGCGGGAAGCTCTCGCGCGCCAGGCGGCGCACCACGGTGAAGTACCGCTCCAGATCGCGGCCGGTGCGCTTCAGGACTCGGGGCTCGATGACCGGGCGGAGCAGCTCGACGCGGTAGGAGCGGCGGAGCAGGTGGTCCTGGAGCGGCCCGGGCGGGATGACCTCCTTCACGGCGTCGACGACGTTCCGCAGATGGCCGTAGTAGTCCTCGGGGGTGGTGGCGCGGCTGCTGGTGTTGCCGCCGTCCTCACGGCGGTTCCACAGGTAGCAGGGGGGACCGGCGAGGATCGAGACGGTCTTGGCGCGTACGTAGGCCCGGGCCATGAAGAGCTGGTCCTCCAGGCGGACGGGTCCCTCGGGGAACTCGATGCCGTGTCCGAGGAGGAAGTCGCGGCGGAACATCTTGTGCGGGGTGAGGCTCTCGAAGAGGGGCGCGTCCTCGACCGTGCACTGCTCGACCGTGCGCTTGAAGACGTTGCTGGGGCCCTGCATCGTGCCGGCGACCTTGCCCATGACGATGTCGGAGTTGTTGCGGACCGCGAGGTCGTGGAGGCGTTCGAGAGCCTGCGGGGTCAGTTCGTCGTCCTGGTCCACGAACTGGACGTACTCGCCGCGCGCCACCCGTACCCCGACGTTGCGGGGCTTCCCGGGCCACCCGGAGTTCTCCTGGTGGATCACGCGCACGTGGCGGTGCTCGGCGGCCAGCCGGTCCAGGCGCTGCGCAGAGTCGTCGGTGGAGCCGTCGTCGACGTAGATGATCTCGTAGGCGTCCGCGCCGATGCTCTGGCGGAGCAGAGACGGGGCACAGAGGTCGAGATAGGGGCCCCCGTTGTACACGGGCACCACGATGCTGACCTTGATCACTGATCTCCCTGAATAACCGCACGATCCAATGCCTTTCGGGAGAAATGGTGTCCCACACATGGGGCCAATGGAACGATCGGGGCGCACGAATGCCGACCGTAGGGCGGGTGTTGGCCTCACCTCGCCGGCTTTCCGCTGGTCAACACCCCTCTCGCGGGCATTGCCGTCGATGACGACGGGCCGGGCGTCCGGCGCGTCGGGGTCCCCGCCCGCGGGGGGTGGGCGGCGGCCGCCCCTGCTAGAATTCCCGGGTTGGCCTTCGGCTCCCCCAACAGGGGCGCGCGAAGGCTTTTTTCATGCCCTCAGACCCCTCAGACCCCTCGAACCCCTCACACCCCTCCGCGCCCGGCGCGTCACCCACGGCCACCACCTACCGAGCCCTCCTCCGCAACCGTGAGTTCGCGGGCCTGTACGTGAGCTTCGCGCTGAGCGTGTCCGCGAGCACCCTCTCGGGCTTCGCGCTCGGCACGCTGGTCCACCAGCAGACACGGTCACCATTCCTGACCGCCGTGAGCATGTACGGCGCCACGTTCGCCACGGTGCTCGGTGCCCTGACCCTGATGTCGGTCGCGGACGGCAGCCGCCCCCGCCGGACCCTCGTCGTCCTTCAGGGCGTCGCGTCGGCCGGTGCCGCCGCCCAGGCGGTCCCGGGGCTGCCGTTGACGGTCCGGTTCGGTCTGCTCGCGATCCTCGGCTTCTTCCAGTCGCTCGGCACCGGCACCCGCATGGGGCTGGTCAGCGAGGTGGTACCGGATGCCGCGTACGCGGCGGCCCGCTCGCTGATGAACATCACCGCGGGCGCCACGGCGATCCTGGGCTACGCGTTCGGCGCCCTGCTGCTGCGCCACCTCGCCCCGCGGGACGGCTTCCTTCTCGCCACCGCGCTGACCGGCCTCGGGCTGGTCGTCGTGGCCACCACCGTGCGGGACCGTTCGATCCGCCCGACCCGGCGCCCCGGGCTACGGCAGACCTGGACGGCCAACACCGCCCTGTTCGCGCACCCCGGGCGACGAGCACTGCTGCTGAACCTGTGGGTCCCCAACGGCCTCATCGTCGGCTGCGAGGCGCTGTTCCTCTCCTACTCCCCGGACCTGGCCGGAGTGCTCCTGGCAGCCGGGGCGGCGGGCATGCTCCTCGGGGATCTGACCGTCGGACGGCTGCTCACGGCCGACCGGAGGAGACGCTGTGCCTTCGCGCTGCGGCTGCTGCTCGCGGCGCCCTACCTGCTGTTCGCCCTCCAACCGCCCGTGCCGGTGCTGACGGCGGCCGTGTTCGTCGCTGGTGCCGGATTCGCCGCCACCCTGCCGCTCCAGGAACAGCTCCTCGCGTCGACACCGGACCAGGTGCGCGGCCAGGTCCAGGGCGTCGAGTCGGCCGGCCGGATGACCTGGCAGGGTTTGGGCGCGGCCGTGGCGGGAGGGCTCGCCCAACTCCTCACCCCGGCAGCGGCGATCACCGCGCTGGCCGCCGTCTCGGTCACGATCACCGTCGCCTCCAGGCCCTTCGTGGCCGGGGCCGGTGCGGCTGCCCGCGCCGACGGGTGAATGCGTCCTGTCCGGTCGCGCGGAGCCCGAAGCCCCAGCGGGACGGTGTGCCACGTGTAGGCGCCACGCGCAGCCGGGTGCCAGCCCGGCTGCGCGTGAGCCCGCTCCGCCGCTGTGCCCGCCCGGCCGCGGCACTCGCCGGGTCGACAAGCCGCCCCACCGCCCCACCGCCCCGCAGTCCCGCCGCCCGCCGCCCGCCGCCGTGGACGGTCCGGGGGGCCGAGATGCGGATGCCAGGGGGCCCGCTTAGCGTCGAAGAGTGCGGGCCGATACGCGCCCAGGGAGAAGCCGATGGCGGACGAGCAGCTGGAGCGGTTGGCGACGGAAGCATGGCTGTACGGCTATCCGTTGGTGACCGCCGGGCTGACCAAGGACGTCATGACGGCGGTCGCCGAGCGGGACGACGAGCGGCGCAAGGCTCCGGTGAACCAGTTCTGTCACATGCGCCGCACACCCGACGCCGCCTTCACCGAGGTCGTGTCCCCCAACGCCGACACCCTGTACTCCAGTGCCTGGCTGGACCTCTCCGAAGAGCCCCTGGTGCTGAGCCTGCCGGAGTTCGAGGACCGCTACTGGATGGTGCCGATCCTCAGCGCGTGGTCCGACGTCGTCCACGCGCCCGGCAGCCGTCAGGACGGATCGGCCGCGGGACCCTTCCTGCTGACCGGGCCCACCTGGTCGGGCCGGGCGCCGCAGGGCATGACGGTGCTGCCGTCGCCCACGGCCGTCAACTGGATCATCGCGCGGTACGCCACGGCCGGGCCGTCCGACTACGCGGTCGTCCACCGGCTTCAGGACGGCACCCGGCTCACCCCGCTGTCGCAGTGGACGGGAAACCCGCGGGACTACACCCCGCCCACCGACGCGACCGTCGCCGAGGGAGTCGACGCCGTCACCGCCCCCGTCACCCAGGTCCACCAGCTCGACGGCCGGGCGTTCTTCACGCGGCTCAACCAGCTCCTCGTCGACAACCCGCCGAGCCCCGCCGACGCGCCCTTCCTCGAGCGGGTGGCCCGGCTCGGCATCGCTCCCGGAGCGAAGCTGGAGGACCAGCCGCCGGACGTGCTCGCCGCGCTGGACAGGGCCGCCGCCACGGGCCCCGAGACGCTCCAGGGGTTCAAGTCGCAGGCGGAGGCACCCGGCAACCAGGTCAACGGGTGGACCGTGCACCGCGGACTGGGCGCCTACGGGACCGACTACCCCAAGCGCGCCATGGTGACCTGGGTCGGCTACGGCGCCAACCTCGACGTGGACGCCCTGTACCCGCACGCCACCAACGACGCGGACGGCCGGCCCCTCGACGGCGCGCACCGCTACGTGCTGCACTTCGACGCGGACCGGACCCCGCCGGTACGGGGCTTCTGGTCGCTGACGATGATGAACGACCGGCAGCTGTTCGCCGACAACCGCCTGGACCGCTACGCGATCGGCGACCGCAGCGGCATGCGCACCAACCCGGACGGCTCCCTCGACATCTACGTCCAGCACGACAACCCGGGACCCGACCGCGAGGACAACTGGCTCCCCGCGCCCGAGGGAAGTTTCAACGTCTTCCTGCGCCTGTACTGGCCGGACGAAGCGGCTCTCGGCGGAGCCTGGACCCCGCCGCCGCTGCGACGAACCAGCTGAACGGAACACGGGAACGGTCCGCGCGCGGACCCGCGTCCCCGCGTTCCGAGCCGCCCGCGCCGCCGGCCGGCCCGTCCGCCACGGGCCCGGGCGGCCCGACCGACCGGGAGCGACAGATCCGATGGTCCTCGATCTTCTGGTGATCGGTGCAGCCATCACTGCGGGCCCCTGCACAACAGCGCCTTCATCCTGCTGCTCTCCGCGCGGAACGGCGTGCGCCAGGGCATGGCGTTCCTGCTGTCGTGGCTGGCCAACCTGATCGCGGTCATCGTCTGCGTGGTGCTGCTGACCGGCGGCCGGCAACTCGTGCATCACAGTGCGCCCTCGACCGCCGCCGTGGCGGTGAAGCTGGCCATCGGCCTGGCGCTGGTGGTCTACGGCGCCCTCCGGCACCGCCGGCCGGCCCGTCCGCGCCGGCCGCCCCGCTGGGCCGCCCGCATCGACGACGCCTCCCCGGCCGTGGCCGCCGGCCTGGCGTGGATGCTGCAACCCTGGGCGCTGGTCGCCGCCGGCGCCGCCACCGCTGTCGACGCGGACCTCTCCACCGTCGCCGACTGGTTCGCCCTGGCCTGCTACTGCCTGCTCGCCACCCTCAGCCTCATCGTCATGGAGGCGTACGCCCTCCGGGCGCCCGCGGCCGCCGGCGCCCGCCTGCAGGCGTTGCGCGGCTGGATGGACCGCCATCAGGAATCGCTGATCGTCACGCTCTCCCTGCTGGCCGGCCTGTACCTGGTGGCCCGCAGCATCTACGACCTGGTGACATGACATGACATGACGTAGGTGACGTGACGTGACGTGACGTGTGGCAGGGCGGCGGTGGCCCGGCACGTCATGCCGGGCCACCGCTCACCGGTGCGACGGACAGGGATCAGCAGACGGCGGTCCGGTCGTAGCGGCCGCCGACGGTACGGAAGTACGCGCTCTGCTTGTTCTTGATGGACTTGCAGGACGTGTCACGCCAGTTCTTCACGACGACCTTCACCCGCATCGTCTTGCCGCACTTGTTGTACAGCCATGCCTGCATGCCCCCGTCGGGGTTGTTCACGACACTGCGCTGGATGCACGCGGGCGCGGTACCGCCCGCCGTGATCTGCACCGGAGCGGCCTGCACCGGAGCGGCCCCGCCGACGACGCCCGCCAGCACCAGAGCCGTCGCGCCGAGGATGGTCGTGCCCTGCTTCCTGAGCATGTGTACCCCCTTCTGTCCCGTGCCGTGTGCACGGGTCGTGGTCGCCACCGAAGTTACGGACCACAGGGGCCGCGGGCATCGCACGCCGGTGTGAGACCGCGGTAAACCGGCGCGGTAGCGCCCCGTACGGCCGTGGTTGGAGGCCCGGCAGGGATACGTCCCGGCGTTTCCTCCGGCCGAGATGCTCCGCCGCGGCATGTGCTGAAAAATGGAAGCCGCCCGCTCTGCAGAAGGGGGCCCGACATGTCCATCGTTTCCCGGGGATTCCACGGCCGGGCGCGGGACACCCGGCACACACTCCCGCCGGGGCAGTACGAGACCACCGGCTTCCCCGTTCTCTCCGCCGGCCCCACCCCCGTGGTGCCGCACGACGCCTGGCAGTTCACCGTCCGCACGGAGACGGGGACCGAACACACGTGGAACTGGGATCAGCTCATGAGCCTGCCCTCCCAGACACCGACCGTCGACCTGCACTGTGTCACCAAGTGGTCGAAGTTCGGCACGCAGTGGCAGGGAGTCCCGCTGGACGTCCTCCTGGCGGACGTGGAGTCCGGTGCCGAGTACGCACTCGTCCACTCCTACGGCGACTACACCACCAACCTCCCCCTAGAGGACCTTCTCGACGGCAAGGCGTGGATCGCGTACCGGTACGACGGCGAGGACCTCGCGCCGGAGCACGGCGGTCCGGCGAGGCTGCTGGTCCCGCACCTGTACCTGTGGAAGTCCGCCAAGTGGGTGCGCGGCATCCGCCTGCTCGACGAGGACGAACCCGGCTTCTGGGAGAGCGTCGGCTACCACGACTACGGGGACCCATGGCGCGAGCAGCGGTACCAAGGCGACTAGGCGAGCGGCTGCGCTGGCGGACGGCCCGCCTGGCCGGACGGCGGGACGAGTCGCGCGACGCGCGCACGCTCGCCCTCGACGTGCCCGGCTGGCCGGGGCACGCGGCGGGACAGCACGTCGACCTGCGGCTCACGGCGGAGGACGGGTACAGCACCCAGCGCAGCTACTCCCTGGCCTCGGCACCCGACGGCGAGAGGATCGAACTGACGGTTCAGCGCGTCGACGACGGCGAGGTCTCCCCCTACCTCACGGACGTCCTGGCCGTGGGCGATCAGGTGGAGCTCCGCGGACCGGTCGGCGGCTGGTTCGTGTGGCGCCCGGAGCAGCAGGAACCGGTCCTCCTCGTGGCCGGGGGATCCGGCCTGGTGCCCTTGATGGCCATGATCCGGGTGCGCCGCGCGGCCGGCAGCCGCACACCCTTCCGCCTGCTGTACGGCGTGCGCAGCCCCGAGACGCAGCTCTTCACGCCCGAACTGCGCAGAAGCGAGGACGGGCTCGACAAGACCTACGTCTACAGCCGGTCCACGCCCCCCGACTGGCCGCACCCTCCCGGGCGCCTCACCGCGTCCGACCTGTCGGCCGGCGGATGGCCGCCGGAGTTCGAACCCACCTGCTACGTCTGCGGCCCCACCGGCTTCGTCGAAACCGCCGCCGGCCTGCTCGTCGCCCTCGGTCACCACCCGGGCCGCATACGCACCGAGCGCTTCGGCCCCAGCGGATGAGGTCCCGCCGTCCGCCCCGCCGCCCCGGCACGACACGGCCCCCTCAAGGGAACAACGCGCCCGGTGCCCAGCAGAGGAAGGAGGAGAATCCCCGATGACGCACACACCTGATCACCTCGACGGCAACGCCGCCGCCGGGGACCTCGAGTCGCTGTTCGGCGCCGACATGACCACCGCTTCGGCACAGTGCCGCGGCTGCGGCCGGCGAACGAGGCTGGCCGAGGCGCACGCCTACCTCGGCGGCCCCGGGACGGTGCTGCGGTGCCCCGGCTGTGAGGGGGTGTTGCTGCGCCTGGTCCGTTCGCCGCGCGACCTGTGGCTCGACGCAGCCGGCATGGACCACCTGCGGCTGCCCGCACCCGCCTGACCCGGCGGGACCGCCCTGCGCCGCACAGCACCGTGCTGTCGAGAACACGGCACCGGCTCCGTCCCCGGGGCAGCAGTGGTCCGAACGGACCCGCCCCACGACGCAGAGGAGCACCTCATGGCGGTTCAACGGATGGACAACGTGGGGATCGTCGTCGACGACCTGCAGGCCGCCGTCGCCTTCTTCACCGAACTCGGCATGGAACTGGAGGGGGAAGCGCAGATCGAGGGAGCCGTGGCGGACCGGATGCTGGGCCTCGACGGGGCCCGCAGCTCCATCGCGATGATGCGCACCCCGGACGGCCACGGCAAGCTGGAGCTGACGCGGTTCCACGCCCCGGAGGCGATCGCCGGGGGACCGCTCGACCCGCCGCCGCCCAACACCCTGGGCCTGCACCGCGTCATGTTCGCCGTCGACGACATCGACGACACGATCACCCGCCTGCGCCGCCACGGGGCGCAACTCCTCGGCGACGTGGCGGAGTACGAGAACGCCTACCGCCTCTGCAATCTGCGCGGCCCGTCGGGCATCATCGTCGCCCTCGCCGAACAGACCGGCTGACCGGGAGCGAACGGCCGCCCCGGGGACGAGCCACGGGCACCGGCGCGCCTCAGTCGAGGAGCGCGGTCGCCTCGACCTCCACGAGCACGTCCGGCTCGAAGAGGTACTCGACGCCGATGAGCGAGGCCGGAGGCATCGGAAGGCGCAGACCGATCTCCTCGGCGACGGACTCCACCCCGGCCATGAAGTCCCCGATCTTCTCCGGGCTCCACCCGGTCACGTAGAACGTCAGGCGCAGCACGTCCGCGAAGGACGCCCCCGCGCCCGCCAGGCCGACCGACGTGTTGCGCAGTGCCTGGGCGACCTGACCGGCCAGATCGCCCGGTGCGACCGGCGCACCGTCGGCCCGGCGGGCGACCTGCCCGCTGACGTGCACGTGCTTCGTCCCCGTGCCCACGGCGACGTGGTGGTACGGGGTCGGCTGCAGCATGCCGGCCGGGGTGAAGTGCTGAACGCTCATGGTCTTCCCTCTTCCGTTTCAGGTATCTGTAAGCTACCTAGTAGGAAAAGGACACTTCAACGAGACCAGGTTTCGCCATGGATACCGACCCCGGACTCCGCATCGAGGCTCCGCACCGGGAACTGCTCGACCAGATCCTCGACAAGTGGTCGCTGAGTGTCCTCAACGAACTGTGTGAACGCCCTTGCCGTTTCAACGAGTTGCGCCGTGCCATCCCTCAGGTCACGCAGAAGTCGCTGACCGCGACGCTCCGGAGACTCGAACGCAACGGCGTGGTCGAACGCGAGGTCGTCTCCACCCGCCCGGTGGCGGTCAGATACCGGATCACGCCGCTGGGCAAGACACTGCGCCACCCCGTCGACGTGCTGCTGGCCTGGGCCGCCGAGAACATGCCCGCCATCACGACCGCACGCGAGGCATTCGACGGACGGGAGGAGGAGACGAGCGCCTGACACCCCGCCGCCCTCCCGTCCGCCGTCCCACGTGCGGCTGCCGGCCGTGAGCCGCATCAGCCGCCCAACTGCCGCAGCAGGTCGGAGGAGTCGTGCAGGGCCGTCATCTCCACGAAACGGCCGTCGCGGACCCGGTAGATGGCGTACTCGGTGATCTCGAAGGACGCCCCGGACGCGGGGACACCGAGCCATTCCCTGGCGGGAGTACCGGTGTTGACCGCCCGCACGGCGATCCGGTCCCGGTCGAACAACAGCTCCCGGACCTCCCAGTGCAGGTCCGGCACGGCCTCGATGTCGTGCTTCTGGACGGCGACGACATCCTCACGGGTGCCCGGTTCGCCGTTCAGCACCACGTCGTCGGCGATGAACTGGTCCATGCCGTCGAACACATGGGCGTTGAGCGCCGCCACATAGCGGAGGTACCAGTCCTTCAGGACGGAGCCGGTCATCGGCTGCTCCTTCTCGTTCGTGGGTGCTTCGTGTGACCTGCTGTCTCGGCGTCGCGAGCGCCCGTGGCCGGGCACGGGCCGCCGGCGTGAACCGGCGGCGCCGTCCGCTCGGCGTCACCACGCGACGGGGCCGTAGCGGTCGATGATGCGACCCGTTCCGGAGTCGGCGTCCTCGATGGCCAGCGTGACGATGGCGTCCGTGCCCTCGGTCACCGTCTGGGTGCCGCTGTGGCCGTTGAGGTCGGTGGCGGTGTAGCCGGGATCGACGGCGTTGAAGCGGATGTCGGCCCACGCCTTCGCATACTGCGTGGTCAGCACCGTGACGGCGGCCTTGGAGGCGGCGTAGGCGGGGGCGATCACCTGCGACTCCACCCGTTCGGGATCGTGGGTGAGAGCCACGGACCCCAGGCCGCTGGTGACGTTGACGACGGCCGGCGCGTCCGAGGCGCGCAGCAGCGGCAGGAACGCGGCGGTGACGCGGACGACGCCGGCCACATTGGTGTCGAGCACCCGCGCGGCCTCCGCGCCGGTCAGCTCCTCGGCGGACACGACGGTGCCGGTGATGCCCGCGTTGTTGATCAGGACGTCGATCCGGCCCTCGTGGGCCGCGACATCGGCCGCCGCGGCCGCCACGGAGGCGTCGTCGGTGACGTCCACCTGGACGAAGCGGGCACCGAGCGCTGCCGCCGCCCGGCGTCCGCGAGCGACGTCGCGGGCACCGAGGAGCACGGTGTGACCGAGTGCGGTGAGACGGCGGGCGGTTTCGAGACCGAGGCCCTTGTTGGCACCGGTGATGAACGTGGTCTTGGACATGGCTCCACCCTGGCCGGGCCTGCCGTGACCAGCCAGAGACCGCTTCTCCGTAGGACCAGCAGTACCACCCTGGAGAGGCCCGGAACGGACACGCGGATGCCTACGATGCAGGCGTGACCAAGGGACATGTCGTGGACAACCAGCTGGGAGCGACCCTGCGGGCCTGGCGGGACCGCCTGTCGCCGGACACCGTCGGACTGCCGGCGGGCGGGGCACGCCGGTCGCCGGGGCTGAGGCGGGAGGAACTCGCCGAGCTGGCGGGACTGTCCGTCGACTACCTGGTGCGGCTCGAGCAGGGCCGGGCCGTCAGCCCCTCCGAGCAGATCGTCGCAGCGCTGGCCCGCGCGCTGCGGCTCTCCCCGGACGAACGGGACCACCTGCACCGGCTGGCGGGGATCCGGCCGCCGCAGGACCAGCGGGTCGTCGACGACATCCCGGCCAGCATGCGACGGCTGCTGACCCTGCTCGACGCCACTCCGGTCGCGGTCTTCGCCGCGGACTGGCAACTCGTCTGGTGGAATCCGAGATGGGCGGCCCTGTTCGGCGAACCCACCAGGATCCGGGCCGAGGAGCGCAACCTCGTGAGGCTGCGCTTCCCGGTCGCCTCGGACCGGGGCCGGCTGACGAGCTGGCCGGTGATCCCGGTCAACGCCGAAGCCGCCGACCGGGCGCTCGTGGCCGACCTGCGCCGGGCCGCCGCCCGCTTCCCCGACGACCCTCGCGTGTCCGGCCTGGTGGCGAGCAGGGTCGCGGGCAACCCCCGGTTCGCCACGTTCTGGGCCGATGCGTCCGTGGGCCGGCACGCCGAGGACCGCAAGACCATCCGGCACCCCGACTTCGGGGAAGTGACCGTCGACTGCGACGTCCTGACCGACGGAGACACCGACCTGAAGATCGTCGCCTACACGGCGGTCCCCGGCAGCACGGACGAATCCCAGCTGGTGCACGCCGGCATCATCTCGACCACCGGGAGCGACACGTGACGACGATCGGCATCATCGGCGCAGGTGAAGTGGGCAGCCAGCTCGCCCGCGCAGCCGTGGCCCACGGCTACCACGTGGTGATCGCCAACTCGCGGGGACCGGAGACGCTCACCCACCTCGTCGAGGAGCTCGGCCCGTCGGCCCGCGCCGCCACCGCGGCCGACGCGGCCGCAGCGGGCGACTTCGTGATCATCGCCGTCCCTCTCAAACCGGCCAACGACATGCCCGTGGAGCAACTCGCCGGCAAGATCGTGCTCGACACCAACAACTACATGCCGTGGCGCGACGGCCACTTCCCGGTCGTCGACTCGGGGGAGAAGACGGTGCACGAACTGCGGCAGGAACAACTGCCCACCTCCAAGGTCGCCAAGGCGTTCACCCACATCCAGGCTCCCCGCCTCTTCCTGTCCGCCCGCCCCGTGGGAACACCCGGCCGGCACGCCCTCTCGGTCTCCAGCGACCACCCCGAGGCCGTGGAACTCGTCACGCGCCTCTACGACGCGTTCGGATTCGACACCGTCGACAACAGCCCGCTCAGCGAATCCTGGCGCAGCGGCCCCGGCCAGCCCGCCTGGATCTCGCACACCCACCAGACACGCGACCAACTCGCCGCCCACCTGGCCGAGGCACGCCGGATCCCGTACCCGACCCGGGGCTGAGCGCAGCGACCGAGGCCGCCGTTCACTGATCCGTACGGCCCCGCGCCAGCCGTGCCACCCGTGGCCAGTCGGCCGTCGCCCCGGCCGGCGTCCTGGCACCCGGGCGGCGGCGCGGCACCCGGACCCGCAGCGCGCCAGGGGCACTGCGGCACACCACCGGCGAGGGCAGTTCGACGTGCTCCCCGTCGATGCCGACCGGAAGGGTGGCCGTGTCCCCTTCGACGACGACCTCTCCGGCATTCACCCGCACGAGCCCCCCGGAGCGGGCGCCGCGCACCAGCCGGGCGGCCTGGGCGGTGTTGCCGACCCGTACGCACACCACCCCGAGGAGCCCCGAGTCCAGGCGTTCGCGGCGCCCCGGACGGGCCGCGTCGACAACGCGCCCGTAGGGGTTGTTGCTGACGAGGAGGGCCCGGAGCCCGTCCACGGACACCCCGTCGGCCCGCGCCCGCAGGGTCGGCGCACCCTCGCCCGTGAGCAGACCCGGCAGGGTGCGCAAGGTCGTCCGGGACTTCGCCCCCCGGTACGCCGGGTCGGTGACGACGAACCCGTACGTCCCGAACGAGGCGTTGTTGACGAAGACCCGGTCTGCCGCGTACCCGAGGTCGACGCGCAGTTCGACACCGTCGGTGAGACCGTCCAGAGCCGCTGCCGGATCGTCACGGTCGAGGCCGAGGTCGAGCGCGAAGTGGTTACGGGTGCCCGCGGGGATGACCAGGAAGGGCAGGTCATGGCCCGCCGCCACCTCGGCGACCAGCGCCTGGGTGCCGTCGCCGCCCGCGACCGCCAGCAGGTCCGCGCCCTCGGTGACCGCCCGGCGGGCCAGCGCGGTGACGTCCTGACCGCCGTCGAGCAGAACCACGTGGCAGCCGGCCGCGCGGGCCCGGTCGGCCAGGTGGAAGCGGTCCACCTTGCCGCCGCCGGACCGGGGGTTCATCAGCACCCAGGCGTGGCGGGGCGCCTCGACCACCGCCCGCCCGGACCGCCCGGACCGCCCGGGCCGGCCGGCCGGGTCGCGGGGGCCGGGGTCAAGTGCCGTACGGGCCGCCGTGACGGCGAGCGCCCACAGGGCGACGGCGACCAGGGCGGGCCCGAGCATGCCGGAGACCGCGTACAGGGTGAGCACGACCACCGGCGCGACGACGGACAGCACGGCTCCGAGAACCCGCAGCACACCGGTGTGGGCCAGGACCCACCACACCCCCACCGCCGCGAGCGCCAGTCCGGCGACGCCGACGAGCACCCACAGCACGCTCCGCAGCCCGGCGGCGGCGAGCGGCACCGCGACGCTCGCCGCCAGGGCCAGCAGGGCGAGGCGAGCCCGCCAGACCCGGTGCCCGTGGACGACCAGGGCTGGGCCGGACTTCCCGGGCCGCACGAGGTCCGTGCCCTGCGCTGTCCGGCCGCCGCTGCTTCTCCGCCGTCCTGCGGCGGATTCCGCCCGCGGGTCGTGCCGGGCCCGGGTGTCCTGCCGGGTGACGTGCCGTCGTGCCGCCGCGTCATCCCCGCGCCGGTGCGACCTCATGCCCGATGGGTCGCAGACCCCTGATAGAGAGGGCGGTCCTCCTCCGAGGCCGGACGGCCCTCGCTCAGGTTGTCGAGGGTGCCGCGCGGGACCACGCACAGGGCCCAGATGATGAAGCCCGAGATGGTGATCAGCACGATCGACCACACCGGGTAGTACGGCAGGGAGAGGAAGTTGGCGATGATGACGAATCCGGCGATGACGACCCCGGAGACCCGCGCCCAGGTCGCCGTGCGGAGCAGCCCGATGCTGACGATCACGCCGACGACACCGAGAGCGAGGTGGACCCAGCCCCAGCCGGTCAGGTCGAACTCGAAGACGTAGTTGCGCGTCGTGACGAAGATGTCGTCCTCGGCGATGGCCATGATGCCCCGGAAGAGGTCGAGCAGTCCGACGAGGAAGAGCATCACGGCGGCGAAGGCCGTGAGTCCGGTCGCCCACTCCTGCTTCGCCGAGGGAGTCGGCCGGGTGTGTGTGGCGGACATCGTGCGCCTCGATTTCTGTGCGGCGGATGTGTTCCGTGGGGCCTGATGGTCAGTGGCCGGCGGCCCGCGTGCTGCTGCCGGGCGCTTCCGCCGGACCGTGGCCGGCCAGGACCAGGTCCTTCGCCCGGCGGAACTCGTCGTCGGTGATGTCACCGCGGGAGCGGATCTCGGACAGCTTCGCCAGTTCGTCCACGCTGCTGGTCCGGCCACCGGCGGCGGCCTGCCTGATGTAGGCGTCGAACTCCTCCTGCTGCGTGCGCGCCTGCTTCATCTCCCGGCGGCCCATGTTCTTCCCGCGGGCGACCACGTAGACGAACACGCCGAGGAACGGCAGCAGGATGGTGAACACCAGCCAGCCCGCCTTCCCCCAGCCGCTCAGGTCGTCGTCGCGGAAGATGTCGACGACGACGCGGAAGAGCAGGACGAACCACATGATCCACAGGAAGAACAGGAGCATGCTCCAGAAGACGCTCAGCAGGGGGTAGTCGTACGCGAGGTACGTCGTCTGCGCGCTCATCTCTCTCCTCCGTCCAGGGGCGTCCGCCCGGGCGCCCTCCGCGTGCTGTCCTCAGCGTGGGCACGGCAGGTGCCGGGTGGCCTCACCCGGGGCGGGTGAGGCCGCGGGGCCGGGGCGGCAAGACGGCCGGCGGTCCCAACCCGCCGTGCGGTGGTGCGGTGACGGCAGCGCAAAGGTCCCCGCCCCCGGCACCCCTGCGTCAGGCTGCCGGAGCGCTGGGGGAGGAGGACGAGGAGGGCATCGAGGGCACGGCCCTGTGGAGGGCGGCCCGCCAGGCGAGGGCGACCGCCGCCTCGGCCAGACCGAGGAGGCCGAGCAGCCGGGTCAGGGCCCGGGCCGACTCGGCCGGCAGGGCGAGCACCACGATCCCCGCGACGATGCCGAGCACGGCGACGACCGCCACGACGCCCCGGTGCGGCAGTTCCTCGGCGGCGATCGCCGTGTACAGGGTGAGCAGGCCCGACACGAGCCACACGACCCCGACGATCAACGAGAGCGCGGCGATCGTCTGCAACGGGTTCCGCAGGCACAGCACGCCGGCCAGGACGTACAGCACGGCCAGGAGCAGCCCCGGCAGGCGTTCGTGGCCCTCCCGTGCGAAGACGGCCACGAACCGGAACGACCCGGTGACCAGCAGGTAGAGGCCGACGAGCACCGCCAGGACGTGCAGGGTCGCCTCCGGCCAGACCAGCACGAGCAGGCCGGGCACGAGCGTGGTGACGGCGGACCCCATGAGCCAGGTCCAGGAACGGCCCACCCGCGCGAGCAGGTAGGCGGAGTCGCCCGGCACCGCACCCGGGGCCGTCCCGCCGGATCCCGCTCCCGGCCCGGAGGGCGGAGCCTGGCGGCCCCCACGCGGCACGGTCATGATTCCTCCTCGCGTCGAACCCCCGCCCGGCGCCGTCGCCCACGCGCGGATCCCGAGCGGACGACGACGCCGGCGGGGGAAGCACCCGACCGCTCCCGATCGCTCCCGACGGCTCCAGCGTCACGCCCCCCGTCGCGCGACCGGCTCACCCACCACGGGTGAGGGACACGGGCAGGGCGTCCAAGGACCGCCCGGCCCGTGTCCCTCCGGCAGTTGGCGTATCTCCACGACCCGGAGTCCCAGTGACTGACAGCGCGCGAGCAGCCCGTACAGGTGCGCCGCGTCCTCCACGGGGCCGAACAGCACGGTCTGGCCGGCCATCACCACGTGGCCCAGCTCCGGGAAGGCCCGGGCCAGCGGCTCCGACAGGTGTCCCTCGACCCGTATCTCGTAGCGCACGCAACTGCCCTTCCGCGGACGGCCGCGAAACCGGTGGACGGCCTCGTCACCTGTGGCGTCCACCTGCGATGGTCCGCCCGGCCGCTCGGCCGGGCCTCACCCGGCACAGGTGACCGGCGGGGGAGGGGCCGGCGCCCGGCCGGGGGAGGCCGGCCGTCAGTGCTTCAGGAAGATCTTGAACGAGATGATGAGCAGGCCGAGCAGCAGGTTGATCGACGCCGTGGCGGCCATGAGCCGAGGTGAGGCACCCGCCCGCCGCGCCGCCGCCACCGACCAGCCCACCTGACCGGCCACGGCGACGCACACCGCCAGCCAGAGGGCGCCCCGCACGTCCAGCCCCAGCAGCGGGCTGACGGCCACCGCGGCGGCCGGCGGGACGGTGGCCTTGACGATCGGCCACTCGTCCCGGCAGACGCGCAGCACGACCCGGCGGTCCAGGGCCTGTTGCGCCAGGCGCGCGCCGAACAGATGGGCGTGGACGTGCGCGACCCAGAACGCCACCCCGGTGAGCAACAGCAGCAGCACCAGTTCGACGCGGGGGAAGTCGCCCAGGGAACCCGCGCCGATCACCACGGACGCCGCGAGCATGGAGCCGTAGACACCGCCCGTGTAGTCCGCCCGGGCCCGCTGCTCCGCACGGCTCGCCCCGCGGCTCGCCCCCGAGCCGGTCGTCGCCCTGGTCCTGACCACGGTTGACTCCCTCCGGCTCCTGCCTGCTCAACGTGCGGATCCGCCGGCGTCCGTGCCGGCCGACCCGGCTGCCCCGTCCGCTCCCGCCGTCGCCGACTCGGCCGGCTGTCGTCGGCGGCTGCTTCGGGGGGCGGTGGGCAGGTGGTGGGTGACCAGGAAACTGGCGAGGGCGATGCCGCCGGTGGCCAGGACGGCTGCCTTCAGACCGTCCAGCTGCGCGGCGGCGTAGGAGTCCGCCAGCGCGTCGACCTCGGACGGGGGAAGGCCGGCCCGCTCCGCTGCCGACCGCACCTGATCGGTGGGGACGAAACTGATGCCCGCCTGGAGCGCGACACCGACCTCGTCCCTGGTGGCCTCGGACAGCCTGGGGTCGTCCGTCACCTGCGTGGTGGCGGCATGGGCCAGCGCGCCGATGAGGATCGAACCGATGAGGGCGGTGCCCAGCGCGGACCCCAGATTCTGGGCCGTGAACTGCAGCCCTCCGGCCTCACTGCGCTCCTCCTCCCCGACGGCGGACTGGATGACGTTGCCGAGCTGGGAGGCGAGCAGACCGATCCCCACGCCCAGCACCGCCATGGCCCCGGCGAACTGGGCGTCGTCGATGACCGGGTCGATGGTCGCCAGCAGCCACACGATGGCCGCCGCCAGGATCAGCAGAGCCAGCCGCACCACCCGCCGCGGCCCCAGGGTGCGCCCCAGCGAGGAGGCCGACAGGGACGTCACGAACATGGTCACGGACACCGGCAGCAGACGCAGCCCGGTCTCGAACGCGTCGAAGCCCTGTACCGCCTGCAGATACAGCGGGATCGTGAAGAACAGACCCAGCAGAATGAGATTCTGGCTGAGCAGCGCCATCAGACCGGACCGCAGCACGGGCCGGCCCAGCAGCGACAGGTGCACCAGCGGGTCGACACCTCCGCCCTCCCGCCGCCGCTCCCAGGACCGGAAGACGGCCAGCACGACCGCGCCGGCACCGACGACGAACAGGGTCGGAGCGAAGCCCAGGACGGTGAACGGCGGATTGCGCGGCTGCACCCACCCCCAGGTGCTGCTCTGCAGCACCCCGAGCACGCCCAGCCCCAGCCCGACGGCGGACAGGACCGCCCCCACGCCGTCCAGCCGCGGCCGTGCGCCCGTCGCGGCGGGCGTCGCGATCACCCGGCGGCACAGCAGCACCGCCACCACGACGACGACCTCCCCGGCGAAGACCAACCGCCAGGTCAGGTACGTCGTCACCCAGCCGCCCAGCAACGGGCCCACCGCTATCCCGGCCCCGGCGAGCCCGCCGATGACCGCGTACGCGACGGCCCGGTCCCGGCCGCGGTACGCCTCCGCGACCAGTGCCGCCATGGCCGGCAGCACCATCGCCGCCCCCAGCCCCTCGATCACCGACCAGCCCAGGGTGAGCACCCACAAGGAGGGCGCCACGGCGGTCAGGGCCGATCCGACGCCGTAGACGACCAGTCCGAGCAGGAACACGCGCCGCCGCCCCAGGATGTCCCCGAACCTGCCCCCGATGAGCATGAAACTGGCCATGACCAGCGCGTACAGGGTGATGACGGCCTGGATGGCGGTGACCTCGGTGTCGAAGTCGTCGACCAGCTGACTGATGGACACGTTCATGACGGAGGTGTCCAGGACCATCAGGAACTGGGCCGTGCCGAGGACGATCAGTGCCCGCCAGTGCTTCACGCCGTCCACCTCGAACTCGCCGTGTCGCAGCAGTACGCCCCGCGGCCGGTCACCGGCCCGGCCCGCACACCACCGCTTCCTCCCACGGCACCCGAACGACGGGCTCCGTGCCTCACCCGCCACGGGGGAAGGACCGCGCCGCTGACGGACGGGCATCCCCGCCGGGCGCGTCCGACCGTGTCGCCGTCCTCGGGGCGTGGCTGCCGGCCGGCTGGTGGCCTGCCGTGTCTACGAGTTGGACCAGTCCCGTGTGGACAGCACGAGCAGATAGCCGTCGGGGTCCTGGATCGTCACACCCCAGGTGTCCCAGTACGGGTTGTGCGCGGGCACCCGCTTGCCGCCGTGCTGCTCCAGCCGGTCGACCAGGGAGTCGGGTACCGGTTCGCCGAGGTAGACGACCAGGAGGTCTTCGGGGGTCGGCCTGGGCTCGACGGGAGCCGCCGGATCGTGGACGAGTTCGAGGTGCCAGCCGGCGCCGGGCCGGCCGACCATGAGCAGCGAGGCGTCTCCCGGTGTGCCGGCCCCGGAGTGCCGGTACAGGATGGCGAAGCCCAGGCCGGAGACCCAGAAACGTTCCGCTGCCCGGAGGTCGCGTGAGGGCCGGGCGATGCGGATGTGTGCTGCGGCGTCAGCCGGCATGGGGTGTTCCTCCTGTGGGGCGGGGCCTGTCGAGCACCGGCGATGGCGTCCGGGACTGCGGGCGGGAGCGAGCCTAGGGTTCGCGTCGGCGTGTGCCATCGGGCGCTGGTCCTACGTCCGCGTGCCGAGAGCCCCGGTCGCCCCCGCCGGTTCAGGCGTCCCCGGTCACCTCGTCGGCTGCCGCCCGGACCGCCGGAAGGAGCGCGGCCACCGCCGGGCCGCTGAGGGCGCCCTTCCGTACCGTCAGCGTGGTCCGCCGGGTCAGCGGTGGCCCGGACAGGGCGACCCGGCGGACCGGGTGACCGGTGCGGTCGGGGACCAGGTCGGGAACGAGTGCCACACCCCACCCCCGGGAGACGAGGCCGAGGACGGCCTGCATGTCGCCGATGTCGGAGACGATGTCGGGGGTGAAACCGGCCGCTGTGCAGGCGTGCAGAGCCAGCCGCCCCAGGTCGGAGGACGGGTCCAGCAGCCAGGGAAGCCGGGCGAAGTCGGAGAGCGGGCGGGCGGTGTCCCCGGCCGACGGGTGGTCCGGCGCGACGGCCAGGCGGATGCGGTCCTCGAGCACCTCCTCCTCGTGCAGCCCCGGCACCTCGGGCGCGGGCACCTGGGGGTAGCGGGCGGACAGCACGGCGTCCAGGTTCCCCAGCCGTACGGACTGGCGGGCCTCGGCGGACGCGACGGCGTGCAAGGTGATCCGCAGGCCCGGATGGGCGGCGCGCAGCCGTGTCACCGCCGGCACCAGCAGGGCAGGGCCTTCGTGCACGGGCACGCCGACCCGCAGATCACCGGTGACCCTGCCGATGCTCGCCAGCAATTCCGACTCCGCTGTTTCCAGGCGGGTCACGATGTGGTCCGTGTGACCGACCAGGAGCCGCCCGGCGGGGGTGAGCACGACCCGGTTGCTGCCCCGGTCCAGGAGGGCCACACCGGTCTCCGCCTCCAGGGCCGACAGCTGCTGGGACACCGCGGAGCGCGTGTAGTTGAGGGCCTCGGCAGCCGCCGCGATCGAGCCGCGGGCGCCGACCTCACGCAGCAGCACCAGTTTCCGTACATCCAGCATGCGTCAGCTCCACTAACGGCGACCGTCAATAACCGTTACGCGAGAATACGCGACATTGTCCGGTGCGGCTTATTCAATGGACGTGGAACGTCAGTGGAACTCCCCCTATCGGAAGAAACAGGGTTTTCAGCATGCCGTCGTTGCTGCACATCGATTCCAGTCCGCGCCGGGAGTCGGTCTCGCGACAGATCTCCGCGGAGTTCGCGGACACCTGGCGCGGGACCCGTCCGGACGGCGCCTACACCTACCGGGACCTCGCCGCCGAACCCGTCCCGCACATCGACCCTCCGCAGATCGAGATCATGCACCGGCTGGAGCGGCAGGGGGTCCGGGACCTGGACGAGGCCCGCGGCATACCGGCGTCGCCGGAGGAGAAGGCCAGCTGGGACGTGACCTGGCCGCTGGTGGAGGAACTCCTCGCCGCCGACACGATCGTGCTCGGCGTGCCGATGTACAACTTCTCGGTCCCCTCGACGTTCAAGGCCTGGTTCGACCGGGTCCTCGTCCCGCCGCTGATCACGGACCCGGCCACCGGCCGGGGCCCGCTGTCCGGGAAGAGAGTCGTCGTGGCGTCCGCCCGCGGTGGCGCCTACGGCCCCGGAACCCCCCGCCACGACTCCGACCACCAGGAGCCCTACCTGAAGGCTGCTCTGGGGATGATCGGCCTTGCCGCCGACCTCACGTTCCTGCACGCCGAGATGACGAAGTCCGCCCACGTCCCCCGGCTCGCGCAGTTCGAGGATCTCGCCGCCGAGTCCCGCCGGGAGGCCGTCGACGGCGCCCGGAAGCTGGCTTCGGCCTGACGCCGCCGCGCGGGGCCCGTACCTCCGGGGAGGTGCGGGACCCCGCGGGCCCATGTGCCACCGCCGCGGGGCGGCGTGACACAGCGGAATCCGGCACTCCTCCACCCCGCCGAGCGGGGCCGCCCGCCGCCCGGCCCGGCCCGGTCCGGTCCGGCCCGACCCGAGGTCAGTCCTCGAACAGAACGGTGTTGTCGAGGACGCCCCGGATGGTGTCCACGGTGTGCGGGGTGGGGGAGTGGAGGATGCTGTAGTGGTTGGTCCCGGGGATGTGGTGGGTGCTGACGCGGGCGGGATCCAGGTGGGCGGTGGTGATCTGGCCGGGCGTGTAGAGGGCCCGGGGCTCGTTGAGCAGCCCGCGTTCGGCGTGGAAGAAGGTGGCGCGGACCTGGCGTCGGTGGAGCGCGGCGTGCGTCTCGGGGTCGGTGAGGATGTCCGTGCCGTCGGCGCGGACGGCGTCGAGCACGCAGCTGCTGCGCAGGTTCGGGGCCCGGCCGGTGAGATCGTGGTCCACGTAGGCGGCCAGATGGGCGTTCCAGTGCGGGGCGAGGGCGGGGTGGGCGCGGAAGTACGCCTGGTAGGCCTCGCGGGTCTCGAAGGTCATCCGGAGGCGTTCCATGGCGGGACCGATGACGGCCTGGAGGAGCTGGTCGATGTCGGTGCCGGGTGGCGCGGGGAAGGCCAGGCCGCCGTCGACGAGCACGACGTGCGGGAAGCGCTCGGGATGGCGTGCGGCGGCGAGGGCGGCGACGAAGGCGCCCATGGAGTGTCCGATGAGGACGGCCTGCCGGCGGCCGAGGTGGTCCAGGAGGCCGAGGGTGTCCGCCACGTGCGCGGCCAGGCCGTAGGGGCCCGGCAGGCGGGCGCTGCCGGCGCGGCCGCGCAGGTCGGGGGCGTAGAAGTCGAGGTGGGGGAGGGCGTCGGCGAGGGCCGTGAAGGCCAGGGAGTTGGCGGTGATGCCGTGCAGGGCGACGACGGGCGGTCCGGACCCGGGCCAGTGGCTGACGGCGAGGTGGCCGCCGTCGGCCGGCACGGTGAGGGTCCGCCGTTCGCGGACGGGACGGAAGGTGGGCTGGGTGTGTGTCATGGCTGCTTTCCGCGCCGGAGGTGTTCGGTGGGGCTGCCGGGGACCGGGACGGTGAGTTGCCGTCCGCGGTCGGCACGGTCGTGGTGGCCGGCCGGGGCCGTCAGGACTTCCTGCGGCGGAGGTTGGCCAGACCGCCGGGGGCGATGTACACGGTGACGACGAACAGGGTGCCCAGGATGAGCATGGGCTCGATGCCCAGGTTCAGCCCGCCGAGACGCTGGTCGAGGTAGGTGAAGAGCACGCCGCCGATCAGGGGCCCCCAGCGGGTTCCGCTGCCGCCGAGGACGGCCATCACCAGGAGCGTGAGGGTGAACTCGGGGGTGCTGGTGTGGGGGGTCGCCCCGGCCGTGACCAGCAGGTGGACGGTGCCGCCGAGCACGGCGAGCGCGGAGGCGAGGGTGAACGCGGCCAGCTTGTGCGTGTAGGGGTTGCGGCCGAGGACGCCCACGCGCTGCTCGTTGTCCCGGATGGCCTGCCAGATGCGGCCCGTGGGGCGGCTGGTGGCCGTCCACACGATCGCGGTGACCAGGACGAGGTAACCGAGCGCGAGCCAGTAGAGGTTGGCGGTGTTGGCGACACCGGTCAGGGCGGCCGGAACCGCGTCGACGTACAGCGGCAGGCCCTCCTCACCGCCGGTGAGGCCGCCGGGGTTGCGTTCCACCCAGATGGCGCCGGCCTGCGCGAAGGCGAGCGTCACCATGGCGAAGCCGACACCGCCCAGCGCGAGGGTACGCAGGGAGATCGCGCCGAGGACGACGGCGGCGCAGGTGCCGAGGACGAGGGTGAGCAGGGCGGCGGGCACCAGGCCGAGGCCGAGCTCGGTCATGGCGAGCTGCGTGCCGTAGGCGCCGCCGGCGATGTACAGGGCGTGACCGAAGGAGAGCAGACCGGTGCGCCCGAACATCAGGTCGTAGCCGGCGGCGAGACCGGCGAAGACGAGGCACAGCGCGAACAGCTGCAGCGAACCGGGGGAGTTGACGGGCCCGTCGAGCAGGAACGGGATGGACAGCGACGAGTAGGGCAACAGCGCCAGCACCAGCAGGACGGCGGCGGGCAGCGTGAGGGGCCGCAGGCGGCGCAGCGGTCCGCCGGGCGAGGACGGCGCGGCCGGCTTCGCCACGGGCGGGGCGGCGGGTGCGGTACGGGGGGTGCGGGTGGCGGTCATGCCGTGCCTCCTGCGGTGCGGGCGGTACGGGTGGTGCGTTGGGCGGCCAGGAGGCGGCGCAGACGCTGCAGGACGGTGGGGCCGGTGGCGGCGGGGCGGGTGAGGACGACGGCCGCCAGCAGGACGACGACGGCGAGGTCTCCGTAACCGCCGGCGTAGTAGTTGGCGTACTGCTGCACCAGCCCGACGGTCAGCGCGGAGACGGCGACGTTGGTGATGGAGTGCAGGCCGCCGATGATGACGACGACGAACGCGAACACCAGCAGCGAGGTCCCCTGGTGCGGGGAGAGGGAGCCGAAGTAGAGGCCGCCGAGGACTCCGGCCAGACCGGCCAGCGCCCCGCCGAGCGCGAAGACGAGGGTGAAGGCGCGGGTGACGTCGATGCCCAGGGCGGTGACCATGGCGCGGTCCTCGACGCCGGCCCGGACGATGAGACCGTAGCGGGTGCGGGCCATGAACAGGCGCACACCGATGAGGACGGCGGCGGCGACGGCGATCAGCACGAAGCGGTTGACGGGCACCCGGGCCCCGAGGATCCCGACCGTGCCGGTCAGCGCGTCGGGGACGGGGAAGGGCCGGGCGTCGGCCCCCCACACGGTCTGCACCAGCGCCGGAAGGGCCAGTGACAGGCCGACGGTGACGAGGATCTGCTCCTTCACCCGCCCGTACAGCCGCCTGATGAGGACCAGTTCCACCACCACCGCGAGCCCCAGGCCGGTCGCGGTGCCGACGACGGCGGCCAGCAGCAGCCCGGGGACGCCCCCGACGGCGTCCGCGGTCAGCCAGGCGGTGTAGACGGCGACCGTCAGGAACGCGCCGTGGGCGAAGTTCAGGACGTCCATCAGCCCGAAGATCAGGGCGAGTCCGGAGGCGATGAGGAAGTACAGGGCCCCCAGGCCCAGTCCGGTGAGGGTGAGCAGGACGAGGGTGTCCATCAGGCGGCTCCGGAGGTACTGGTGTGACGGCCGACGCCCAGCAGCGCTGTCGTGCGTTCGGTGTCGTTGAGCAGTTCGTGCGCGTCGCCCGTGTGCACCACCCGGCCGGCGTCCAGGACGACGGCGTTGCGGGCGAGGCGGCGCACCACGGCCAGGTTCTGTTCCACGAGCAGCAGCGGGACGCGTTCCGCGGCGCGTTCGAGGACCTCGGCAGTTTCGGTGACGACGCGGGGCGCGAGCCCTTTGGTCGGTTCGTCGACGACGACGAGGGTGTTGTCGTTGAGCAGCGTCCGGGCCAGGGCCACCATCTGCTGCTGACCGCCGGAGAGCGTCCCGGCGCGCTGGGCGCGGCGGGCGGCCAGCTCCGGGAACAGGTCGTGGACGAGGTCGTAGTGGTGGGCACTGCCCGGGCGTTCGGCGAGGGTGAGGTTCTCGGCGACGGTCAGATGGGCGAAGATGCCGCGGTCCTCCGGGGCGTAGCCGATGCCCCGCCGGACGGTGCGGTGGGTGGCCTCGTGGGTGATGTCGTCACCGGCGAAGGTCACCCGTCCCGCGGTGACGCGCCCGCCGTCCGGGAGCAGCCCCAGCACGGCCCGCAGGGTGGTGGTCTTGCCGACGCCGTTGCGCCCCAGCAGGGCGGTCACACCGGAGGCGGGCACGTCGAAGGTGACGTCGGTGAGGATGCGCGAACCGGTGATGTCGACGCTCAGGCCGGTGACGGACAGGACCGGCGCCGCCGGCGCGGTGGAGGATTCTGGTGCGGTCACAGGGCGTCTCCCAGGTAGGCCTGCTGCACGGTGGAGTTGGCCATGACCTCGTCGGGCGGGGCGGCGGCCAGCAGGCCGCCGTGGTGCATGACGGCGACCCGGTCGGCGAGCCCGAGGACGACGTCCATGTGGTGCTCCACGAGGAGCACGGTGCGGCCCTCCTCACGGTGGAGGCTGCGGATGAGGTCGGTGAGTTCGCCGGTCTCCTCGGAGGCCACCCCGGCCATCGGCTCGTCCAGCAGCATCAGCCGCACCCGGTCGGGCCCGGGGGCGAAGGTCGGAGCCAGGAGCATGGCCAGCTCCAGCTTCCGCTTGTCGCCGTGCGAGAGCCCGGCCGCCAGGTCGGGGCCCCGCCCGGCCAGCCGGACCCGCGCCAGCACACCGGCCACGTCGGCGGCCGTGACCCGGCGGATGCCCGCGCAGCGCGCGGCCAGCTCCACGTGCTCGGCCACCGTCATGGTCGCGAACACCGAGGAGGACTGGAAGGTCCGGCCGATACCGCGGCCGGCACGCCGGTGCGGAGCCAGGGAGGAGATGTCCCGGCCGTCGAGGCGGATACGGCCCGCGGTGGGGCGGGTCAGGCCGCTGACGAGGTTGAACAGCGACGTCTTGCCGGCGCCGTTCGGACCGATGACCGCCAGGAGCTCACCCTCCTCCACGGCCAGTGACACCTCACGGATGATGTCGGCCCCGCCGACGGACCAGCTCAGGTCCTCCAGTTGCAGTACGGGTGCCATGGGCTCAGCCGATCTTCTTCTCGGCCGGTGCGACCTGCTCGGCGTCGAACGTGCGGGAGACCTCCGGCGCACCCGCCGTGGTGAACTTCGCCTGGAACGTGGGCTGCAGCAGGGCGTGGTCGCCGGCACGGACGGTGTTGGCGCCCTTGATGCCGGAGAAGCTGAAGCCCTCCAGCGCCTCGACCATGGCGTCGGTGTCGCCGTCGGCACCGCCGGCCTTGACCGCCTCGACGACCATCTGGGCGGCGTTGAAGCCGTCCGGCGTGAACAGGTCCTCCTGCCACTTCTTCTTGCCGAAGTAGGCCCGCATGGCCTGCGCCTCGGGCGTACGGGTGGCCTCCGGCACGTAGTGCGCCAGCAGGGTCACCTTGTCGCGCGCCTTGCCGAACACCGGGTAACTGGCCCGGATGTCCAGGCCGGTGACGACGGTGGCGGGGTCCAGCACGCCCTGCTGGTCCAGGGTGGACCACATCGACTGGGCGGTGTCGCCGGCCCACGCCACGAACACCATGTCCGGCTCGGCCGCCTTCACCTTGCTCGCCACCGGCGTCAGGTCGGTCGCGCTCGGCGGGGCGAGCACCGAGCTGACCGTGGTGCCGCCGGTCCCCAGCACGGACTTCACCGCGGCGGCGTTGGCCTGGCCGAAGGCGTTGTCCTGCGCCAGGACGACGACCTTCTTGCCCTTGGAGTCGCCCAGGATGTTCTTGGCGGTCATCACGTCCTGGTACGTCTGACGGCCCGAGCGGAAGGTGTAGCGGTTCACGCCGGTGACCGCGTCGGTGGCCGCGGGACCGCTGATGTACAGGGTCTTGTTCTGCGCCGCCACCGGCGCCATCTGCGTGGCCACACCGGAGGCAGCGGTCCCGGCGATGATCGGAACGCCCTGGCCGATGCGCTGCTTGGCGAGGGAGACACCCTTGGCGGGGTCGCCGCCGTCGTCGTCCTTCACCAGGCTGATCTTGATGCCGTCGACGCGGCCGGTGCCGTCGGTGGCGTGGTCGAGCCCGGCTTCGAAGCCCTGCAGGTACTGCTCGCCGTAGGAGGCCAGCGGTCCGCTGGTGGAGGTGATCAGGGCGACCTCGACCTCCTTGTCACCGGAGGCGGTGCTGCTGCCCGGGGCGGAACAGGCGGCGGTGAACAGGGCGGCGACGCCGGCCACGGCGGCGGAGAGGACAACGGATCTACGCATGCTCGGTACAGCTCCTTGAGGCGGTGGCGATACGCGGAGAAGGGCACCGGGGCCGCCTGCGCGGATCACCGTGCCCTGAGCGACACCCGGCAGTGTGGTGTGCGCCACCCGACCGCCACAATGTGGTCCACCTACATGTATGGGGGTCGAGTCATGTGGTCAGGACCTGCACTCCTGGGGGTGCGA
Organism: Streptomyces sp. SID14436; assembly: GCF_010548465.1. Lineage (GTDB taxonomy): Bacteria > Actinomycetota > Actinomycetes > Streptomycetales > Streptomycetaceae > Streptomyces. The sequence continues at coordinate 39,873 of NZ_JAAGMD010000531.1, read as the reverse complement.
CGGGTACTGCGGCGACCCACCGCGTCGGCTACGGCCGGCCCACCGAACCCCCCCGGGACGCGCCGACCGTGACGCCGCCGGGCCGGCCCGCCCCGCGCGAGCCGCCCGGAACGTGGACCCGCTCCCGACCATGTCCCGTACCCGGCCGCGCAGTTGCCCCGACCACCGGTACTACAGTCGGTGCGCATGAATGCTTCCCTCCCCACCCGGCGCACCCTCATCGGCCTGGCCGTGGCCACCGGCGCCTCCGCGCTGACCGGCTGCGCCACAGGCGACGAGCCGGACGGGAAGGGGAAGAGACCGCCACCCACCCCACCCGCCACGGACACGGCCGCACTGGGCGACGCCCCGCCGGCGGCCGACGCCGCGTCGGCCGCGTCACCCGGCAGGGCCTGGCGCTACACCCACGTCCCGCCCGGCGGCCAGGACGCCTCCTACCGCGCCCTGGCCGTCACCTCACGGGACGACGTATGGCTGCTGGGCACGCGGGGCGAACCGTCCGTCGCCCCGTTCCTCGAGCACTGGGACGGCAGACGGTGGAGCGAGCCCGAGGTGCCCGACGAGCTGAAGAGGGGCGACCGGCAGTCCACCTTCGCCCTGGCGGCGGGCGAGCCCGGTGAGCTCTGGCTCGCGCAGCGGACGGTGGACGGCAACGGTCGGTTCGCCGTCTTCCACCGCGCGGGCGGGGAGTGGCAGCGCCTCCCCGACCCCCCGGCCGTCCAGGGCGAACAGTGGTCGGGCGGCGCCACGGACGGGGCCTGGTGCGTGGCCTCCGGAACGCACCTGTGGGCGAACCTCTCCGGCAAGGTCGTCCACTGGGACGGACAGCGCTGGGACGTCCCCCCTCTGGCCTTCTCCGCCGCCGCCCTGGCCGCCGCGCCCGCCGCGGACGGCACCCCCCGCGCCTGGGTCGCCGGTGCGGCGGGCATCGAGTGCGGCCAGGGCGGCGCGTGCTACCCCCAGCCCGCCACCGCGCGATGGGCGGACGGTGCCTGGCAGCAGATCGACACGCCCACGTACCGGTTCCCCGACCCCCTACCGCCCGAGCCGTCCGCCACCCTCGACACCGTCGTCCACGACCCCGTGAACGACCGCCTGTGGGCCCTCGGCCGCCACGACTTCAACCACGGCGAGGCGGACGTGGAACCCGACAGCGAGGACATCGTGCTGACCGGTGACGGCACCGCGTGGACGAAGGCGAGCGTCCCCGACCAGGGCCGTGCCTTCGCGACCGCCACGACCGTCCCCGACGGAACCGGCGGCCTGCTCCTGGACGCGTGGACCCGCCGGACCCGGGACGGCGCCGTGCACAAGCTGCGCGCCCCGGACCGGCTGCCCGAACCGTCCGAGGTGCCCAAACCGAAACGCCGGTACGACTTCAAGCAGCCCTTCGACATCGCCCGGACGTGCCTGATCCCGGGCACCCGAACCGTCCTCGCGGCGGGAGTCGTCCGCTTCAACAACTCCTCGGACACAGGCGACCCGCCCCTGCGCCCCGCACTCGCCCGGTACGACGCGGACGGCGCGAGCTGACTGCGCCGACCGGCCCGGCCCGGCCTGGCCCGGCGTCTGCAGGGGGCGGGGCCCTGCCTCGGCGGGCGGGCTCTCACCGCTCGGGCTGCTCGTACTCGTCGACCGTGCCGTCACCGTTCTCGTCGTACAGGTACTGGTAGGAGCCGTCGCCGTAGGCGTTGCGATAGCGCATGCACCTGCCCTCCGCGCGCAGTTCCGGCTCGTTGCTGTACCAGCCGCGGTGGAAGGTGACCTGGATGCCGTCGTCGAACGTGGTCATGATGCCCCGCTCGACCTTCTCCACCGTGCGCCCGTCCGCCCGCCAGGACGCCTCCAGCGCCTTCATGGCAGCGCGGTAGTCGTCGCCGTCCGCGAAGTTGAGCTTCCAGGTGTAGATCGGCTGGCTGCGCGTGACGTCGCCGTCGTCGAAGCCGAAGTCGTCGACGCAGGAAGAACTCCCCTCCTTGACCGGGGAGGGGTCGCCGGCGGGCGCCGGCGAGAGGGTGCGGTACACGGCGTTGCCGGCCTCGGTGGTGGCCCGCACATGGGCCCGCAGGTCCTCCGACGTGCCCACGGGACCGCCCGCCACCGCCTCGCACCCCTTGGCCACCAGCGCACACAGCGCCACGAGCGTGACGACGACGGCGGCGGCGGTGACGGTGGCTCGCTTCTTCATACCGGCGATCAAAGCCGAGCCTCGTCCGCGAGGGTACGGATCAGCTACTCAGGCGGCCTGAGCGCTGATGCTCATCCCGGCCGGCGGCCGTGTCTGTGGGGCCGGGGGCACGGGCGGGCGCGGAGGAGGGGGCGGTTACGCATCGAGCACGGCGGCGACGGCCTCGATCTCCACCAGCTGGTCCGCGTAGCCGAGCACCGTGACGCCCATCAGGGTGCTGGGGACGTCGTGGTCGCCGAACGCGTCCCGGACCACTTCCCAGGCGGTCACCAGATCCTCCTGCCGGGACGACGCCACGAGAACCCTGGTACTGATCACGTCCTCCAGAGACGCGTCGGCCGAGGCGAGAGCGGTCCGCATGTTCTCCACGGCCTTGGCTGCCTGGCCCGCGTAGTCACCGACGGCAGCCGTGGAGCCGTCGTCGTTGAGCGGACACGCCCCCGCGAGGAAGATGAGCCGGGACTCGGCGGGCGCCGTGGCCGCATACGCGTACTCGGCGACGTCGGACAGGGAGGCGGAGCGGATCAGGGTCACGGCACGAGCCACGGTCGTCGGGGTCCTCTCGAGCGAATGCAGGGCGCAGACATCCTGCCTGTCCCAAGGCTGTCACCGCCTCCCCTTTTTCCGACCGGTGAGGCGTCACGAGGCGTCCCCCGGCCGGCGAACAGTCAGGAGACGTCCTGGAGATGAGCCGTGATCCGCGCGATCGTCCGGGCGTTGTCCTCGAACAGATGGGCCTGCATACCCACCGCCCGGGCGGCAAAGACATTCGGCTCCGCGTCGTCGACGAACAGACAGCTCTCCGGTCGCACCCCCAGGCTCGCGCATACGGCCCCGAAGGCCTCCGGATCCGGTTTCTCGACACCGATCTCGTGCGAGTAGACGATCCGCTCCACCAGTTCGTCGAAGGCGTACCGCCCCGACTCCCGCTCCCGGGCGCCGACGAAGCTGTTGCTCAGAATGCCCAGCCTGCAGCGCCCCCGCAGCGCCCGCAGCCCCCGCACATGAGCGATGAGTTCCTCGTTGGGCGCCCCCAGGTACTCCTCCCACAGGTCGGCCATGAAGGCGTCCACCTCGGCGACGGAGAGGCCCAGACGCAATCCCGCCTCCTCGTGCACCTGACGTTCACTGACCCGGCCGACGCTCCCGGCCTGCCACACGTCACGCATCCGCTCGTGAACGGTGCCGGGCGGCAACCGCAGCCGCTCCTCCCACCGTTGTACCCACCCCGTCTCCGGCGTGAGCTCCAGCACGCCGCCGATGTCGAGGATGACGCACGGTGTCGCCACGACATTCCCCTCCCTCTCCGTCGATGTCCCCGGCCGGCAGAAACCCCGCCCCCGTTCACCGGTCCTCCGGACGGGAACACGGGAACACTGTCGGCCTTCCCGCCGGGGCAGGGTCAAGCGATCTCGGGTTCCTGTGGCAGTTCTGTTGCGGCCCGTGGGGCGGGGGCGCGGCCCGGGAGGTGCCCGGGGGCGGGTCAGGGGCTGGTGCCCGGAGTGACCAGGCCGGACTCGTAGGCGAGGACGACGAGTTGGGCGCGGTCGCGGGCATGGAGCTTGGTCATGGCCCGGTTGATGTGGGTCTTGGCGGTCGCCGGGCTGATGACCAGCCGGTGGGCGATCTCGTCGTTGGACAGGCCGTGGGCGGCCAGGACGACCGCCTCGCGTTCGCGGCCGGTCAGCTCGGCGAGCCCGCTGCCGCTGCCGTCGCCTGCGAGGGTGCGCGGTGGCTGGGTGACGTACCGGTCGATGAGTCTGCGGGTGAGGGCGGGTGCGAGCAGCGCGTCCCCGCGGGCGGCGACGCGGACGGCGTGCAGGAAGTCCTCCGGAAGGATGTCCTTGACCAGGAAACCGGCCGCTCCGGCGCGCAGCGCGTCGAAGACGTACTCGTCCATGCCGTAGTTGGTCAGCATGACGACGTGGACGGCGGCCAGGGCCGGGTCCGCGGCGATGCGCCGGGTCGCTTCGATGCCGTCCATGACGGGCATCTGGATGTCGACGAGAGCGACATCGGGCAACAGCTCCCCGACGAGCGCCAGGCATTCCTGGCCGTCGGCGGCCTCGGCCACCACCTCGATGTCGTCCTCGAGGTCGAGCAGCGCACGGAAACCGCTGCGGATGAGCGGCTGGTCATCGACCAGGACAACCCGGATCACGAGGCTCCGTTCGTAGGAAGTTCGGCCTGTACGGTGAAGCCGCCCGAACTGCGCGGCCCGGTGTGCAGCCGCCCGCCCAGGGCCGTGACACGTTCCCGCATGCCGAGCAGCCCGAGCCCCGGCCCGAGCATCGGTGCACAGGGCGACACGGCTGTCCCGTCGTCGTCGACGCGCAGGGCGAGAGCGTCCGGCCGGTAGTCGATGAGCACCCTGGCCGTGGTGGCGGCGGCGTGCCGGGCCACGTTGGTGAGCGACTCCTGAACGATCCGGTAGGCGGTGCGGCTCACCGCGGCCGGCACGGGATGCGGATGGCCCCCGATGGTCAGCGTCGTCTCCAGACCGGTTCCCTGGAAGCGCTCCACCAACTGCGGGATGTGGTCGAGTCCGTGCGGCGGGCTGGTGTCGTCGTCGCGCAGCGCCTCCAGGGTGGCGCGCAGCTCCCGGCTCGCCTCCCGCCCGGCTTCCTGGATCGCGAGCAGGGCAGGGGACACCTGCTCGCCCCGGCGCCGCGCCACATGCACGGCCACCTCGGACTGCACCTTGATCACCGAGATCTGGTGGGTGAGCGCATCGTGCAGTTCCCGCGCGATGCGCAGCCGCTCCTCGTCGGCCCGGCGGCGCGCGGTCTCCTCGCGGGTGCGTTCGGCTTCGTCGGCCCGCCGTTCGGCCAGCCGCACCGCCTCACCGGCGGCGAAGGCGGCGATCAGCCAGGCGAGCTCGAGCGTGTCGCGGGCCTGCGCCAGGGCTTCGCGCGGGCCCGCGTCGTGCAGGACCAGGGCAGTGAGAGGCAGCAGAGCCAGCATCCCTACGGAGGCGGCCAGCGTGAAGGTGCGGTGCCCGGCGCGTACGGCACCGTAGACCGCGACCAGGTAGGCCACGGTGAGCACGTCGAACCCGGCCCCCAGATATCCCACCGCGCACAGCCCGGTGACGGCCAGGACCACGCGCGGCGCCCGGCGGCGCGCGGCCAGCGCCAGCCCGCCGGCCCCCAGCAGGAGGGCTCCGAGCAGCTCGCGCGCTCCGGACGGATGCGCCCCCGACAGCCCGGTGACCAGCAGCAACGCTGCCACGGCCAGGGCGATGGCCCCGTCGGTGACTGCGGCCGGGACAGCGAACCGTCCTTTGTCCATAGGTGCACCGTAGCCGGATGGGGTGGTGGGCGCGTCCGGCCTGTGGACGAGCGGACGGCTACCACGTCCGCGGTACCGGCGAGCCGCCTGCCGCCGCCGCGGTACCCGGGTGCCGCCACGGCGGCAGAGGGAAGTGTCCGCGTCTGCCGGACGACCGGCAGGACCGCCGGAGCGCATGCTCTGGAAGGCAGCACCCAAGCACGGAAGAGCACGGGAGCAGGAGCAGGAGCAGGACAGGCTGCCGCGGAAGAGAAGCAGAAGAGAAGCAGAAGAGAAGAGGAAGGGGAGCGACATGAGCGTTCCAGCAACACTCATGGCGGCCGCCGAGGGCGGCATCATCGGTGACGGACGCACCGGGGCCAACCTGGCCCTGGCCGCGGGCGCCCTCGGGCTGGCCATCGCCTGGCTGGTCCTGTCCCGCGCCGGCCGCCGCATGAGCACCGACCGAGCGCGCACCGGCGGGCTGGCGGCCATCGCGGCGGGAACGGCCGGCACGGTTCTCGCGGTACTGCACCTGGCCACCGCCAGTGGTGGTCCGGGCACCGGCAACGGCCTCGTCGGTGCCGTCGTGGCCGTCCCGCTGGGGCTGGGCGCCGTACTCCTCGGCCGCAGGGCCGTGACCCGCAGCGCCGCCCGGCCCGCCGATCGGACGACCGTCTGAAAGCCGGCTTGGAGACGTCCGCGTCCGGGACGTCAGCGTCCGAGGCGTAGGCGTTCGAGACCTAAGGGTCCGAGGCTTACGGCCGCGGCCGACGCGGCCCCCCGGCATCCCGGCCCCCGTCAGCCGAAGACGTCCAGGACATCCGCCCAGGAGGAGCCGCCACCCTCGGCGGGCCGGGGCCGCACCGGGCGCGGCTCCGGGTAGGTCTCCGCGGCGGCCCGCGCCCGGACGATGTCGGGCCCACCGCATGCCTCGACCGCGAAGGCTCCGAAGACCTCGGCGAACGCGGCCGGATCACGGCACTCCACGCCGAACGCCCGGCCGTCCCGCAGTGGTACCCAGACCACCCGGTCGCGGCGCGCCCATTCCCGCACCGGCTGCTCGTCGGCGGTCGACCGGCCCTCCAGCCACAGCCGTGCCACGTGGAGCAGGTTCACCTTCTCCATCGGCAGCCGCTTGCGTCGCACCCGCAGGTCACGCACCGTCAGCTTCACGCGCTGGTCCTTCTTCGGATACCAGACGACACCGACCCCGAAGGGCAGCCACAACATGAGCCCGATCAGCGGCCAGACCAGGGCGTCCCCCCAGGACCGCAGCAGCCCGCCGTCCAGGACCGCCAACGCCCCGAAGACCACCACCCACTTCGCCGTCATGCGCCAGAACCCGGTGCCCTGCCGGTACAGCACCTTCTGCTTCCCCGTCATCACCATGACCGCACGCTATCCGCCACCCTCGGCACTGCCGTAGGCCGTGCTCGACGGCACAGGCCCCGCGCTCGCCCCCTTGCCATCGGCCGGGCCGCCGCTGTCCACGCACATCATCGACATGACCACGGGCTCCTCCAGCCCCTGGGCCGCCTCCCCGGGCAAGGGGGCCACAACGGTCCAGTTGCCCTTGGCGAGGGTGAGCGTCTGGGCACCCATGTCGGGACCGGTTCGCCAGCCGTACTCGGAGCGGGCCCGTGCGAAAGCCGCCCGCACAGCGACCTCCGCCCGTGGCAGCGGATGCCGGCCGTGCAGCCGCTCCAGGCACCGTCCGGAGCCGTCCGACGGCTCCCTGTCCATCTCGATGCCCTCGGCCGCCAGGACCGACCGCACCTCCGACACCGCCGTGTCCGCGGACAGCGCAGCACCGGAGAACCGGGGCGGCAGCGGTTCGGGCGGCGCAGGAACACACGCCGCCACCCCCGTCAGCACCGTCGCGACCAGACCTGCCCGGACCGTACGCCGCATGCGCCGTCGAACGATGGTGCTCCGCCCCCTCTGCCCCGTACCCGTCACCATGACCCGCGGACCTATTGTGCCGCCCCGCCGACGCTTCACGGACCGCCGCCGCTCGACCGCAACACTGAGAAGCAGCAACAGGAGCAGCTTCCCGCGCGGTACGACGGAGGTCCGTACGAGGTGGGTTGTGGACGAGGTCAGCGTCCCCGGATGACGCAGACCATGTACGCGGAGGGTGCGCCCAAAGTGCGTGATACGTACGATCCCTGGTCTACAGTGGCGGCCAGGAGGTGTCCGTGTCCGAGTTGTTCGATGCGATCGACGCGCTGGTCGCGTCCCGCGCTCCGCTGCCGCCGCCGGACGAGCGCAGGCGTCTGCGCAAGGCCCACGGTCTGACGGTCGAAGAGGTCGCCACGGCACTGAAGGTACGCCGTGCCACCGTCAGCGGGTGGGAGGCGGGCAAGACCGAGCCGCGACCGCCGGAACGCGATGCCTACGCCCGGCTCCTCCAACAGCTCGCGGAACTCTATCCACCGCCCGCTGCCGTGGCCGTGCCGACAGAGGACGCAGCGGCACCTGCGGCCACGACCCCGCCCCATCCGAACGAACCGGCGACACCGGCGACACCGGCCACCCCACCACCTACGCACGTCCCCGGGACCCCCGCCCCGGCCCCCGCCCCCGCCCCGGGCCCCATCCCGAAGCCGGCCCGCACCTCCGCCCCCTCTCCGGTGTCCGCCCGCCCAGCCGCGAGGAAGGCAGCCTCAGCCGGCGCACCGGACGCACCCGAGTCGCGCTTCGCCAACGGGCCACTCGCCGTCGTGGATGTGGACGCCGAGGGCCACGTGCTGGCGTACTGCACCGGCGGTCTGATGCTGGAGGTGCCTGCCAAGAGCATCCCGGCCCTGGTCGAGTGGACCCTGCGCGAGGCGAAGCTGGGGCAGCCGAGGCTGTCGGGGCCGGGCAGGGACGCCGATCCGCTGCTCGTCCTCACCGGCGCCGCGCTGGAGCGCTACGGCCTGCCCGCCGCACTGTCGGACGGCGAGCGGCTGGCAGGGCGGATCGCGGAGGGCCACAAAGTCGTCAAGCAGCTGACGCGTGCCGGCTGGAAGCTCACCAAGCGCGGCTTCGGGCCGTGGGCCCGGATCTACCGTCCCGCGCAGGGCGGGGAGCGGTCCTGCGTGCAGTTGTGCATCCCGTCGTGGAACGCGCTGGACCCCCGGCACTGGGGCGCCGCCGCCGATCTGCCTCCGGCGGAGCTGGCCCGGGTTCTGGGCGTGTACGCGTCGAGGGTGATGACACCGTGCGGTTCGACCGCCGTGACCGGCCTGGAGCTGATGACCGTGCTGCACCCCCCGACCCGCGCCTCCCAGCCGGACGCGGACGGCCGCCGGCATTCCGAGCGCAACCCGGGCAGCCTGGGCAGCGACCCGGTGGACTGCGCACCGTGCGAGGCCCCGGACGGGCATCCGCTGCTGAAGGATCTGCCGCGTTTCCACGTCCGAGGCCCCGGCGAGAAGCTGTTCGAGGAGGCGTACGACTGGGCGCGGCCCATGACGGACGCGGAGTGCACCCTGCGCCACCTGGTCGGCATCGACGTCAACCTGGCCTTCGCCGCGGGCGCCAACGGCCTGAACGTCGGTCTGGGTGCGCCCACGCACGTCAAGTCCCCGGTGTTCGACCCGAAGCTGCCCGGCTCGTGGCTGGTCGACCTGTCCCACGTCGACCTGTCCCGCGTCAAGGCCGGCAAGGAGTGGGTGGAGCTGGACGGCGACCTGCTGCCCTCCCCGTTCACGCCGAAGGGCGAGCGGCCGACCGGCCCCGCCTGGTACGCCACACCCACCGTCGCCTACGCCCAGGAGCTCGGCTACGAGGTCCGCCCGCTGGAGGCGTACGTCCGCCACGACAACGGCCGTTACCTGGACGGCTGGTACCAGCGGCTGCGCGACGCGTACCTCGCCACGATGGCCGACCTCGGCGTCCACGCGGACATGGCCCCGGCCGACTTCCTCGCGGCGATGGACGGCTGGGCGGAGCGTGACCCGGAACTGGCGATCGTCGTGTCGGCGGTCAAGGCGACGGTCAAGGGCGGCCTGGGCAAGCTGCGTGAGCGCCCGCGCGGTGAGGGCTGGCGGCCTGGCGAGCCGTGGCGGGCGCTGTCCCGTCCGACGTGGCGGCCGGACATCCGGGCGGCGGTCATCTCCCGCACCCGGATCAACCTGCACCGCAAGATGGTCCGGCATGCGGCGTTCACCGGCCAGTACCCGGTGGCCGTCCTGTCCGACTGCGTCGTCTACGCGGCCGACGGCACCAGCCCGCTGGACGTCCTGCCCTACCGGGACGGCAAGCCGCTCCCCGGCGGTTTCAAGCTGGGCGTCAATCCCGGCCTCGTCAAGCACGAGGGAACCCAGAGCGTCCTGTGGGGCGAAGAGGTCCGTGAGCGCTTCGACGCTCCGGAACTCAACCTCGCCCGCTACATCAAGGACGGCACCGTCACCGGCGTCGACGACGGAGAGTAGGAGAGGCGGCCGAGATGAGCCTGTTCGGGGACGGCTTGGACGCCGCGGTGCACAAGTCCTTCACCCGCCCGGCACCCAAGAGCGCACCCGCCCAAATGCGGTACCTGGTCCGGCAGATGAAAGGCACCCGCGCGGTCGCCCAACTGCTGCGCGTCTCCCAGCGCACGGTCGAACGCTACGTCAGGAACCAGATCAGAAAGCCCCGTCCGGACCTGGCCGCACGCCTGGAGCGTGAGGTGACCAAGCGGTGGCAGCCACGGATCCGGGCGCGCGCCAAGGAACAGGCGGCGAGCACGGGAGGCATCGTCATCGACACCCGCGCCCGCCTCGGCTACACCGCCCCGATCGGCTCGACGGACCAGGACCGCATCCGGCACCTGACCGTCGCCCTGCCCCCCGTCTACGCCGCCCGCCTCTTCGACGCCCAGGAGGCCGGCGCGGACGACGCCCGGCTGCGGGAGATCGCGGCCGAAGCACTCAAGGAGGTCTACTTCCAGGACGGAGGCCGCCGCGCGGGCAGCCTGGAGGAGGTCCGGTTCACCGACATCGAGCACGTGGAGTTCGAGCTGTAGAACACGGAGAATCCGAACCGTGGAGACTGCACCGGCGTCGAAACCGGCCGGCTGCCGCCCATGGGCTGCGACGTGGATGATGTTAACTTCGGTCGCATGCCTGAACTGATCGCGCCGACAGCCCGACTGCACTCCTCGTGGCTCGCCGCGCGTGACGAATGGCCTCCGGGCGCCCACCAGGACGGCACGGGCCTGCGTCTCGCCCCCGATGCCGCCGCCCTCGACAGCCCCGGCGTCTTTTCGGAGTGGGTCGCACGCCTGCACCAGCAATCGGACAGGTCGGTCGCCGTGGGCGAGGAGCGCGTCCACGCCACCCACTGGTGGATCGTCGAGGGCTCCGACTACCTGGGAGCGATCGACCTACGGCACTACCTAAACGCCCTCCTGCTCGACATCGGCTACAGCATCCGGCCCTCCTGCCGGAGGCGCGGCCTGGCAACGTGGGCGCTCGGGGCCGTACTCCCGAGGCCCGAGCACTCGGCCTGGACCGCGTCCTCGTCACGTGCGACGACGACAACACCGGGTCGCGCCGCAGCATCGAACGCAACGGCGGCGTCCTGGAAGACGTCCGCACCACCACCGCGGGCATCAAGCGCCGCTACTGGATCACCCTGTAGCCGATCGTGCGACGGTGCGGATCACGCCCCCCGCCGTCTCCGACAGCGATCTACACGGTGCCGTAAGCCTTCCGGCCCGCTTTCTGCGGGCCCCGTACATGATCGCTGTGCCCAGCGGCATGGACGCCCGACGGGACCCGACCCGCACCCTCGCTCGTCCCCGCCGTGCGACCGGTGGGCGCTGGTGGGACGATGAGAACGGCGTCCGTCCGGCCCGCAACTGACCCTTGGGCCCTCCGGCTCCGCGGGGCCTTCACCGGTTCCGGGAGGCTGTATGTCCTGGTTCCCCTCCCACCGTCACGGTGCACGCAGCGCCGTCGCAGGACTGCTGCTGTGCGTGCTGCCCTGGGCCGGCACCGGCGCGGTCGCCGCCGCAGCGGACACCGACCCCGATCCACCGCCGGCCGCGCGTACTGAAGCCGGTGACCATGAGGTCAGCGGACTCGTGGACATAGGCGGCGGGCGCAAGATCTACGCAGCCTGCAAGGGCACCCACGCCCGCAGCGGCTCTCCGACGGTGGTCCTCATCGCGGGCAAGGGCAACGGCGCCGAGGACTGGATGTCGATCCTGGACCCGGATGACCCCGTACACGACGCGCCCGGCGACGACCTGCCCTGGCGGCAGAGCGGCATACACCGCAGCAGCGACTCGGTGTTCTCGCAGGTCTCCCGCTTCGCCCGGGTGTGCACCTACGACCGCCCCGACGTCCGCGCCACAGGCGGCGACGTGTCCACGCCCAGGCCGCAGCCGCACACCGTCGACGCCGACGTGCACGACCTCGGCGCCCTGCTGACCGCCCTCGGCGAGCCGGGCCCCTACGTCCTCGTGGCGCACTCCTACGGCGGTCTGATCGCCACCCTCTACACGCGCACGCATCCGCAGCACGTCGCGGGCCTGGTGATGGTGGACGCCGTCACCGAGCGCATGGCCGAGGTCGCAAGCCCTCAAGCGGTGAAGAACTGGGACGCCTCCAACGCCCAGACGTCACCGGAGTCGAGAGAAGGAGTGCGTCTCCTCGACGCCTTCAAGAAGATCAACGCCGCCGCCGACCCGCCCGCCGTCCCGGCCATCGTGCTGTCCGCCGACAAGCCCTGGCGTGTCGACCTCCTGCCCCCCGAGGCGAGAAAGGGCGAACAGGTCACCTTCGAGGACTGGCTGGCCTCCCAGCAGCGCCTCAGCGAGGCACTCGGCGCCCAGAAGTACATCACGAACACCGACAGCGGCCACGACATCTACCTCTACCAACCCCGCCTGGTCATCGACGCGATCCGCGACGTCGTCACCACATCATCCTGAACCGTCTGCCTGGCCCCCTGGCGGATGCCTGTCGCCGGACGCGGAGGTCATGCAGGAGCCGATGGCTGCGGGCGTGCGCCCCGCCCCACTGAGCGGCCGACTTCCTTCTCAGTTCAGGCCGTTGAGGAAGTCCGAGACCACGCTGTGCAGGATCTCGGGCTGCTCCAGGTGCAGGTCGTGGCCGGTGCCGAGCATGCTCAGGGCCATGGTGGCGGGCCGTCGGCGGAGCATCTCGTCGGCTTCCTGTGCGGAGAGGAAGCCGGACTGGGCCATGACGACCAGGGTGGGACAAGCGACCTGCCCCCACTCGTGCCAGAAAGAACGCCGCGCGTTCTCGGCCAGGGAGCCGACCATGACGTCTCTGTCGAAGCGCGGCCACCACCCATCCGCGCGTTCCTCCAGCCCGGCCGCCCAGCCCGCGCCGACCGGTCCGCCGCCGAAGAACGCGGCTGCCGCTTCGCGTGAGGGAAACGGAGTCGGCCATGAGTCGAGCCATCCGCCGATGTCCTCGCCGACGCTCGGGTTCGGACCGCCGGGGCCGGCCTCGACGAGCACGAGGGCGCGAACCAGCCCGGGATGCGCGGCGGCGGTGAGCATGGCCGTGTGCCCGCCCAGCGACTGGCCGACCAGGACGGGCCGCCGCAGCCCCAGCTGATCCACGACGGCCAAGACGTCGGCGACGTAGGCGGCCCGGGAGACGTCCACCGGATGGCGCTCGCTGACGCCGTGCCCGCGCTGGTCGACCGCGACGACCCGATACCGGGAGCTCAACCTCCGTGCCAGCGCGTCCCATTCGCCCGCGTGACCAGCCAGACCGTGCAGCAGCACAAGGGGCTCACCGGGCCCGCCCCAGTCCCGGCATACGAGCCGGACACCGTCGCGCACCACTGTGTGTTCAGACCATGACATGTCAGCCCCCGGAAAGTCGGCTGGCCCTGATCATGCCGCAACCGCGTCGGCCCTCTCGACGAGCAGGCGCTGGGCCGGTCCCGAAGCGGGCGACATCGTGCCCGTTGACCACCGGGTCCCGCGCTATTCAGCCAGGTCCGACGGATTTATGCCGTTCGTCGGCAATCCGCCTCCAAGATCGCCGACGCCCGGCTACACAGGATGCTCCGGCTGGACCGCACAGGCCGGCCGCGCGCACATGACGGGACCGGGAACAGACGGGGGACTGGGGGAGCGATGGCAGCACGTCGATGGCACCGGCGCCTGAAGAAGCGCACGCGCAGACGGCTACAGGGCGTGGCGGCCCTGATGGCGGCGGCAGCCGTGGTGTGGGCGGTCCGGAACTGGTCGGTGGTGTGGCCCGTCCTGGTCTCGGTGCTCGCCGCAGCCGTGTTGGGCGGGGCCGGATGGAAGCTGCTGCAGGCGCACCGTAACGCCGTCGGCGAGGACCGCGCGTGGCGGGCGCAGGAGGAGGCCCGGGCGCGGGAGTTGTCGATGGCCGAGGTCGACGCCTTGTCGTGGCAGGACTTCGAGGCGTACGTCGCCGATCTGTGCCGACGGGACGGCTGCACGAAAGTCGAAGTCAGCGGCAAGAGTGGCGACCTGGGGGCAGATGTGGTCGGCTACCTGGCCGACGGCCGCAAACTGGTCGTGCAGTGCAAGAAGTACGCGCCGCACCGGAGTGTGTCCTCGCAGGACATGCAGAAGTTCGTCGGCACCGCCCGCCCCGAACACGGCGCCGACGTCGCCCTGTTCGTCACCACCTGCCGCACGTTCACGAAGGCCGCGCTGGGGCTGGCCGTGCGCCAGGACATCGTGGCCCTGCACCGCGACCTGCTGGGCGCCTGGGTCAAAGGCGCTCATCTGGAGACCCTGATCCCGCTGAACGGACACGGCGGTGGCGCCAGGCGGCGCCCCGCAATCTGACCCCGGCGGCGTCATGAAGCGCGCTTTCGCCGTCACTGCGCCCCGGCACCAGGGGCCACCAACACCCCCGGAGTCGGCCGCGACCCGCACCTCGAACAACCGGGGCGCCGCACACCGCCCTTACAGAGGCAAGGCAGGCCGAGCCCGGTGTCAGAGCAGCAGGCGCAGGGCCGTGTCACTGATCCCCGCCCGCAGGCTCTGGCCCCAGGTCAGTGACAGCGCGTCCGACTCCATGCCGTCGCCGAAGACGACCAGACGGTCGCTCTCGACGGTGACCCGCAGCCCCTCGGCGCCGGACAGGGCGCCCGCCGAGCGGGAGGTCCCGGTCGCGGGCGACGGCCAGGCTTCGCGAACGAACCACAGCAGACGCCGCTCGGCCGGAGCGGGCAGCGCCAGGGTGCTGCCGCGCTCGAGCCACAGCGAACGCAGCCACCCTGTCGCCCCGGTCCCGGTTCCGACGATGATGCCCGACGACGCCTGTGCCTCCGGGGCCGCGCCGTCGTGGTCGGGGCCGATCCGGTAGCGGACGGTCTGATGGCCCGCCGGGCCGAGAAAGATCTCGTTGAGGGCGACCAGCCGCTGAGTGTCGTCCGCCACCGCCTCCACCATCGTCAGTTCGTCCGCCGCCGCGCCCCGCTGGGCGGCGGCCCGCAGCAGCCTGCCGGCGTCTGCAGGCCGGTGGCGTACGAGTACGCCCGGATTGCGGCCGGGATCGGTGTCGATCCCCACCACCGGCTGTCCCGACAGGTACTTCGCCGTGTTGGCGACGAGGCCGTCCTGTCCCACGACCACCACGATGTCCTCCGGGCCGAAGAGGAACCGGTCGAGGTCGGCCCGTTCGACGCGGGCCTGCCGCCAGGTCAGCGGTATCGCGGCCGCCACGTCGGCGATGGCACGCGCCGCGCGGTGATGGCGTTCGGCCACGTCGGTGATGCTCCTGCCCCGTGAGGCGAGGAAGAACTCCGCCTGCCCGCGGGTGCCGTGCCGGGCGAGCAGTTCCTCGTACTCCGTCGTCCGGTGGACGAGCACGGCACGCGGGGCGAGGCTCACGGCCGTGCCTCCGCCACGGGTTCGTCTCCGTCCCCGGCCGCCGTCGGCGCCGCCGCGCCGAGCTTGGCCAGCAGGCCGGTGAGGACGTCCGGCGACAGGGTGAGGCTGTCGACGCGGGGCAGGTTCTCGGCGAGCCGGGTGACCGCCAGCGCGTGCAGCACGGCCGGGCCCACCTCCGCGTGGACCCTCAGCCAGGCAGCCTGCGTCTCGGCCCGCGCCGCGCCGGTGCGTTCCGCCGCCTCGGCCTCCGCGCGGGCCAGGCGCACCATGCGGGAGGCCTCGGCCTCCGCCCGTACGGCATCGGCCGCCGCGTTCTCCTCGGCACGGCGGCGTGCGTTCGTGCCGTTCTGCTCGACCAGTTGTTCCTCACGGCGAGCGAGTTCGATCTTGCTCGCCAACTCGTTCTCCGCGATGGCCCGTTCACGCTCGACCGCCACCGCGCGCCGCTCGTAGGTGGCGCGGTCCGCCTCCTGCTGGATCTGTTCCCTGGCCGGCGTGCGCAGTGCGCGCTCGACCTCCGGCTCGGGCCGGACGGCCACCACGCGCACGGCGACCACCTGGATGCCGGTGGCGGGCAGGCGGGGGTCGGCGGCGAGACCGCCGCTCACCCGTTCGCGGACCGTGGCGACGCCGTCGGCGAGGGCCGACGCCAGCGGGGTGCGGGCGAGCACGTCGAGGGCGTGCTGCTGGGCGGACTCGGTGAGCAGGGTGGCGATCTGCTCCAGGGGTGCGCCGCGCCAGGCACCGGAGTCCGGGTCGATGGAGAAGTCGAGGCGGGTGGCGGCCGTCGCCGGGTCGTGGATCCGGTAGGTGACGGTCGCCTGGACGCCGACGTCCTGGAAGTCCGAGGTGCGTGCGTGAAAGGCGACGGCCAGTTCCCGGTCGTCCACGGGCACTTCGGAGAGTGAGGCGGTGAGCGCCCGGAACCAGAAACTCAGCCCCGGGCCGTCGTGCACGAGCCGGCCGTTCCGGTGGTACCGCACATGGGCGGTGGGCGCGGAGCGCAGGTGACGCCAGCCGAGGCGTGAGGTGATGTCGGCCATGTGACCCCCCTTTTTCGTCGTCATGACGATATCCGCCGCACCCTCCTATCGTCAAGGAGACGAAAACCCCCACTGTCCTGTACCTGCAGCCTTCCCGGCCGGGCAGCGCTCCGTCCCCGTCACGGCACGCCCCCGCCGGATCGGTGACCGACGGGCACAGCGTCAGGGCCCGGTGGGTCCCCGCTGGGCGGACACGCTCAGTCGCCGACGTTTCCGGCGTCGATGCGCCGCCCTTCGGAGGCATCCACCACGACGGGGATGCCGTCCGGGATCTGTCCGTGGAGCTGGTCCAACAGGGACTGCACCGGCGGAAGCTCTCCCGGCGTACGGACGTGGATGTGCAACGTCCGGGAGTACGCGTCGACGCTCGTGACGGAGGCGCCCGGCTCGTCGGCGAGCCAGCGCTCCGCAGCGTCCTTGGCCCGGCCGGTCCACGCGTTGATCAGCAACGTGGCCGCGGTGTTGGCCGTCAGCGGCACGAGCACGATGACGAACAGCAGAGCCATGGCCGCAGATGTCCGGCCGGCGGGGCGCCCGGCCACCTTGTCCGCCTCCGCGGCGTAGCCCAGTGAGGCGAAGACCACGATGCCGGCGAAGACCAGGGCGAAGAGGTTCGACACGAACAGCGCCAGCGAGCCCAGCGCCAGCCATCCCGACAGTTTTCCCAGGCACACCCCTGTCACCACCAGGGGCGGGACGAGAGAGATGGCGATCGCGACTCCGGGGAGTACGGCGGCGACGTCCCGACGGGCCAACGCGACCGCGCCGGCCAGGCCGGTCGCCAGGGCGGCGATCAGGTCCATCAGGCCCGGCGACGTCCGCGACGAGACCTGGCTGTCGGCAGGTCGTAGTGGGCGGGCAAGGCGACCGACATGACCATTCCGATCGCGATCACCCACAGGCACGCGAGGAGGACGACCACGGCAGATCCGGTGCGGCGCCGTTGCACCGACCCGAGGGCGATGCCCATGATCGGCGTCGAGAGCGGTGCGATGATCATGGCGCCGATCACGGTCGCCGTCGAGTCGGTGAGCACTCCTCCGGCCGCGATGACCGCCGCCAGCGTCAGCATCGTCCAGAAGGCCGAACGCTTCGACGTGGTGTCCCCGGCGGACAAAATCAAATCGTGCGTCAGTTCGTCCAGCGAACGGCGCTGAGCGGCCGGCAGGACACGGGCGCGGACCTTGCTGATCATCTCTCCGAACAACCGCGATCAGCACGTTCCCGGCGCGCGAGACACGGGCCCACCGCTGCCGCCCCTTTCCTCCGCGACGGCCCGTTCGTCGCGAGGGTGGGCATCTGCAGCTCCCGCCGATCGACCCTCCGCCCTGAGCCCGGGCGCTCCAGCACCCGTCCCGCGGGTCGCCCCGTGCTGCGGTCTGAGGCGACCGTCCCACGCCCTGCTGTCATGGCGAATGTGCGGCAGCAGCCGGTGCAGCCGTGCACCGGCTGCACCCGGAACATGGCATAAGCTACTCACCATAGGTAAGTGTATGAGGGGTGATGACGTGCCACGGCACCTCGAACGCGGTTCGATCGACGACGACAGCTGCCCCCGTTTGCAGGACACCCTTGAGGTGGTGGGCCGCCGCTGGACGGGCTCCATCCTGGTGGCCGCCGTCCAGGGCGCCCGACGCTTCGGCGAGTACCGGGCACTGATCGACGGCATCTCCGACCGCCTGCTCTCCCAACGCCTCAAGGAACTCGAAAGCCAGGGACTGATGGAACGGACAGTGGTGCCGAGCACGCCCGTCCAGATCACCTACAGTCTCTCGCCCGCGGGGAAAGACCTGATCGAGGCCCTGCAACCCCTGGCCGAATGGACTGCGCGCAGATCGCTCGCAACCCGCCGCGGACGTGCCGACATGAGCAGCAGACAGGCCTGAGGAACCCCACCACCGCTCGGGACCGCCGACCTTTTCAGCGCGGGCGGGACGAGCATGCGCGGCACCGAGCGGCAGGCACGTACCCCCCGGCGAAGCCGGGCGGCGTGTACACCCCGACCGGACCGAGCGGACCCGCCCGAACGGCACCTGCGCCCCCCGCCAACGGGCGGGCGTATCGACAGTCACCGCAGACCGGGATCCGTACCCCGCCCGGATCACTGCTCGGCGGCGAGCCTGGCCTCGAGGCCCGCGACGTACCGTGCCTCGGCCTGCCTGCGGACGGCCGCGAACCGCCGGTCGACGACCAGCACCGGCAGAGCCCACAGGAAGCCCCACAGACTGAAGGAGTCCACGGTCCCGCTCTGACGCAGCACCGTGTTCGTGAGGAAGCACAGGCCGGCACACACTCCCCAAGCAGCACTGCGGTACCGGCCTATGAAGCGCACCGGCACGTTCCACGGACCCGACAGCGCATCGAGCGTCGCGGCGCGCACGGCAGCGGCGCGCTCGTCGGCAAGAGTGCGCCGGCGAGGGCGAGAGCAGCAGGTGTGCGCGCAATTGACGGTGCTGGGTGCGTGCCGCGTCAGCGGGCTGAGGCTGCCTGCGTTCCGTTTTCCTGCGACGATCGAGGAATGTCCGTTCCGTCGTCCTCGCCGGCTCCCGCACCCATCCCCTGCCTGGGCAGGAGGGACACATGACCGGCACCCGGGTCGTGGTCGTGATGGGGGTGGCCGGGACCGGCAAGACCACGATCGGTGGCCTGCTCGCGGATCGGTTCGGTGTCCCGTACGCCGAGGGCGACGACTTCCACTCGCGGGCCAATATCGAGAAGATGGCCTCCGGTAGCCCGCTCACCGATGAGGACCGCGAACCCTGGCTGGACGCTATCGGCGCGTGGGCGCGTGATCGCACGGGGGTCGGCGGAGTGATCAGCGGGTCGGCGCTCCGCAGGGCCTACCGTGACCGTGTGCGGGCCACGGCCCCCGGCATCGTGTTCGTGCACCTGACGGCCGACCGCGCGCTCATCGAGTCGCGGCTGACGCGCCGCCAGGGGCATTTCATGCCCACGAAGCTCCTCGCCTCCCAACTCGCCGCCCTACAGCCGTTGGAGCCGGACGAAGCCGGAGTGACGGTGGACGTGTCCGGTGCGCCGGAGGAGACCACCGACCGGGTCGTGGAGGCGTTGCGCGAGCTGGAGGGGCCTTCCGTCGCCCGGTAGGGGGCCCTTCTCCGGAGTCGCTCCCGGAGCGCTTCCCGGAGCCGTTCCCGGAGTCGCTCCCGGAGCCGTGCCCGGAGCAGTTCCTGGACGCCGGCTCCCGAAGACCTGCCGCCGATCACCTCACGCCTGAGTTGGACCAACTCCCTCCGCCGCCGGACGAGAATCCGAGTGGTACTCAGTGTTCACTCAAGCCGTTCGCCCGGCCCATGCCTCGGGTCCGGCACTGCCGGCCGGGTAGTGGTCGAGGGGGACACGCCCGTCGCGCCAGGCGTCCAGCACCGGCTCGACGATGCGCCACGACTCGACCGACATGTCGTCGCGCACCGACAGGGGCTTCTCGTCCTCCAGCACGCCGCGGAGGACCTCCCCGTACTCGAGCAGATCACCCGGGCCGAACGTGGTGTCGAGGGTGACGGGAGAGATGGTGGACGGATCGCCCGGACCGTTGACGTTGAGGTCGAGCCGCAGGCTGTGGTGGCCGATGCCGAGACGCAGCCGGTTGTTGGCGACATCGCCGACGAGCCCGTCCGGCACGTGCTGGGGATCCTTGAACCAGTAGGTGACGTCCTGCAGGGGCGAGCCGATCGCCTTGCCCGAGCGGACACGGAACGGCACACCGGCCCACTGCCAGGTGTCGACCGCGAACACGACCTCGGCGAGGGTCTCGGTCTGCCGGGCAGGGTCGATGCCCGGCTCGTCGGCGTACGCGGGCAGCGAGCGGCCGTCGACCGTTCCGGCGGTGTAACGGGCACGCCGGCTGAACTGCTCGGGACGGTCGTCCCAGACGTGGGTGGCGCGCAGGACCTGCGCCTTGGCGTCCCGCACGTCGAGCGGCTGGAGCGTGCTCGGCGCGGGCATCGCCACCAGCGACAGCACCTGCAGCAGATGGCTCTGGATCATGTCGCGCAGTGCGCCCGTCGTGTCGTAGAACCCCGCCCGCCCCTCCAGACCGAGCGTCTCGTCGAACACGATGTCGACCGCCTCGACATGCTCCGAGGTGAGCAGCGGCTCGATGACCCGGTTGGCGAACCGGACGCCCAGAATGTTCAGCACCGTCGACATACCGAGAAAGTGGTCGACACGGTGCACATGGTCCTCGGGCACGAAGCCGTGCAGCAGCTCGTTGAGCGCGGCGGCACTGGCCGCGTCAGTGCCGAACGGCTTCTCCAGCACCAGCCGAGTCCCCTCGGGCACCCCGATCCGGGCCAGCGCCCGGCACGCTTCGACGGTGATCGCCGGAGGCAGCGCGAAGTACAGCGTGAGACGGCCACGGCAGGAGGCCAGCAGGCGGCGCAGATCCTCCTCGGCCGTGGCGTCCGCTGCCAGGTATCGGGAGTTGCGGACGACGGCGTCGACGGCCGGCCCGTTCGCCCTGCCGGCGGCGAACGCCCGGGCGACGAGCGTCCGCCACTCCTCGTCGCTGCCCGAGCCCCGGTCGCTGCCGACGAGGAAGAGACCGGTCAGCCCGGATGCGGCGACGAGGTCGCCCAAGCCGGGCAGGAGCAGCCGCTCGGTCAGGTCGCCCCGCGCGCCCAGGACCAGCAGCGTCTGGACCCTCTCGCCGTCCGGGCCGGCCGCCGGGGCGTCGGCGGCGCTCATCCGGCGAACTCCCTCACCGGCACGCCCCGCATCCCGGGCACGCTGCCGAAGAGGGCTCCCGTCTCCGGCTCGGCGCCGGACTCGAGCTGCTCGCGCGACGTGCTGATGAACAGCCGGTCGAGGCCGGGCCCTCCGAAGGCGCACGCGGTGACCTTGGTGACCGGCAGCTCCACCACCTCGTCCAGGGCGCCGTCCGGCGCGTACCGGCGCACCGAGGAACCGCCGTACAGCGCGCCCCACACCCTGCGGCTGCGGCGGCTGCTGCGGCTGCGAGGCATGGCGGCTCCGTCCGTGATCGTGGCGGGAAAGGGCGTCCGAGGGCGGCGGGCAGGCGGTGCGCAGACGGGGTATGCCCGCGACCCGCAGCCCGCAGCGGCCGGTGGACGGTGGACGGTGCAGCACCCACCACCCGTCCGATGGTCGCCCGAGCTCCGCTCGCCCGCATCTCTTCCGCTCCCCGAGGCTGACGAGAACGCCGAAGAAGGTGAAGCACTCAGGGCCGCCGGCGCACCGCGGGTCGGACGAGCCCCCGGACGAGCCCCGGACGGCACTCCGAGCCGCATGTCGCTTGCCGTAGGACTCCCACTGCGCCGCGACGCTTCTGTCGGGGTGTTCCCGGGTGCCGGACGGGCCCGCGGGGCACATCCTTGACTCACCGGCGAAGGACAGGGAGAGGGGCTGCGCGATGAGCGGACCGGTCAGCACCGTCGATGCGCCTGCGGATCAGGCCGACACCGGCCATCCCGAACCGCCCTGCCTGGAGGTGAGCGACAGCCGTGAGGCGACCGTGGGCGCGGTCAGGGTGCGCCGGGCCCTGCCCCGCCGGGGTCGGCGCACGGTCGGGGCCTGGTGCTTCGCCGACCACATGGGGCCGGCCGATGTCACCGAGAACAGTGGCCTGGACATCGGACCGCACCCCCACATCGGTCTGCAGACGGTCACCTGGCTGACCGACGGCCAGGTCCTGCACCGGGACAGTCTGGGCTCCGAGCAGGTCATCGTGCCGGGCGGGCTCAACCTCATGACGTCCGGGAGCGCCGTCTGTCACGCGGAGGAGGCCACCGGCCACTACCGCGGCACCCTGGAGGGCATCCAGCTGTGGACCGCACTGCCGGACGCCACCCGGCACGGCCCTGCGGCGTTCGAGCACCACGCGGAGCTGCCGCGGGCCGACCTCGACGGCGGTGCGGGCGCCGCCACCGTCCTGCTGGGCGAATTCTGCGACCTGACCAGCCCGTCCCGCCACGACACCCTTCTCGTCGGAGCCGAACTCGACCTGCGCGGCCCGGTCACGGTCCCGCTGCGCCCGGACTGGGAGTACGCACTCGTCGTCCTGACCGGAGCCGTGGCCGTGCGCGGCCAGGCCTTGCACCCCGGACGCCTCGGCTACCTCGGCGAGGGCCGCGACGAACTCCCCCTCGAGGTCCGCGAACCCACCCGGGTCATGCTCATCGGCGGGGAGCCCTTCCCCGAACCGATCCTGATGTGGTGGAACTTCGTCGGCCGTGACCGGGACGACATCGACGCCGCCCACGCCTCGTGGGCCCGCCAGGACGACCGCTTCGGGCGGGTGGACAGCACCCTCCCCGTCATCCCGGCCCCGACCCCCTTCTGGCAGCGGCCCTCGGGCAACCGATGAGGACGACGCGCCCCGGGGACCGAATGCGCACCGACCGGCAGGTCCCGCAGACTGACCGGACGGACCCTGACGGTGACGAAGGGCCGGTGCTGCGGACCTCCGGAACCAGGGCGAGGACCACGCCGAAGCAGTCGCTCCGTCGCCGCAGTCTCGCCGCCCACGCACCGCAAGTCGGCCCGCCGCGGCCCGAACTAGCCCGTGTGACCACCGCAGGGAGACCCCATGGGTGAGACAGACCTCCAGGACGTCGACCTGCTCGTGATCGGCGGCGGCAAGGCAGGCAAGTCGCTGGCGATGGACCGCGCCAAGGCGGGCTGGAAGGTCGTCATGGTGGAACGGGACAAGATCGGCGGCACGTGCATCAACGTCGCGTGCATCCCCACGAAGGCCCTCGTCGGCGCGGCCCGCACTCTCCTCACCGCACGCCACGCCGCCCGGATGGGCATCGAGACCGGCTCCGAACCCGTCGTCGAGCTGGAGGGCCTCCGCGCACACAAGGAGGACGTGGTGGGCGGGATGGTGGAGGCCCATCGGAGGCTGTTCGCCGACTCGGGCATGGACTTCGTCCTGGGGACCGCCCGGTTCACCGGGGAACGGACCGCCGAGATCACCACCGCCGACGGCGCCACCCGGATGGTGCGCGGCCGGGACGTCGTCATCAACACCGGCACCACCCCGGCACTGCCGGACCTGCCCGGCATCACCGACGCGCAGGTGTGGAACTCGGAGACGATCCTGAGGCTGGAGCGGCTGCCCGAGACGCTGCTGATCCTGGGCGGAGGTTACGTCGGTTGCGAGTTCGCCTCGATGTTCGCCGCCTTCGGCAGCCGTGTGACGCTGCTCCAGGGCCGCGACCAGTTGCTGCCGCGCGAGGACCGGGACGTCGCCGACGAGGTGGCCCGGCTGCTTGCCGACCAGGGCGTCGAGGTGCGGCTCGGGGCACGCGCGAGCGCCGTTCGCCGTGAGAAAGGCCAGGGGGACATCGTCGTCACTCTCGACGACGGCCGTGAGGTTCGCGGGCAGGAACTCCTGGCGGCCACCGGCCGGACACCGGTCACCGCCGGGCTCGGCCTCCGAGCGGCCGGGGTGCGCCTGACCGACCGCGGGTACGTCGCCGCCGACGATCACCTGCGCACCACGGCCGACGGTGTGTGGGCGGCTGGGGACGTCGCCGGCAGCCCGCAGTTCACCCACGCCTCCTGGCACGACTTCCGCATCCTGCGGGCCAACCTCACCGGCGGCGACGCCGTCACCAGCGGCCGGACCGTGCCCTACACCGTCTTCACCACGCCCGAGCTCGCCCGCGTCGGACTCACGGAGACCGAGGCCCGTGCACAGGGATACGACGTGAAGGTGGCCCGGCTGCAGGTCGCCGCCATTCCGCGCGCGAAGACCCTGCATGAGCAGGCGGGCACATGGAAGGCCGTCGTCGACGCCTCGACGGACCGGATCCTCGGCGCCGCCCTGCTGGGCCGCGACGCCGGGGAGGTGCTCTCCGCGGTACAGATGGCCATGCTCGGCCAACTGCCCTACCAACAGGTCCGCGATGCGATCTTCACCCACCCCACCATGGCGGAGGGCCTCAACCTGCTCTTCGACACCCTGGACGACGACACGGCGCACCGGTAACCGAACGAGAACGGCCCGCCCGCGGGGCCCGAACCGAACCCGAGGCAGCCGGCCCGGAGGCGGACCGGCAGCCGCAGGCCCGCCGAAGCGAGCCCCCCATCGCCCCCCGGATAGGCCCGCCGCGTCGGAGCCGGACCGCACCGACAGCGATCGCGAGCCCCGCTCGTCGAGACCGCCTGCCTCGCCAGCATCGCCATACGACCGGTCAACCGGTCGAGAAGCGCGCCCCCGACGCAGGATCAGTGCCGAACGACTCACGGATCCGCGGTAGCTGAAGGAGCCGAAGGAGTCGAGGCAAGCTGCCCGCTCGCAGATCCCGGCCCTCGCGCAGTGGAACCAAGGGGTTGGGGTTGGGCCTGGGGCTGGGGCTCAGGTGGTGCCGCTGTCCGCCGCTTGCGGCCGCATGAGGTCAAGGCCGCCGCCCCAGGCATCCAGCACCTCACCGTGACCGGCGTCCCGGGCCGTCTGCTCGACGCGGGCGAACATCCGCCGCTGCAGGGATACGTCACCGGCTGCCGAGATGCGGCCCACGGCCTGCAGCAGCACGCCGGTGTCCCAGCCCGGCAGCGGGTACCGGGCAAGCTCCCACTCCAGGTACTTGTTGTAGGGGCGGGGACGACGGTGGAGAGCGAAGAGGAACTCGAGCAGGAACCACATGCTGTCTCCAGCATCGAGGCGCGCCGCCAGCGCCAGCCCGTCCCGGTGGTTCTTGACCGAGCGGTAGGAGGAGTTGGCGTAGGCGTCGAGCCATGAGCCGCAGTCACGGAACGCCTCGTCGGCATCAAGCCGGGCCCGGTCGGCAAGGACGCGGGCGATGCCTCCGTCGAGCCGGTCGAGCACCATCCGAGCACGGGCGAGGGCATACCGTTCCCAATCGGGCATGCCGGCTCCGCAGAACTCGCTCAGAGTGACGACCACGAGGTCGAGCCCGGCACTGCGGCCACCCGCGAACCGGGTCAGACCGGTCCTGGCTCCGTCGGCGACGATCACGTACAGGTCGTGATCGGAGTGCGCGGTGGTCATGCCGTCATGGGCGTGCGAGCCCTTGAGGACGAGTCCGACGACGGCCGAGTCGGCGACAGCGAGTTCGACGAACGCGTCATAGGCGAGCGGCTGTTGAGCAGTCATGGCGTGGATCTCCGGTGTGGTGACGAGGACGGGTATGCCTGCCGGGGGGAAGCCTCGTCATGAGGCGCCCCCGCACCGTCTGCCGCCGCTCGTGGCTGCCGCCCGGAAGATCAACGCACGTGTGGGACCCTATCGCCCGACCCAACCACGAGGCAGCGCCAATAGCAGCCATCGCTTCCCCGCGGGCGACGGCTTCGTCAGCGCTGCGGGGCACGCAACAGGGAGTCGGGCAGATAGGCCGACCTGACTCCGTACGGTGCTCCTCAAGCCGTTCAACCCGCGCCTGCTCGAAGGCCGCTTGGTCATCCTCAAGCACGCAGCAGTCGCTGGTCCGCGTCCAGCGCACCGGCCGCGTCAAGCCGTTCGACGACGCGCTTCCGCGCTTCCAGGCCGGGCCTGGCGAAGGGGACAGGGCCGAGAAGGGCACCGGGAAGACGCCCCTGCTCGATGGTCAGGTACGCGCACAGCGCATCCATCCCGGCCAGATCGGCCGGGGCGGAGACGGCATCCCGCGCCGAGTAAGGCACTCCGTCACGGAGAGCGGGAGCGTGGTCCTCGTGCAGCATCGGGCCGATGACCCGGTCACGCTCCCATATGAGACCGCTGATCACGCACAGAGCGAGAGCCCTGACCCAGGCCCGGGCGGTGGTCGCCGGGGACAGCGGCTCCCGGCCCTCCGCATAGACGATCTCATCGCTGCTGAGCGTCTCGTCGACGAAGGGCAGAGGAACCTCCCAGTCACCCTCGGGGAAGCAACCCAAGTCCAGCTCCCCGAGAGCGCATTCCGCCGCGGTGAGCAGAACCTCCCGCGAGACCGGTGTCTCCAGCGCGGGATCCTCCAGGGGGCGGGCGCCCGCGAGGTCGAGGACATCGCCGCTTATCTCCCGCAGCCCCTGGCGCAGCGGACGGCCGTCGTGACGCATGGCGAACGCGTGGCCGGAGGCCCGCTGGGCCCCGCACCGAAGCGCGGCGTCCATCTGCTCCTGGGTGACATCGTGGCGCCCCACGTACTTGATCGACATGGGAGCTCCGGGCGGCTGTCGCCGGGATCTCGCCTGTGTTGCACCTCCAGCAGCGGTCGGCCGGCCATGCCCGAGCTGATGAAAAGGCCACGGAGCGGCTGCACCCCGAGGCGGCTGGGCGGGGCTCTCCGAGCTGCGGTGACGCTCAGCCGAAGACGATCATCGAGTCTCGGGGTCGTGCGGAGTGCGGAACGATCCGTTTCCCCGGGCACTTGCGGCGGCCACCTCCCGGCGTTCCACTGGAGGGAGTGGGCCCTGAGCCGGCCGGCATCCGGCTCTGGACCGTCCCTGCGTCATGAGGGGCCAGCTGTGGCCCCCCGCTTTTGTCCGACTTCTTCGCCAGCGTCTCTCGTGAGGCCACCAACCCACTGAAACCGAAGTACGACCGGCTGTACGGGTACGAGGAAGTGACCCTGCCCAAGGCCGAGATGGTGACCTGGGCGCTGCACGAGTACCGGTGAGGAGACCAGCCATGGCGGATGCGCCGGCCGAACGCGAGATCCCGGCCACCGAACCAACCGAACGAGAGGTCACGGCCGCCGTCGTGCGGGAGAAGGGCTCCTTCGAGCTGGGCCCGGCCCTCCTCGGCCCTCCGCGCGACGACGAGGTCGTCGTGCGGATCGTTGCCGCCGGCCTGTGTCACACCGACCTGGTGGTGAGGGACCAGGTGTATCCGGTTCCGCTGCCCGTCGTTCTGGGGCACGAGGGCGCGGGCGTCGTGGAGGCCGTGGGGGCGGCGGTGGAGAAGGTCGCGCCCGGGGACCACGTTGCGGTCAGCTTCCTGCCGTGCGGCCGCTGCCGCCCGTGTTTCGACGGATCACCGGCGAGCTGCGCCAACTTCAACGCCGTCAACTTCGCAGGCCGGCGCCTGGACGGCTCCCACGCCCTGCGGCTCGCCGACGGCGACAGCGGCGGCATCCTCCACGACCGGTTCTTCGGCCAGTCGTCCTTCGCCACCCACGCCGTCACCAACGAACGCAACACCGTCAAGGTGCGCCCCGACGCCCCGCTGGAACTCCTGGGCCCGCTCGGCTGTGGCATCCAGACCGGCGCCGGGACGGTTCTGCGTGCGCTGAACGTCGGGGTGGGCTCCACCTTCGCGGTGATGGGAGCCGGCGCGGTCGGCCTCAGCGCGGTGTTGGCCGCACGGGTGGCCGGGGCAGTCACGATCATCGCCGTCGACGTCCTGCCCGCGCGCCTCGAACTCGCCGCCGAGCTCGGCGCCACCCACACCGTCAACGGCCGCGAGCAGGACGCCGTGGAGGAGATCGGCCGCATCACCGGTGAGGGCGTCGACTACGCCCTCGACACCACAGGTCTGCCCCCGCTGATCGGCCAGATGATCCAGGCCCTGCGTCAGCGGGGAACGGCAGCCGTACTCGGCGCCTCCGCGGAGGATGCCGTGGTCGGTGTGCCGGCGAACGCCTTCATGCAGAGCTGCAAGACGCTGATGGGCGTGGTGGAGGGCAACAGCGTTCCCGATGTGTTCGTCCCGCAGCTCCTGGACCTGTACATGCAGGGCCGCTTCCCCTTCGATCGTCTGGTCACCTTTTACGACTTCGACCAGATCAACGAGGCCGCGGCGGACGCCGCGGCAGGCAGGGCGGTCAAGCCGATTCTCCGCATGGGCTGAGCGGCAGGTCAGCGGAGACGAGGCAGTGTGCCGACGCCAGGCCGGCCACCGGGCCGGCCGGCAGCTTGTAGTCCGGCACCGCAGTCGCAGGGACAACGACACACTCACTCGGCCGGGCGTCCTCGCGCGCCAGGTCGGAGCACGCCGCGCACCAGAGTGAACACCACGCTCTGCGGCGGACAGAGTGCCCGTCAAGTGCACCGCCACGCAGGAGTCCTGGGCGCCGAAGGATGGCTGAAACACTGTGTCTGAGGTCCACATGACAATGCGAACGCCTTTCTGATGCACCATCTATGCTGGGCCGCAGCACCACAGGGGGAGGGGTAGCGGATGGACTGGTTCTGGTGGGTTCTCATCCTCTTCTGGACGGGTGGCTTCGCGTGGGCAGCTGACAACGTGCGCACCGCCCTGCGCAATCGGCATGAGCGCAAGTTGCAGTTGCTGGAGGCGGCGAGGCAGGAACGTTTGGCCGTCGAAGCAGCGAACAAGCCTCCGGAGCCGGTGTGCGGATGCACGCACCATCTCGCCAAACACGACAAGCAGGGCCAGTGCCACGAGCGCGTCGAGGTGCCAGTGGCCTGGGATGAGAACAGGAAGCCGCTGCGTTACGAGGCTGGTCAGTGCAACTGCCAGCAGTATGTGGGACCGCAGCCTCTGTCGCAGGTGTTCGCGGAGGACCTGACAGATCTCGCCTGACCAGGATGGCGAGGCCGCTCTCCGTACATGACGCCGGGACAAGTGATCACTGCACGATGGGGGATACCCGGCGGCTCTCTCCGGCTCTCTCCGTTCTCTGCGGTGGCCGCATGAGCGTGCAGGCACGGAGTTCCTCCGGCCGCGGCTGGTCGTCGTCGCGGACGACGACGCGGCCTGCTGCCAAGTCAGCTCCCACACCAGGTGCCCGGTCCGGCACACACCTGACCGTGCTCGACCTGGTACTCGATGATGCGCGAACCACGGGTTCGCGTCAGTCCGAGTGGACGGTCGAACGCGTCGGACGGCCGGGCCCTTCTCATGCCACCTTGATGACGACCTTGCCCGAGGCGTGACCCCTCTCGACGGTGGCGAGGGCGGCCGGGGCGTCGGAGAGCGGATGGACCGCGGTGATCACGGGTGCGAGGAGTCCGTCAAGAGCCAACCGAGCCGACCGCTCCAGGTTCTCGCGGTCGACGCGACGCTCGACGAAGCGTCCACCGAGATCGGGCACGGACATGTCACCCACAGCGATGACGCTGCGGGGATCCCGGGCCAGCGGAGCGACCGTCCGCAGCGCGGTGCCTCCAGCCAGGTCGACGATCCCGTCGAAACCGTCCGGAACCAGCCGGCGTGCCGCGGCGGCGACGTCCTCGGCGGTGTAGTCGATGAACCGCGCCCCAATGGCCTCGGCGTGCTCGCGCTTGGCGGTACTCCCGGCGCCGATCACACGCAGCTCGCGCCCGATGGCCAGCCGGGCGACGGCGAGGCCGACCCCGCCCCCGACTCCGTTGACCAGGACCGTGGCACCGGCCGCGAGGCCCAACTGGTCGAGCACGTCCACCGCGGTCGTCCCGGCCACGGGCAGCGTTGCCGCCACGGTCGCGGACAGCCCCTCCGGGATGCGCGCGGTGTTCGACGCGGACAACACCGTCGTCTCGGCGTAAGTGCCGCCACCGGTGAGCGCGAAGCCGAACACCGCGTCACCCACCTCGAGCCCGTTGACGTCCTCGCCCAGGCGGAGAACGGTTCCGGCTGCCTCCATGCCCAGCACGCGGGGAAACGCACGCCCGCCGTCGAGCCCGTCGACCAGACCCGAGCGCAGAAGGTGGTCGAGGGGATTGACGCCGGCGACGTCGACCTGGATCAGCACCTCGCCGCGACCGGGGACCGGGTCGGGACGATCGAAGAACTCCTGCACCTCGGGCCCGCCATGCCTGCCGAAACCCCACGCCTGCCCCATCTTCCGCCGCCTCCCGTATGACCGACCCGGTGATTCCGGGCGTTGTCGCCATGCTCACCGCTGACATCGACGTGAGGGGCAACCGGCTGAGACGCAGCTCACAGCATCAGGCCGATAGTTCGACCGGTTCCGGGGTCGTGGACAGCTCCGCCCGGTGTCGGCTGTTGGCCTGGATCAGCACGTCGAGTGCATCCCTGGTCTCGATCAGGTGAGCGATGTCGACGTCGATCCGGTCACGCTCGCGCATCATCGCCGTGAACGTCTCCTCGGCGACGCCCAGGTCACCCGGGACGTCCACACACGGCAGCACCGTCGCGATCACCCTGCTGGACATACCCGCGTCGAACAACTGCCGGATGAGTGACACGCGCTGGACCGCAGCATCGGAATAATGACGCTGCCCCGAGTCGGAGCGTGAGCTGGTCAGCAGGCCCTGCTTTTCGTAGTACCGCAGTGAGCGCGGACTCGCACCCGTGCGCCTGGACGACTCGCCTATCCGCATCCTCCAGAGCCTGCGCCCGCGTGCTCCGGCGTCAGACCGCCGTCGAGTCATGCTCACTCCACAGCCGGAGGGCGCAAGTACGGTCATCGCAGGGCCGGCGCCGCGGCTGTCCTGCCTGCTCAGCACGCCGCCGTGGAGGGGCGCAGTACCCGCTGCCCGCCCGAACTTGTCCACGGCCCGTGGCCGGGGTCAGCCCGTTGTTCTCGAACCTGCCCAGACGGCAGGGGTGCGGCCGTGCCACGGGCTCGCCTGCTCCAGTTGTCCCGCGAGTCGGAAGAGGAGGTCCTCGCGACCGTATCCGGCGGCGAACTGCATGCCGATGGGAAGCCCGGTGGCCGGGTCGGCGGCCAGCGGCACCGACATGGCGGGCGTGCCCGCCACGTTGAACGGCGCCGTGAACGGCGCGATGTCGAAGAGACGGCGCAGCCAGCCGAGACCGTCCAGCGTTTCGGCGTCCGTGGCGTGCCAGCCCAGCGGCACGGGGGAGTCCGGCACGGTCGGTGTGAGCAGGATGTCGTGGCCGTCGAAGTAGCGCGCCAGGCTGCGCGCCACCCGGTTGCGGAGGGCCAGAGCCGTGACGAACTCGGAGCCGCTGACGTGCTGCCCGTAGTGGTACGAGGCGAGGACGGGTGGCTCGAGCGTTGAGGCGTCGATCGGCCGGTCGAAGGCTGCGGCCAGCCCATCGATCTGGGCGGTGAGGTTCGCCGTCCACTGCCGGGCGCTTGCCAGCAGGAATTCCTCCCAGTCGACACCGAGGTCAACCGTGGTTTCCTCCACCCAGTGCCCGAGGGATTCGAGCAGGTGAGCGGTGTGGGAGAGGGCGTCGGCCACGTCAGGGGCGGTGCGCCGGCCGCCCCAGGCGTGGGTGAGGACGCCGACGCGCAGTGAACCTGGGTGGCGGGTGACTTCGTCGGCGTAGGGCCGGTGCGGTTCCGGCGCGGTGTAGGGGTCGCCTGGCTCGGTCCCGCGCATGCGGTCGAGGAGGACCGCGCTGTCGCGGACGCTGCGGCTGAGGCTGCCGTGTTCGGCCAGGCCGTTGAACATGTCGTCGAAGTCGGGCCCCCAGGAGATCCGGCCGCGGGTCGGCTTGATCCCGAAGAGGCCGTTGTGGGCGGCCGGGACTCGGATGGAGCCGGCGGCGTCGGTCGCATGGGCGAGCGGGACCACTCCGGCGGCGACCGCCGCGCCGGCCCCGCCGCTGGATCCGCCGGCGCTGAGCGTCGTGTCCCACGGGTTGCGGGTCGCTCCGTACAGCACCGATTCCGTGGTGTTGCTGTAGGCCATCTCCGGCGTCGCCGTACGACCGAACGTGACGAGCCCGGCGCGGCGGAAGCGTCGCATCAGGAAGGAGTCGGCGCCGGCCAGGTGACCGGCCGCGAGACGGCTGCCCAACTCCGTCCGCCGTCCGGCCATCGAGACGCCTATGTCCTTGATCAGGAAGGGCACCCCGGCGAGCGGCGTACTGCCGGGCACGGGCTCGTCGTCCGAAGGCCAGGTTTCCACGACGGCGTTGATCCGCCCGTTGACCACCTCGCAGGCCTCACGCGCGGCCGCTTCCAGTTCTGCCACGGTCACATCACCCCTGGCCACCGCCTCGGCCAGCCCCACTGCGTCGAAGGTCGTGTACTCGGTCACTCGCACGGCCATCACTCCCCAAAGACGATACTGATGAGTCCTTGGTGATACCGAGCGGTATCACCAAGGACTGGCTGGTACCGTAACAGGAAGCCGAGGATCAAGGGCCCAGGGCAGCGTCACGGAGAGCGAGCATGACCGCGATCACCAGAAGGCCGAGCCGGGTGGCGAAGCTGCCGCCCCGCGAGCGCATCCTCGATGCGGCCGAGGAACTGTTCCAGAACGTGGGAATCCGACGGGTGAGCGTCCAGACGATCGCCGACCGGGCGAACACGACGAAGATGGCGGTCTACCGGCACTTCGAGACGAAGGATGCCCTGGTCGCGGAATGGATGCGGATCGTGGCGGCCGACTATCAAGCGGCCTTCGACCGGGTCGAGGCAGACCATCCGTACCAGCCCAGGGAGCAGATTCTCGGTCTCGCCCGTTTCATCGCCGAGGGCCTGCCGGACATCTCCCACCGGGGCTGCCCGTTCATCAATTCCCTGGCCGAGCTGCCCGACCGCTCCCACCCGGCCCGGCAGGTGATCGAACAGCACAAGGCGCACCAGACACGCCGCCTGGTCGGCATGTGCGCCGCGGCAGGTCTGGACGACCCCGAGCAGGCCGCGGCCGAGATCACGTTTCTGCTCGAAGGTGCACAGGTCAGCACGCAGAACGGAAGCATCGACCGGACCGGGGACCGGCTGATGGCCATCGTCGAGGCCATCCTCCAACGGTCCTCGCGGTAGCTTCTCGCCGGACCACGCCGACACCGATCGAAGAACCCCGCAGGTGCCCCCCTTGCAAAGCCGCCGTCGCGCCCGTACCGCTCCTGCATGGCACGCACCCGCTTGGCCACGGATCTGAAGCAATCCTGCAGCGGTTGTGTGCTCACCGACCCCGTGTTGTTCACGAGTTGTGACGGTCACAGTCGGTGTCGTCCGTGGGTTGTCCGGCGTCAATTGCCGCGTCCCGTCGACGGCGAAGCCTGGCCGACGGGCTCGCTGCTCTGGAGTTCGATGCCCTGGCAGGGCAAGATCGGGCACTTGCCCAGCCAACATGAGATCGTTACGCCGTCAAGCATTCGGTTATCGGGAGACGGGTTACTGCTGGGAGAGTGGACCGAGACCGATCTCTCGGCGTTGGTTGAGCTCTATGACGACCCCGAGATCGACCGATGGACTCCGGTGCCCTCTCCGTTCGACTCCACGGCGGCAGGTGCATACCTGGCCAAGGCCCACGAAGGTTGCGAGGAAGGCCGCAAGACGGCGCAGTTGGCGATCACCACCGACGGTGAGCAGCCGCGTGGTGAGGTCCTCCTCTTTCGCTGCGAGCTCAACACGCGTGACGTCGAAGTTGCTTACGGCGTCGGCAGCCGACATCGCCGACAGGGCCTCGCCTCACGAGCCGTCAGGCTGGTGGGCGACTATCCCGTCGAGAGCTGGGAGCAAGGAGAGTGCTGCTACGCATTGAACCGGGGAACCGCCCAAGCGCGGCTGTCGCCCGCGCAACCGGCTTCCAGCTCGCCGACGACGAGCCCATCACGCGGGAGGCCAAGGGCCCGCCAGGTGACGTTGGTGCAGCGGCGGCCGCCTCCGTCGCACTCCCGACCGGCGCGTCACCCCGTTCTGTCTGACCTTCGTTCCGGATCCGGTGTACGAGCTCGGCGTGATCCGCGAGGGCGTCTGTAATGGAAACAAGTCCTCAGGGCTGGCTCGTTGCTCGGGGTTCCAGCGCCGCGACGCTGTACCGCATGCTGAACGGCGACGCCTTCTACATGAAGATCAGCAACTAGCAGAAGGGCAGCGGCACGATGGCGCTCCTGGCTGAATACCGTTGCAAGGCCACACCGGCCCGCCGCGTCGTCGAGGTTTACGACGCCGACGCCTACCTCAGCGATGACGACACCATGGCCGCTGCCCGCACGCAGGTGGTGGCCGGCAACGGCTACCACCTGTACCTGCTCAGCCTGCAACCCGACATCGACGTCGAGGTGGCCATCCGTGTCTGGGACGTCGCGCCCGCCCCGCCCGCCGGGGTGGAAGGACATGTGCCTGTCACTATCGAGTCGGAAACCGGCGTCCTCGTCGTCAACCAACTGGAATACGGCCCCGCAGGGGAGATGACCCTGCCTCGCCCCGGTGTCTACGAGGGCCACGCCTGGTGGGAGAACAGGCAGGCGATGGCCGACTACTACGTGACGACGACGCTCAATCACCCCGCCGACGACACCTTCGAGGACCATCTCACCCAGGCGTGGAACAATCCCCCGGTCACCGAACGCTATGGCCTGGACCTCGCCTACATTCGCGAACCCGAAGTCGTCGACGACGAAGGTCTGTAAGCCGGTGCAGTCCGCACCTAGTCCGCAGGACGCCGGTCGGGACCGTCGTACGCCGTCGCCGGCCATCATCGTCGCAGGTTACCGACCCGGCCCGCGAGCAGGCGGTTTCGTTTGGATCATCGGGCAGACCAGAGAAAGATGCCCGCGATGTGGAGTCCGGCCAGGTAGATGGTCGCGGTCTTCTCGTAGCGGTTGGCGATGCCACGCCACTGCTTCAGGCGGTTGATGCACCGCTCGACGGAGTCGCGCTGCTTGTACGACTCCCTGGTCGAAGGCCGGCGGCCTGCCACCGGCCTGTCCGCGCCGCTTCCGGTTGGCCTGCCGGTCGGCTCGTTCCGGGATCACCGCCCGGATGCCGCGTCTGCGCAGGTGGTCGCGGATCTCGCGGGAGGAGTAGGGCTTGTCGGCCAGGACCATGTCCGGCCTGGTACGCGGACGACCGCGCTGTCGGGGAACACGCAGGCGGGGCCATCACCTCGGTGAACGCAGGTGCGTCACCGGCCTGACCGGCGGTGAGGTGGCAGGCCAGGGACCGGCAACGGCCGTCGGCGGCAAGGTGGATCTTCGTGCTCAGTCCGCCGCGGGACCGTCCGATGGCGTGGTCATGCGGCTCGTCGGCCGGGGCCCCTTTTTTGGGCCCCGGCCGTGCTGGTGAGCGCGCACGATCGTGTAGTCCACGGAGACGGCCCAGCTCAGGTCCTCGTCTGCGCCGGCCTGGGCCACCAGGGCGATGAACACTCGCTCCCAAGTGCCGTCGACGGTCTACATCCGTAGCCGGTTGTAGACGCCCCGCCAGTTGCCGTACTTCTCCGGCAGGTGAACCCACTGGGTACCGGTCTGGGCCCTGTAGGCGATCGCGTCGATCGCCTCACGATGGTCCCGCCGACGGCCACCTCGCCTAGGTGTCCGGTCCGGGAGCAACGGCTCGATGCGCCCACTGCGCATCAGTCAACGGCCCACCAGACCAACGACCGGACGATCGGAAAGGAGCGGCTATGCGCTGGCCACACCATCAGCCGGGTCGGTCGACGTCCACCAGACCATCACTCGGCTGGCCATTGCTTCTGGCCGCAAGCCCAGAGGGTCGAGACCGAAGTGATCTTGCAGTTCGTGCCGCAGGAACTCACCGATCTCGGTCCGACCGGCGCCGGAACCGAGTCGCTGGAGGAGAGGGGCGAGCATGCAGTCGTACTCGTCCTGCACATCGTCAGCGACGCCCACCGGATCCCACTCATTGAGCAGATGCCGCAGGTCGTTCTCGGTGGAGGTGTGCCAAGGTCTCATTGCCCCAGACTGCCACCCAGCAACGACCGCCAGCACCTACCTGTTCATCCAGACGAAACCGCCCAGTACTCCAGTGTGACTTCGTGATCAGGTGTTCGGATGCCTCGGCGACTCGACGTTGGTAGTGGCTGTGGCGTGCGGTGGCCCGGTGGCGTCGATCGGCGAAGAGACTGGAACTCGCCCTGACTTCGACTTCAACTCGCCGAACGGCGGCTTCAGTCTGGGCAACCAGGGCACGGTCGCCCGTGAGGATGCGCGGTTCGACCGGCATCGTGCTGGACTTGCGGCCGCGGACAATCCGGGAGGACGGCGGCACCCCAGAGCGCTGGAACATCGACGTCGACGCGGCCCTGGAGGGGCGGCACAACCCAAGCTCAGCTTCGACGGGGAGCTGGCGCCCCAGCGCGGGTCTGCTGCCGCTCCTTGTGGCGGGGCACGTCTGTGCCTTCCAAGGATATGAGCTCACCAAGTGGCAGCCATTGCACGAGAGTTGCAATCGCTCTGACGGCTGACGATCTGCTGTCAGTGAATCCGCCTGGCCGCGCGGTGATCCCGGTGCTCGTGTGTCGGTATGGAGGTCCTGGTTCTGGGCGGAACGGCATGGGTGGCTCGGGAGCTGTCGCGGCAGGCGATCGAACGTGGCCATCGGGTGACTTGCCTCGCGCGTGGCGAGAGCGGAGAAGTCGCGGACGGAGCGACGCTGGTCGCCGCCGACCGGCGCGATCCGTCGGCGTACGAGCCACTGATCGACCGCGTATGGGACGCGGTCGTCGAGGTGTCCTGGCAGCCGGGCTTCGTTCGTGGAGCGCTTGATGCGCTGGGCAGCAAGGCCGGGCACTGGGTGTACGTCTCGTCCGGCAACGCCTACGCCTCCCACGCCACGCTGGGGGCGGACGAGTCCGCGGCCCTGCTCGCCCCGACCGACCGGAACGAGGTAGACCGCGAGTTGTACGGCGAGGCGAAGGTCGCCTGCGAGCAGGCGTCGGCGGCCGCCGTGGGCGACCGCCTCCTCATCGCACGAGCCGGTCTCATCGGTGGCCCGGGCGATCACAGCGGGCGCTCCGGCTACTGGGTCGCCCGCGCCGCACGCGATCGGCAAGGGCCGATGCTGGTCCCCACACACCGGCCATGCCCACCCAGGTGGTCGACGTGCGGGACCTCACCTCCTGGCTGCTCGACGCCGCGGAGAGGGGAACCACCGGCACATACAACGCCGTCGGCCCGGTCGTTCCGTTCGAAGAATGGATCGAGCTGTCCCGCGCCATCGGCGGGCACACCGGTCCGGTGGTCACCGCCGAATCGGCGTGGCTGCTCATCAACGGCGTGGCCCAGTACATGGGGCCCGAATCGCTGGCGATGTGGCTGGTCGAGCCGGGCTGGGAAGGGTGGTCGGCCCGGGACGGGTCCTCGGCGCGCGCCGAGGGGCTGGGTTACCGGCCCTCGGCGGAGATGCTGGCCGACACGCTGCGCTGGGAACGTGAGCAGGGGCTGAACCGGGAAAGGCGCGCAGGCCTCAGCTCGCAGCGCGAGCGCGAGTTGCTCGACGCTCTCGGCTGACGGCGCTGGACCGGTCTCGCACACCCGAGCA
Source organism: Streptomyces sp. SID14436 (assembly GCF_010548465.1). GTDB lineage: Bacteria > Actinomycetota > Actinomycetes > Streptomycetales > Streptomycetaceae > Streptomyces. Next base: position 2,511 of record NZ_JAAGMD010000531.1, on the reverse strand, counting down.
TCTGTACGGGCGCCTTACGTTCTGACTTCGCGATCTCGTGGTGAACCCGGCCGAGAACCGGTACGGCCACCGCGTGATCATCGGAGGTTGTGCGGACTCCTGAAGGTCGTGCTATGGCCGCGGGCCAGAGCACAGACCCTGTCCGCTGGCGGGCGATGCTCGACCAGCCCGCTCATCCCCGCTCGGGCTGTTGTCGAACGTCGAACGTCGAACGGAAGAACTGCTGGCAGCTGGCGAGCAGGCGGGCCACACGCGGGTGTCTGCCGTGGTGTGGTTTTGTCGGTGGAGGCTGGTGTCGTTCGGTGGGTGGTGGGCGTGGCTCCTGTGGGTGGGTGTGGCGAAACGCCGGGTGGGGCCGTGTCGTGTCTGGCTATTGTCGGTGGATGCCGTCGTTTGTGGGTGATCGGCGTCAGGAGCGTCTTGTTGCTGTCCTGGTGCCGTTGCTGCGTCGGTCGTGTCCGCCGGGCGCTGGCGGGTACGGAGGGTCGTACGAGCTCCGGCTCGGTGTTGATGAGGCGGAGGAGCTTGGCGGGGTCGCTCTGATCCGCTCGGCGATGCGTAAGGCCGGCCGGTTTCTGGGATGGACCAGGCTGCAGACGTTTGGGGGTTCCTTCCCGCAGGTTGCTGTGGCGGGTGTGGTGGACCGGCGGGAGGTTCCTGCTGATTTCGCCGCCGCGGTTGAGGAGTATGAGCTGCAGCGGGGGAGGGCCGCGGCGGAGGTGATCGGGCGGACGTGGCAGGACGGTAAGCCGCGTGCGGTCCCGGGTTCCGTTTTCGTGGTGGCACAGGAGTTCCGTGCCGCGTATGCCGAGGGCGTGGCCGGATGAGGCGTGAGCGGGCGACGCGGCTGCTGACGGACATGATCACGCGGCTCGGGAACGGTGGTTGGCCGCTGGGCCTGGTTGAGGAGGTGTATGTCTTCGGGTCGTACGCGCGTGGGGCGCTGGAGCCGAACGATGTCGACGTCGTCATTGAGCACGGCACGGACCGGCGTTGGCTGGGCGGGTCGCTGGATGCATCGGTCAACGGGCGTGACTCGTACGTGGGGATGAGGCAGGCCCTGCGGGGCCGGACCCGGGGTATCTCCTTCCAGTTCCGTGGCCGCAGCAGCCTGCTGGACGAGGGCTTCGAGCTGTTCTTGCTCTGGCGGAGGGGTGAGCCGTTCTCCCTGGCCCGTGAGCGCCTCGCCTCCTTGACCCCGGACCCGGAAGCCGGGCCGGCGCCCCAGGGACCACATGCTGGCAGAGTTCGAGGAGCTGGAGAGCCTGGTGCCGCGCCCGGCGCGGAGCGAGCTGTTCGGCCGGCACGTGAAGGGCAAGATCGGCATCACGCCGCTGAGGCTGTTGGGCGGAGACATCGAGGACCCTGAAGCCGTCCGGCATGTACGGCGGCGCTGGGTGGAGACGAGTCCGTTGCGCCGGGCGGCGGCCTGCGCTCTGGTCGCGTTGGAGCAGCGGGGCGTTGACCTCGGAGAAGTCACATTGCACGGTCAGCGGCTGTTCGGCCGGGACCAGCTGGCTGAGCGCTGCTTCGTCGATCTGGGATGGAACGGTTTCGGATCTGTGGGGCGTCTCCTGGGCAGCGGAGTGACCTGGCTGGAAGTGCTGCGCCCCCATCGGACCAAGCCCATGGACGCACTGCTCATCGAGCCGGCGCCTCGCACGTAACCGGAAACGCACATGACCGCGCCCCGGCGCCCCATGGGGATGGGGAGCCTGCTTCATCCGTGCGTGTGTGCCTGATCGGCGTGTTGGGATGGATGAGGCCATGGCGGACAGCCACCCACCCGCACGAGGTGCAGCCGGGGGTGAGGAGTGTCCGATCGGGTTCCTGGTGGCGAGGACATGCTGCGGCGGTGGCCGGCTGGCCGGCTGGCGGGCGTGAGGGCGCGGTGGCGCGGTGGCGCGGTGGCGCGCTTGATGGCCCTTGACTCCCGGGGCGAGTTGGCCACCGAGCACGCGCGGGCAGTCGCTGGGTCTCTTGGTGTGTCACTGCGGACGGTGTGGAACTGGGTGGCGGTGGCCCGGCGCGATGGGCGGTTATCCGCACGGACCCCGTCACGGGCGGGTGTGTCGCCAGATGTGCGTGTTCGTCTGGCGGTTTGGGGTGGGAACGTGTCAGCGGTCCACCGCGAGCTGCTTGCGGAAGCGGCCGCGGCTGGTGACCCGGGCTCGGTGCCTTCTCTTCGGACCCTGCACCGCGCGGTACGCCGGGACTTGTCGGCGGGGGAGCGGGCCGGGCTGAAGGGCGGTGAAGCAGCACGTCGTCGTTACGACGTCTACGGCCAACGGCCGCCCCACGCACCGCAACGCCTGCTGGGAGGGTGATCACAAACGTATCCCGGTCCGTGTCGCCCTGGACGGGGCCGCGGTGTGTCCGTGGGTGACGTGGTTCATCGATGTGGCGTCGAAGGTGATCGTGGGGGTAGCGGTCACACCGCACCAGCCGGCTCGGGACGCCGTCCTGGCAGCGCTGCGTTCGGGGTTCAGCCGGGCCGCCCCGTACGGGCCG
>NZ_JAAGMD010000891.1 GCF_010548465.1 Streptomyces sp. SID14436 | reverse complement strand
GGGGGCGGGGGCGGGCTCGGTGCCGGGCACGGCGGCGGGGGCTGGGTCGGGCAGGGTGGGCGGCCCGGGCGGGCCCGGCGTGCCGGGGATGCCGTGTCCGACGGTCTCCGCGAGGTGCAGTTCGTCACCGTGGACCGTCCGATACGCCGCGCCGTACGCCGGCTGCGTCCCGAACCGCGCGTTGCTCACGCCGACACACTCCAGGGCCAGAGGGTCCGATCGAACCCCCGCAACGTAGCCGAGCCGCGGTCACTCTCCAAAGCGGCACGACCACGGAACGTGTGCGCGAGGGCGGCCCGTCGACCGCCCGGTCAGTAGCCGAACGCGCGTGCCGTGTTGGCCCCGAGCGCGGCGGCCATCGTGTCCTCGTCGATGCCCCGCACGGCCGCCATGGCCCGCACCGTCACCGGCACCAGATAGGGGGCGTTGGGCCGGCCCCGGAAGGGCACCGGGGTGAGGAAGGGCGCGTCGGTCTCCACCAGGACCAGCTCCGGCGGGGCCACGGCGAGGGCGTCGCGCAGGTGCTGGGCGTTCTTGAAGGTGACGTTGCCGGCGAAGGACATGAAGTACCCGGCGCGGGCGCAGATCTCCGCCATCTCCGCGTCCCCCGAGTAGCAGTGGAAGACGGTGCGCTCGGGCGCGCCCTCCTCCTTCAGCACGCGCAGCACGTCGGCGTGGGCGTCCCGGTCGTGGATCACCAGGGTCTTGCCGTGCCGCTTGGCGATCTCGATGTGGGCGCGGAAGGACCGCTCCTGGGCGTCCTTGCCCTCCGGCCCGGTGCGGTAGTGGTCCAGGCCCGTCTCGCCGACGCCCTTGACCTGCGGCAGCGCGGCCAGCCGGTCGATCTCGGCCAGCGCCTCGTCCAGCGCCGCGTCCCCGCCGGGCTCCCGCGCCCCCTGCCGGGACCAGCCGTCGGGGTCCCCGTGCACGATGCGCGGCGCCTCGTTGGGGTGCAGGGCGACCGTGGCGTGCACGGCGTCGTGCGCCGCCGCCGTCTCCGCCGCCCAGCGGGAGCCGTCGACGTCGCAGCCGACCTGCACGACCGTCGTCACGCCCACCGACGCGGCCTTGGCGAGCGCCTCCTCGACGGTGCCGGACTGCATGTCGAGGTGGGTGTGCGAGTCCGCGACCGGCACCCGCAGGGGTTCCGGGAGCGGCGGGGCGGCGTTCTTGTCGGGGGCGTTCGCAGACATGCCCCCGATCCTACGGAAGGGCCCGCCCGCACCGGCCGGGCGTCAGTGGGCGCCGCGCAGGCCGCGCAGCAGGGCGGACAGGTGCCAGTACTCATGCCGGTGCTGCCGTTCCGGCTGCGGCACCTCGACGGGGCCGGCGGCCGGCACCGGGTGCTCGCGGTCGGCGGCGCCCCGGTCGGCGGCGCCCCGGGCGGAGGCGACACGGGCGGAGGCGCCCCGGGCGGAGGCGACACGGGCGGAGGCGACACGGCCGGGCCGCATGATCCGCACCAGGTGGCCGTCGCAGTTCCCGCACACCGGCCGGTTCAGCGGCGAGGGCACGACGGCCCCGTCCGCGACGTAGACGAGCAGGTCCCCGCCGTCGGCCCGGGTGTGGTGCTCGATCTCGTACGACTGCTCCCAGCCGAAGCCGCAGCGCATGCAGACGAAGGAGTACGACTCGTTGACGACAGCGGTGGCACCTGCGCGCAGCCCCTGCGGCTGTCCTGAGCTCTCTGTCATGCCCGCTCCTGTCGGTTCGCCGGAGGATCGGATCGGTCCCTGTCTCCAGTGGACTCCCCGGCACCCGCGAAGGCACGGGACCTGTCAAGAGTTGAGGGCGATTTGGGCGTTCCTTGCCGGACGGCCCCGTTCCCTTGGCAACCCCGTGGGTTGACGCCCGGCCGGGCCGTCAGCGGCGGCCCGGACTCACGTCCCGGCGCGCTTCGCCGCCACCACCGCGTCGAACACCTCCCGCTTCGGCACGCCCGCCTCGACGGCCACCGCGGCGATCGCCTCCTTGCGCCGCTCCCCTGCCTCCTCGCGCACCCGCACCCGGCGCACCAGCTCGTCGGCGTCCACGTCCCCCGGCCCCGGCTCGGGCGCCCCTTCCACGACGACGGTGATCTCGCCGCGCACGCCCGCCGCGGCCCACTCGGCCAGCTCGGCCAGCGGACCGCGCCGGACCTCCTCGTACGTCTTGGTCAGCTCGCGGCAGACGGCGGCCCGGCGGTCCGCGCCGAACACCTCGGCCATCGCGGCGAGCGTGTCGTCCAGGCGGTGCGGGGCCTCGAAGTAGACGAGGGTGCGCCGCTCCCCGGCGGCCTCCCGCAGCCGCCCCAGCCGTTCGCCGGCCTTGCGGGGCAGGAACCCCTCGAAGCAGAACCGGTCGACGGGCAGCCCGGACAGGGCGAGCGCGGTCAGCACGGCGGACGGCCCCGGCACCGCGGTGACCCGCACGTCCCGCTCGACGGCCGCGGCGACCAGCCGGTACCCGGGGTCCGACACCGACGGCATGCCCGCGTCCGTCACCAGCAGCACCCGCGCCCCGCCGGTCAGTTCCTCCACCAGCTCGGGCGTGCGGGCCGACTCGTTGCCCTCGAAGTACGACACGACGCGCCCCTTGGGCGTGACGCCGAGCGCCTGGGTGAGCCGGCGCAGCCGCCGGGTGTCCTCGGCGGCGACGACGTCGGCGGCGGCGAGCTCCTCGGCGAGCCGGGGCGGGGCGTCCGAGACGTCGCCGATGGGAGTGCCTGCGAGTACGAGGGTTCCGGTCACCTCCCCATCCTCCCAGGGCCGGCCCGGCGCGGCCGGAGCCGGGGCATACCGCCCATGGGCGGGACTCCCACCGCACGGTTCCCTACGATGGCGCGGTGACCAGTACCGCGTCCTCCACGGACACCCGGCAGGAGCAGGCGCCGCACGAGCAGCGGCCGTCGTGGCAGCAGCGGCTGCGCCGTTTCGGCTACACGGCGTCGGGCCCCAGAGGCGACGTCCGCGACCAGCTGGTCCCGCCGTACACCGAGCCGTCGGGCCGGCTGTGGTCGGCGCTCGGGGTGCCGCCGTCGCGGGCCGAGCGCCTCGTCCGCTGGTCGGGCTGGGGCGGTCCGCTGCTGGTCACCCTGCTGGCGGGCGTCCTGCGGTTCTGGAACCTGGGCAGCCCCAAGGGCGTGATATTCGACGAGACGTACTACGCCAAGGACGCGTGGGCGCTGGTCCACCGCGGCTTCGAGGTCAACTGGGCGAAGAACGCCAACAGCCAGATCCTGTCGTCCGGCGGCGACGTGCCCATCCCGGCCGACGCGGCCTACGTGGTGCACCCGCCGGTCGGCAAGTACGTCATCGGGCTCGGCGAACTGATCTTCGGCTTCGAGCCGTTCGGCTGGCGGTTCATGACCGCGCTGCTCGGCACGCTCTCCGTGCTGATGCTGTGCCGGATCGGCCGCCGGCTGTTCCGGTCCACGTTCCTGGGCTGCCTCGCGGGCGCGCTGATGGCCGTGGACGGGCTGCACTTCGTCATGAGCCGGACCGCGCTGCTCGACGGGGTGCTGATGTTCTTCGTGCTGGCCGCCTTCGGCTGCCTGCTCGTCGACCGGGACCGGGCCCGCGAGAAGCTGGCCGCCGCGCTGCCCGCCGACGCCGACGGCCGGGTCCGCCCGAACGCCCGCGTCGCGGAGGACACCCGCATCGGCTTCCGGCCGTGGCGGCTGGCGGCGGGCCTGATGCTGGGCCTGGCGATCGGCACCAAGTGGAACGGCCTGTACGTGATGGCCGCGTTCTGCGTGATGGCGGTGCTGTGGGACGTCGGCGCGCGCAAGGTCGCGGGCGCCCACCACCCCTACCGGGCGGTGGTCCGGCGCGACCTGGGCTGGGCCTTCCTGTCCACGGTGCCCGTCGCCGTCGTCACCTACATCGTGTCCTGGACCGGCTGGATCCTCTCCCCCTCCGACGGCAGCGGCGGCTACTACCGCGACTGGGCGGTCAAGGACGGCCGGAACAGCGACTGGTCCTGGCTGTTCCCCGACTGGTGGCGCAGCCTGTGGCACTACGAGGCCCAGGTCTACGAGTTCCACGTCGGCCTGTCCTCGCCGCACACCTACGAGTCCAACCCGTGGAGCTGGCTGGTCACCGGCCGCCCCGTCTCCTACTTCTACGAGTCCCCGGCCCCCGGCACCGACGGCTGCCCGGCCGACGCGGCCGAGAAGTGCGCCCGCGAGGTCCTGGCGATCGGCACTCCGGTGCTGTGGTGGGTGGGCTGCCTCGCCGTCCTCTACGTCCTGTGGCGCTGGTTCTTCCGCCGCGACTGGCGCGCGGGCGCCATCGCCTGCGGCATCGCGGCCGGCTACCTCCCCTGGTTCCTCTACCAGGAACGGACCATCTTCTACTTCTACGCCGTCGTCTTCGTCCCCTTCCTCTGCCTCGCCGTCGCCATGCTCCTGGGCGCCCTCGTCGGCCCGCCCCGCTCCACCGACACCCGCCGCGTCGCCGGCGCCACGGCAGCGGGCGTCCTGACCCTGTTGATCGCCTGGAACTTCATCTACTTCTGGCCCCTCTACACCGGCCAGGCCATCCCCATCGACGACTGGCGGGCGCGGATGTGGCTGGATACGTGGGTCTGACGGCGCCGGTGTCGGGGCCCGCCCCGGTGTGAGCGCGGGCCCCGGGAACGGGCCGGTGTCTCTTCGGACACCAATCGCACAACGCCTGCCTTCTCGTCACTCCCGGTGCGTAGAGTGCTCGGGCATCGTGCCTCATGGACACGTCCACAAGGCGTGGGGGGCCCGGTGGGGGAGGGGAATCGCCCGATGGGCAAGGGGGTCAAGGCCGCTGTCGTCGGCGGGGTGTTCGCGGTGATGGTCGGCGGGGCGGGCTACGGGGCGTACACCTTCGTGTCGGCGCTCGGCGGTGACGGGGGGTCCGGGCCGGCGTCGGTGACGAAGTCGGGCCCGCCGGACGGGGGCGAGGTGAAGGAGGCGTCCGGGAAGTTCTTCGCGGCCTGGGAGAAGGGGCAGGCGACGCAGGCGGCGGCGTACACGAACAACGCGCAGGCGGCCGACGCGCTGCTGACGGCCTACGGGGACGACGCCCGGATATCCGGCGTGAAGATCACGCCGGGTGCGCCGAGCGGGAACACCGTGCCGTTCCGGGTGCGGGCGACCGTCGGCTTCGAGGGCACCACGAAGGCGCTGGAGTACCGGAGCGAACTGACGGTGGTGCGGGGGAAGTCGACCGGCCGGGCGCTGGTCGACTGGGAGCCGTCCGTGATCCATCCGGATCTGCAGGAGGGCGACACCCTCGTCACCGGGGAGTCGGAGCAGCCGCCCATCGAGGCGGTGGGCCGCGACGGGACGGTGCTGACGAAGCGGAAGTACCCTTCGCTGGGCCCGGTCTTGGACACCCTGCGCGAGAAGTACGGCGACAAGGCGGGCGGCACCCCCGGTGTGGAGCTGGTGATCCGGCACGCCGGGGACGCCTCGGGAGAGGCGCCCGCCGACACCCCGCTGGTCACCCTGGAGAAGGGCCGGACGGGCAAGCTGCGCACGACGCTCAGCGCGTCGGTGCAGGCGGCGGCGGAGAAGGCGGTGCAGCAGCACGCCGACGCCTCCGTGGTGGCGGTGCAGCCGAGCACCGGTGAGGTGCTGGCGGTGGCCAACCACCGCGAGGACGGCTTCAACGCGGCCTTCCTGGGCCAGGTCGCCCCCGGCTCCACCATGAAGATCATCACCGCGGCGATGCTCATCGACAACGGCGTGACCACGATGAACGGCCCGGCGCCCTGCCCGCCCACCGCGCAGTGGCAGAGCCAGACCTTCAAGAACCTCACCGGCATGCGGCCCGACGAGAACGCCAGTCTCGCCAACAGCTTCCTGCGTTCCTGCAACACCGCCTTCATCAAGCTGATCGACGAGCCGCCGCTCGGCGACGACTCCCTGACCCGGGAGGCGCAGGAGAGGTTCGGGCTGGGCCGGGACGACTGGAAGACCGGCATCGCCTCCTTCGACGGCCGGGTCCCGGCGGTGAGCGGCCCGGACCGCGCGGCGAACGCCATCGGCCAGGGCCAGGTGCAGATGAACCCGCTGAACATGGCCTCGGTGACCGCCACCGCCATCACCGGCACCTTCCGGCAGCCGTACCTCGTCTCCCCCCGGCTCGACGGACGTCAGCTGGCGCAGGCCAAGGGCCTGCCCGCCGGGACCGCCGCCCAGCTCAAGCAGATGATGCGGCTCACCGCCACGCAGGGCACCGGGCAGGAGGCGATGGCCGGGCTCGGCGGTGACATCGGGGCGAAGACGGGCTCCGCGGAGGTCGACGGCAACGCCACCTCGGACAGCTGGTTCACCGGTTTCCGCGGCGATGCGGCCGCGGCGGCCATGGTCCAGCAGGGCGGCCACGGCGGCGACGCGGCCGGTCCGATTGTCGCAGCCGTGCTACGAGCGGCAGGCTGAGCGGGCCCCGCCCGGACGGGGACTCTAGGGTGGGGCCGTCGTGTGTGCACAGGCCCGTCACGACGGCCACCGGCGGATGTCCCGCGCAGCCCGGTGCCGGACATCGCGGTGTCACGGGCCGGTCGCGGGGCACACCTCGGGGCCGCGGGGGCCCGGCGAGCAGCGGAGGAACGAGCAGCAGTGGGCAACAGGAAGCGCGTCGCCGAGCGGCGGAAGACGAGACCCGTCGTCCTCGGCGGGTTGATCGCCGTGGTGGCCGGGGGCGCCGGGGTCGGCGCCTACGCGCTGTTCGGGGGCGGTGCCGCCGCCGAGGACGACACGCGCGCGGCGTCCGCGCAGCAGGTGGAGGCCAAGACCGGCCCGCTGTCCGCCGCCGAGGTCACCGGCACGGCCGAGCGTTTCCTCACCGCCTGGCAGCAGGGCAGGGTGGGCGAGGCCGCCGCGCTCACCGACGACCCGAAGGCCGCGACCGCGCTGCTCACCGGCTACACGAAGGACGCCCGCGTCAAGGACGTCACCCTCACCCCGGCGGCGCCGGCCGCGGCCAAGGTGCCCTTCTCCGTCAAGGGCACGGTGGAGTACGAGGAGACCGGCAAGCCGCTGGCGTACGACAGCGAGCTGACCGTCGTACGCCGTGCCGGGGACGGCGAACCGCGCGTCGCGTGGCGGGCGTCGGTGGTGCACCCCGACCTGAAGGACGGCGACCGGCTGGTCACCGGGGAGTCGGGCACCCCGCCGGTCAAGGCACTGGACCGGGACGGCGGTGAGCTGACGACCGGGAAGTACCCGAGTCTGGGCCCGGTGCTGGACGGGCTGCGCGAGAAGTACGGCAAGACGGCCGGCGGCACGGCGGGCATCGAGCTCCAGGTGGTGCGCGGCAAGGCGGCCGAGAAGGCGGAGCTGTCCGACAAGACGCTGCTGGAGCTGCGCGAGGGCACGCCGGGCACGGTGCCGACGACGCTGGACCCGTCGCTGCAGGCGGCCGCCGAGGAGCAGGTCGCGAAGAAGCCGCGGGCGTCGGTGGTGCTGCTGCGGCCGTCGACCGGGGAGATCCTCGCGGCGGCGAACTCCTCGCGGGGCTTCAACACCGCGTTCCAGGGGTCGCTGGCGCCCGGTTCGACGATGAAGGTCGTCACGGCGTCGATGCTGCTGGAGAAGGACCTGGCGGGCGTCGACGAGAAGCACCCGTGCCCCAAGTTCTTCAGCTACGGCGGCTGGAAGTTCCAGAACCTCGACAAGTTCCAGATCAAGGACGGCACCTTCCGGGCCAGCTTCGCCCGGTCCTGCAACACCGCCTTCATCAGTCAGGCGCCCGAGCTGAAGAACGACGACCTGACCAAGCAGGCACAGCAGGTCTTCGGGCTGTCGAAGAACGACTGGCAGGTCGGGGTGTCGACCTTCGACGGCTCGGTGCCGGTGCAGAAGGACGCGTCGATGGCGGCGTCCCTGATCGGCCAGGGCGGGGTGCGCATGAACCCGCTGAACATGGCGTCGGTGTCGGCGACGGTCAAGGCGGGCGTGTTCCGTCAGCCGTACCTGGTCCCGCCGGAGGTGGACGGGCGCGCGCTGGCGAAGGCCGGGCGCACGATGTCGCCGCAGACGGCGTCGCAGCTGCGGGACCTGATGGCGTACACGGCGACCGCCGGCACGGCGGCGGAGGCGATGGCCGGGGTCGGCGGCGACAAGGGCGCCAAGACCGGGTCGGCCGAGGTGGACGGGCAGAAGAAGCCCAACGGCTGGTTCACGGCGTACCGCGGGGACGTGGCGGGTGCGGCGGTCGTCCAGCAGGGCGGGCACGGCGGTTCGTCCGCCGGGCCGATCGTGGCGTCGCTGCTGAAGCTGGGCGGCTGACCCGGCCGGCGCGGTTCTCGTGGCGGCCCGTCACCGGCGTCCGCCCGGGTACGCCGGTCGAGGCCGGTGCGGGCTCCGGGCTCCGGGCGGGAAAACCGCCCGGAGATCCGGGCCGTCCGCGCCGTCGGGACCGTCCGGGCCGCCGGGACCGTCCGCGCCACCGGGACCGTCCGCGCCACCGGGACCGTCCGGGCCGCCGGGACCGTCCGGGCCGCCGACTCGCCGCGATGACGGGCCCGGTGCGCCGCGGGCTCAGTGCGGGACGGGCTCCGCCGCGGCGGCGTACGTCCGGCTCAGGAACCGGGTCAGCACCTTGTTCTCGAACTGCACCACCGACACCCCGCGCGCGGTGTGGAACTCCACCACCGTCTGCACCCGGCCGCAGGGCCACACCTGCACCTCGCCGTGGCCGGCGGGCATGTGCAGCCCCTGTTCCAGCAGCTCGCGGGGCACGGTCCACTCGGGGGTTCCGGATCCGGGGAGCGCCACGCGGACGGACCGGGGGTCGGCCCCGGGGTCGTAGCGCAGCACCACGGGGACGGCTCCGCGGTCGCCCAGCAGAGGGTCGGCGTCCGTGACGACGTGGGCTCGCGCGTACTGCTCGACTACGGACATCGTGGGCCCCTTCGCGTGCTGTCCCAGGGAAAGCCTTGCAGGCCGTATACCCACCCCCGTCCAATGTCCCACCAAAAAGCGGAATGCGCCCGTCCGGTCGCCGTATATCACGGCACGGATCTGAACCGGGTAAGAAACGAGCCGCTCGCTCTTGCGAAGCGTTCGCAACTGCCCACATCATCGATGTGTGCACGCACCCGACGGATTCATCGACGCGCCCCTGTCCGCCGCGGCCGGTCTCCTCGCCGCCGGCGCCGTCGCCGTGAGCCTGCGGGGCGCGCGCCGCGAACTCGCGGGGGACCCCTCCGGCGGAGGCGACCGCACCGCTCCCCTGGCCGGGCTGGTCGCCGCGTTCGTCTTCGCGGTGCAGATGCTCAACTTCCCCGTCGCGGCGGGCACCAGCGGCCATCTGCTCGGCGGGGCGCTCGCCGCGATCCTGGTCGGGCCGTACACCGGGATGCTGTGCGTGTCGGTGGTGCTGCTGCTCCAGGCGGTCCTCTTCGCCGACGGCGGGCTGACCGCGCTCGGCGTCAACCTCACCACCATGGCGCTCACCACGACCGTCGTCGCCTACGCGCTCTTCCGCGGCCTGGTGACGGTGCTGCCCCGCTCCCGCCGCTCGGTGACCGTCGCGTCCTTCGTCGCCGCCCTGGTCTCCGTGCCCGCCTCCGCCCTCGTCTTCACCCTGCTCTTCGCGCTGGGCGGCACCACCGATGTCGCGATCGGCAAGGTCGCCACCGCCATGGTGGGCGTGCACGTGCTGATCGGGCTCGGCGAGGCCGCGATCACCGCGCTGACCGTGGGGGCCGTCGTCGCGGTGCGCCCGGACCTGGTGCACGGGGCGCGCGGGCTGCGGCAGCGGCTCAAGCTGCGGGTGGACGGCGAACTCGTCGACGCGCCCGAGCCGGAGCCGGCGGCCTCCGCGCCGGCCGGCTCGCCGCGCCGGATCTGGGCGGCCGGCCTGGTCACCTCGCTGCTCCTCGCCGGGTTCGTCAGCTTCTACGCGTCCGCCGACCCGGACGGCCTGGAGAAGGTCGCCACCGACCACGGCATCGACGAGAAGGCCGAGGAGCACGCGACGGCCGGCTCCCCGCTCGCCGACTACGGCGTCCGGGACGTCTCCGACGAGCGGCTCTCCGGCGGCCTCGCGGGCGTGATCGGCGTCGGTGTCACCGTGGTCGCGGGCACCGGCGTGTTCTGGGTGCTGCGCAGGCGGCGCGGCACCGACGCCTCACCGACGAACACGGACACGAGCGCGGCCACGGGCACGGACACGGCCGCGGGCGCGGGCGGCGCTCCCGGCGACGCGGACGCCACCGCCCGCGCGAAGGGCTGACCGTGGGCGCCGGCCATGCCCACCGGCTCTACCGCCCGGCGGACTCCCCCGTGCACGCCCTGCCCCCGCACACCAAACTGGCCGCGGTGTTCGCCTTCGTCCTGGTCGTGGTGTCGACGCCGCGCGAGGCGGTGTGGGCGTTCGCCGGGTACGCGGTGCTGCTGGGCGTCGTGGCCGGCCTCGCCCGCGTCCCGGCGGGGTTCCTGCTCCGCCGGATGCTGATCGAGGTGCCGTTCGTCGCCTTCGCGGTGCTGCTGCCGTTCGTGGCGGAGGGCGCCCGCACCGACGTCCTCGGGCTCTCGCTGAGCGTGGACGGGCTGTGGGGCGCCTGGAACGTGCTGGCCAAGGGCACCCTGGGGGTCGCCGCCTCGGTGCTGCTGGCCGCGACCACCGACCTGCGGGACCTGCTGCGCGGCCTGGAACGCCTCGGGCTGCCGTCGCTGCTGGTGCAGATCGCGGCCTTCATGGTCCGCTACGGCGACGTCGTCACCGACGAGGTGCGCCGCATGCGCATCGCCCGCGCGTCACGCGGCTTCGAGGCCAGGGGTCCGCGGCACTGGGGGGTGCTCGCCAAGTCGGCGGGCGCGCTGTTCATCCGCTCCTACGAACGCGGCGAGCGGGTGCACCTGGCCATGCTCAGCCGCGGGTACACCGGTGCCATGCCGGTCGTCGACGAGGTGACCGCGTCCCGGGCCCAGTGGTCCCGTGCCGGCGCGCTCCCGGCCGCCGCCCTGGTGCTGTGCGTGCTGGGGTGGGTGGTGTGCTGGACCCCATGACGACGTCCCTGGAGGTCCGCGGCCTCGCCTATGCCTACCCCGACGGCCACCAGGCCCTGTACGGCGTCGACTTCGCCGTCGGGCGGGGCGAACGCGTGGCGCTGCTCGGCCCGAACGGCGCCGGCAAGACCACCCTGGTGCTGCACCTCAACGGCATCCTGACCGGCGGCACCGGAACCGTCCGGGTGGCCGGACTCCCCGTCGGCAAGGAGCACATGGCGGAGATCCGGCGCCGGGTCGGCATCGTGTTCCAGGACCCGGACGACCAGCTGTTCATGCCGACGGTGCGCGAGGACGTGGCGTTCGGCCCGGCCGCGGCCGGGCTGAAGGGGCCGGAGCTCGAGGCGCGGGTGGACCGGGCGCTGGCCCGGGTCGGCATGGCGGAGTTCAAGGACCGTCCGCCGCACCACCTGTCCTTCGGGCAGCGGCGCCGGGTGGCGGTGGCGACCGTGCTGGCGATGGAGCCGGAGATCCTCGTCCTGGACGAGCCGTCGTCCAACCTGGACCCGGCCTCGCGGCGCGAACTCGCCGACATCCTGAGCGCGTTGGACGTCACCGTGCTGATGGTGACCCACGACCTGCCCTACGCCCTCCAGCTGTGCCCGCGCTCGCTGATCCTCAGCGACGGGGTGATCGCCGCCGACGGCGCCACGGCCGAGCTGCTGTCCGACGACGCGCTGATGCGCGCCCACCGCCTGGAGCTGCCCTACGGCTTCGACCCGCGGTCCGTGCCGGCGGCCCCCGGCGCCTGACCCGGCGTGGGCGAGAACGGGACGGAACGCGCGGCAACGGCTGCGTAACGATCACCCGGGGCCGCCCGCACCCAGGAATCGCAGGCGGGGAAGGGCCGTTGCACCCTGTGTCACAGGTGAGCGAGAGGACGACGGGCGTGGACATCGACGTGCACGGCACAGTGGCCGAGGGCTTCGAACGCGTCGGTGAGGCGTTCGCCCGCAACTTCACCGCGCTGGGCGAACGGGGCGCCGCACTCGCCGTGTACCGCGACGGGCGCCGCGTCGTCGACCTGTGGGCCGGCACGAAGGACGTCGACGGCACCGACCCGTGGCGGCGCGGCACCGCCCAGGTGGTGCGCTCCGCGACCAAGGGCGTCGCCGCGGCCGTCCTGCTGATGCTGCACGAGCGGGGCGCACTGGACCTGGACGCGCCGGTCGGGCACTACTGGCCGGAGTTCAAGGCGCACGGCAAGGAGGGCGTCCTCGTCCGCCACGTGCTCAGCCACCGGGCCGGGCTGCCCGTCCTCGACGCACCGCTCACCCCGCGCGAGGCGTACGCCCCGCTGCGGGCCGCCGAGGCGCTGGCCGCGCAGACGCCGGTGTGGGAGCCGGGCACCGACCACGGCTACCACGCGCTGACCTACGGCTGGCTGGTCGACGCCCTCGTCCGGCGGGTGACCGGCCGGGGCACCGGCGAGTGGATCGCCTCCGAGATCGCGGACCCGCTCGGACTGGACCTGTGGGTGGGCCTGCCCGCGGCCCAGGCCCACCGGGTGGGCAGGGTCGGCCCGGTCGAGGGCGCCGAACCGTCCGGGGCGCTCCGTGCCCGGCCCAAGCCGTCGGTCACCGCCGCCTACGCCGACCCCTCGTCCCTCACCCGCCGGGCGTTCGCCGCGATCACCCCCACCCCGGACCAGAACGACCCGGCCTTCCACGCGGCCGTCCTGCCCGCCGCCAACGGCATCGCCACGGCGGACGCCCTGGCCCGCTTCCACGCCGCGCTCATCGGCCCGGTCGACGGCGTCCGCCTGCTCGGCCCGGCCACCGTCGAGCGGGCCCGCGCGGAGGAGTCGGCGGGGCCCGACCGGGTGCTGGTCGTCGGCACCCGCTTCGGTCTCGGCCACATGCTGCACGGCAGCGCCTCGCCGCTCCTCGGCCCGGGCTCCTTCGGCCACCCCGGCCGCGGCGGCTCCCTCGGCTTCGCCGACCCCGGCTCCGGCATCGCCTTCGGCTACGTCACCAACGGCTTCCGCCGGACGGTCACCGCGGACCCGAGGGCGCAGGCCCTGATCCGGGCGCTGCGGGCCTGCCTCGACGCCTGAGCACCGACGCCTGAGCACCGCCCGGCCGCCGTCCGCCCTGCGGCGGCGTACGGCGGCCGGGCGCGTCGGCGCGTCGTGGGTCAGACGTGGATCGGGTGCGAGATGCGCCCCGACGCCTCGTCGATCTCCCCGTGCGCCTTGGTCAGCAGCTGCATCGCGAGCTCGTTCAACGCCCGCGCCCCGGCGATCTCCTCCCCGACCCGTGGCTGATTCGCGTCCGTGTGGTGCCGGACCGCGTGTCCGTGCGCCCGTATCTCCGAGCCGTCGGGCAGCCGCACCATCGCGGCCGCGCGGGTGTGCTGGTCGTCCTCGCTGAACTCGAGCTCTACGTGCCAGCCCACAATGGTGTGCGCCATGACGATCACCTCCGGAATCCCTAGTTCCAGGGTGCCTCCGGCCCCGGCGCCCCGCACCCGCCCCGCCCCCGCTTTCTCCGCGGCCCAGCCGGCCCCGCACCAGCCTCCCCCGCCCGGCTGCCCGGCCTACCCGGCGCGCAGCATCAGCCCGATGCCGGCCACCATCAGGGCCGCGGCGGCGATGCGCGGGGCCCCGAAGCGCTCCTTGAAGAACACGGCGCCGATGGCGGCACCGACGAGGATGGACGACTCGCGCAGCGCCGCGATCGGGGCGAGGGCGGCGCGGGTCTGCGCCCACAGGACCAGGCCGTAGGCCGTGACCGACATCGCGGCGCCGACGAGGCCGAGGGCGGCGTGCGGGCGCAGCCGGGCGGCGGCCGAGCCGCGCCACCGCCACAGGGCGTAGGCGGGGATGACCGTGCCCTGGACGGTCATCAGCCAGGCGACGTAGCCGAGGGAGGAGCCGGAGGCGCGGACGCCGAGGCCGTCGACGACCGTGTAGACGGCGATGGACAGTCCGGTGGCGAGGGCGGCCCCGATCGCCGCCCAGTCCGGGGTGCGGCCGCGCAGGCCCCACAGGGCGACGCCGGTCAGGCCGGCGCAGGACAGGGCGATGCCGGCGGCGGCCCAGCCGTCGGGCACCTCGTGCGCGAACAGGGCCGCGAGGACGGTGACGACCAGCGGCGCGCTGCCGCGCGCGATCGGGTACGCCTGCCCGAAGTCGCCGAGTTCGAAGGACCGCATCAGCAGCGCGTAGTAGGCGATGTGGAGGGCGGCGGAGCCGAGGAGGTACGGCCACGCCCCGGCCGCCGGGACGGGCACGAACGGCAGCAGCGCGAGCCCGATGAGCAGTCCGCCGCCCGAGATCAGGGCGAAGCCGACCAGCTTGTCGGTGATGCGGTGGGCGATGGCGTTCCACCCGGCGTGGGTGACCGCGGCGATCAGGACGGCCGCGGTGACCGCCGGGGTCACGCGGCCCGTTCGCGCACGTCCACGAGGGTGCCGCCGGCGTGGGCGACGAGCGTCTTGGGCTCCATCGGGAAGACGGTGTAGGGGGTGCCGGCCGCCGCCCACACGAGGTCGTGCTCCAGGAGGGAGCGGTCGGCGAGGACCCGGGTGGTGGCCGTGCGGTGGCCGAACGGCGGTACGCCGCCGATGGCGTAGCCGGTGGCCTCGCGGACGATGTCGGCCTTGGCGCGGGTCACCTTGTCCGCGCCGAGTTCCCGCCGGACCGCTTCCAGGTCGACGCGGGAGGCGCCGTCCATCAGGACCAGCACGGGCACCCCGTCGGCGGCGAAGATCAGGGACTTGCAGATCTGGCTGAGTTCGCAGCCGACGGCCGCGGCGGCCTCGGCGGCGGTGCGGGTGGCGTCGGGGAAGCGGCGGACCTCGGCGATCAGGTGCGCCAGGCCGAGGTCGCGCAGGGCCTGGGCGAAGCGGGGGTGGGCGGCGGAGCCGTCGGGCGCGGGGTCGTGGGCGGCGGTGGTCATGCGGGGCACGTTAGCGGCCGGCGGGCCGGGCGGGCGACCGGGGTGTCGCACCGCCCGGCCCGCCGGCCGGAAGGGGAAGCCGGTGAGGGCGCCCCCGTCCCCACGGGAACCCTCACCGGCTGGTGTGCGGCGGCCGGTGCCCGGCCGCTGTCCGGGGTGGTCAGACCCTGACCAGCTCCCGGTCCTCGTCGCCCTTCTCCTTCTCGCCGCCGGTCTGCAGCTTCTCGCCCTCGACGTCGACGTTGGGCAGGATCCGGTCCAGCCACTTCGGCAGCCACCAGGCGCGCCTGCCGAGCAGGGCCAGGACGGCCGGGACGATCGCCATGCGGACGACGAACGCGTCGAAGAAGACGGCGACCGCGAGTCCGAAGCCGATCATCTTGACCATGGACTCGGTGGAGCCGATGAAGCCGGAGAAGACGGCGATCATGATGACGGCGGCGGCGGTGACCACCCGGGCACCGTGCCGGAAGCCGGTGACGACGGCCTGGGTGGGCTGCTCGCCGTGGACGTACGCCTCCCGCATGCGGGTCACGAGGAAGACCTCGTAGTCCATCGCCAGGCCGAAGACCACGCCGACCATGAAGATCGGCATCATCGACATGACCGGGCCGGTCTCCTCGACGCCCATCAGGCCGGACAGCCAGCCCCACTGGAAGACCGCGACGACGGCGCCGAGGGCGGCCATCACCGACAGCAGGAAGCCGAGGGCCGCCTTCAGCGGGACCAGGATCGAGCGGAAGACCACGATCAGCAGGAGGAAGGCGAGGCCGACGACCAGGATCAGGTAGGGCACGAGCGCGTCGTTGAGCTTCTCGGACACGTCGATGTTCATCGCCGTGGCGCCGGTGACGAGGACCTCGGCGTCGGTGTCGGCCTTCAGTCCGGTCCCGGCGTCGCGGATGTCGTGCACCAGGTCCTCGGTGGTCACGGAGGACGGCTTGGACTCGGGGATGACGGTGATGGTGGCGGTGTCGCCGGACTTGTTGGGGGCTGCCGGGGTCACGGCCACGACGTTGTCGAGCCCCTCGATCTTCTTGCCGGTGCGCTCGAAGGCGCCCTGCGCGTCGTCGCTGCCCTCGGCGTCGACGACGACCACGAGCGGGCCGTTGAAGCCGGGGCCGAAGCCCTCGGAGAGCAGGTCGTAGGCGCGGCGCTGGGTGGTGGACGTGGGCTGGGAGCCGTCGTCGGGCAGGCCCAGTTCCAGGGAGGCGGCGGGCACGGCGGCGGCGCCCAGGCCGACCACGCCGAGCAGCAGCACGGCCACGGGCCGGCGGACGACGAAGCGTGCCCAGCGGGTGCCCATGTTCTCGCGGTCGGGCTTGCCGGAGGTGCGGCCGCCGCCGAGCAGCCTGCTCTTCTCGCCGGCCGGGCGGACCCGGCGGCCGGCGTAGCCGAGCAGCGCGGGGATCATGGTGAGGGCGATCAGGACCGCGATGGCGACCGTGCCGGCGGCGGCGACACCCATCTTGGTCAGCATCGGGATGTTGACCACCGACAGGCCGACCAGGGCGATGACGACGGTGAGACCGGCGAAGACGACCGCGGAGCCCGCGGTGCCGACGGCCCGGCCGGCCGCCTCCTCGCGTTCGCGGCCCTCGGCGAGTTCGGCGCGGTAGCGGGAGACGATGAACAGGGCGTAGTCGATGCCGACCGCGAGGCCGATCATCGTGGCCAGGATGGACGTGGTGGAGCCGAGGTCGAGGGTGACGGCCAGCGCGGTGATGGCGGAGACGCCGATGCCGACGCCGATCAGCGCGGTGAGCAGCGGCAGTCCGGCCGCGAGCAGGGAGCCGAAGGTGATGACCAGGACGACCGCGGCGACGCCGATGCCGATGATCTCCGCGGCGCCGGTCTCCGGGACGGCCTGGAGGGCGTCACCACCGATCTCGACGGTCAGCCCGGCGTTGCGGGCGTCCTCGGCGGCGGTCTGAAGGGCTTCGCGGGAGGACTCCTCCAGCTCCATGCCGGAGACCTTGTAGCTCACCGAGGCGTAGGCGACGCTGCCGTCCTGGCTGACTCCGCCGCCCTCGTAGGGGTCGGTGACCCGGGCGACCTCGGCGCCGCCGGACAGTTCCTCGACGGTGCTGTCGACGGTCGCCTTGTGGGCGGCGTCGGTCATCTTCTCGCCGTCGGGCGCCTTGAAGACGACGCGGGCGGTCGCTCCGTCGGCACTGGTGCCGGGGAAGCGCTCCTCGAGCAGGTCGAAGGCCTTCTGGGCCTCGGTGCCGGGGATGGAGAACGAACTGTTCCCGGCCGTCGGGGCGCCGGCCGCGCCGACCCCGGCGAGGGCCAGCAGGGCGACCCAGATCAGGGCGACGAAGTGCCGTCGCCGGAAGGAGAGTCGACCGAGTCGATAGAGGAATGTGGCCACGAGGGAGGTCTCCCGGTCAGTCGTGGTTCTTTCAGGGCAGGGGCGTACGGCCCGACGACGTGAGCGGAGGCGTCAGGTACTGGCTGACCGGGGGTGCGGTCAGTGAAGGGGGTGTGGCGGCCGGGGCGGCCGCCGGATCAGCGTGGGGAGACGCCGAGTGCGGGGAGGACCACGGCGTCGATGTACGAGGCCAGGAACTCCCGGGTCGGTGGCAGGTCGTCGATCAGCGTCCGCGTGGCGAACGCGCCGACGAGCATGTGCACCATGTACGAAAGGGCCGGGTTGTCGGATCTGACCTCACCGCGGTCGATCGCCCGCCGGACGATGCGGCGGAACTCCTCCACCTCGGGCTCCACCAGCAGTTCCTTGAACGCCTGACGCAGGTCCGCGTTCGCCTGGACGGCCATGGACAGCGCCCGCATCAGGGCGGCGTTCTGTTCCATGGCGCAGTCGTCCTCGCGCGTGATGATCGCGTGCAGGTCACCCCGCAGCGAGCCGGTGTCGATGTCCGCGATGCCGCCCGGCTGCTGGGACCGCATCGCCTTCACCACCAGCTCCGGCTTGCCGCCCCACTGGCGGTAGAGCGTGGCCTTGCTGGACCGGGTGCGGGCGGCCACGGCGTCCATGGTGAGGGCGTCGTAGCCGACCTCGCGGAGCAGGTCGAGCACGGCCGCGTACAGCTCGGCCTCGCGTTCGGGCGTGATCCGGCTGCGACGTGGGGCCGTCGTCTCCGTCATCCCGTCCACCTCTCCGTTCCGGTCCACCGTGCGAACGACACGGTTTCGTACACGTGAAGACGATACCCCGCCCCTTAAGGGAACGAAACCGTTTCGTACGTGTCCTGCATCACGTGCCTCCCGCACGCATGTGCCCGCTTCAGCCGACTTGCCCCGGTACACCCCCCGGAAAAGCATGGGGAGGGTGACCTACCTGCGCCTGCCGCACCTCAACGGCGACCTGCTGTGCTTCGTGGCCGAGGACGACCTGTGGATCGCCCCGCTGGACCGTCCCGGCCGGGCCTGGCGGCTCACCGTGGACCGCACCAAACTGGGCCACCCCCGCTTCTCCCCCGACGGCCGCCACATCGCGTACACCAGCTGGCACAGCCTCGACCCCGAGGTGCACGTGATCCCCGTCGACGGCGGCCCGGGCACCCGGCTGACCTACTGGGGCAGCGACGACACCCGGGTCTGCGGCTGGGAGCCGCCCGACGAACACGGCAACGCCGAGATCCTCGCCGTCGCCTCGCACGGCGAACCCTTCTCCTACTTCACCTGGGCCTACAAGCTGCCCTGCGACGGCAGCCCCGGCCGCAAGCTGCCCTGGGGCCCGGTCAGCGACATCCAGACCGCCGAGATCGACGGCGAACGCAAGTCCCTGCTGCTCACCGGCACCCCGCCGCACGAGCCCGCCTCCTGGAAGCGCTACCGGGGCGGCGCCACGGGCCGGCTGTGGCTGCACGGCCGGCGGCTGCTCGACGGCATCGACGGACACCTGCACTCCCCGATGTTCGTCGCCGGACGGATCGCCTTCCTCTCCGACCACGAGGGCGTGGGCAACCTCTACTCCTGCGCCCACGACGGCACCGACCTGCGCCGCCACACCGACCACGACGCCTTCTACGCCCGCCACGCCTCCAGTGACGGCACCCGGGTCGTCTACCAGTGCGCCGGCGACCTGTGGATGGTGGACGACCTCTCCCCCGGCTCCCTCCCGCACCGCCTCGACGTGCGCCTCAGCAGCCCGCGCGCCGGGCGCCGCCGCCACCAGGTGCCCGCCGCTCAGCACCTGGACGCCATCTCCGTCGACGAAACGGGCCGGGCCAGCGCCGTCGTGGTCCGCGGCAGCCTGTACTGGCTCACCCACCGCGACGGCCCCGCCCGCACCCTCACCGACACCCCGGGCGTGCGGGTCCGGCTCCCGGAGATGCTCGGCGCGACCGGGCAGGTCGCCTACGTCACCGACGCCGAGGGCGAGGACGCCGTCGAGATCGCCTCCCTGCCCCGCGCCAGCGGCCAGCGCCCCGCCCGGCGGCTCGCCGCCGGACGGCTGGGCCGGGTCCTGGAACTCGTCGCGGACCCCGAGGGCGAGCGGCTCGCCGTCGCCGCCCACGACGGCCGGCTGCTGCTCCTCGGCACCGGCGAGGACGACGGCGGCGAGGTCACCGAGCTGATCCGTTCCCTCAACGGCCCGGTGCGCGACCTGGCCTTCTCCCCCGACGGGGCGTGGCTGACCTGGTCGCACCCGGGGATCGGCCGGTCGCTGCGGCAGATCAAACTGGCCCGGCTGGCGGACCGGCTCGTCGTCGACGTCACCAACGGCCGCTTCGAGGACGAGAGTCCGGTGTTCACCCGGGACGGGCGTTACCTGGCCTTCCTGTCCTGGCGCGGCTTCGACCCGGTGTACGACGTGCACACCGGCGACCTGTCCTTCCCGCTGGGCTGCCGCCCCTACCTGGTGCCGCTGTCCTCGGCGACCCCCTCACCGTTCGCGCTCAACCCGGAGGGCCGCCCGGCCGCGGGCGGACTGGACCCGGTGGAGCGCGAGGACGCCGGGGAGGGCGAGAACGGCGCGGTCACCGTGGAGACCGAGGGACTGGAGAGCAGGGTCACCCCTTTCCCGGTGGCCGCCTCCAAGTACTCGGCGCTGCACCCCGTCGCGGGCTGCGGCCTGGTGTGGCTGCGCTGGCCGATCTCCGGCGCGCTCGGCGAGACCTTCGCCAACCCGGACGACACCAGCGGCCGGCCCACCCTGGAGCACTTCAGCATCGGCAAGGCCAGGAAGACCGAACTCGTCGACCACCTCGACGTGTTCGCGGTGAGCGGCGACGGCACCCGGCTGGTGGTGGCCGACGAGGGCGAACTGCGCGCGGTGCCCGCCACCGAGCCCGGCGACAGCGACTCCACCGTGTGGATCGACGCCCGCCGCATCCTGCACGAGGTCGACCCGGCCGCGGAGTGGCGGCAGTCCTACGAGGAGGCGGGGCGGCTGATCCGCGCCTACTTCTGGGACCCGGGCATGTGCGGCATCGACTGGGACGCCGTCCTGGAGCAGTACCGCCCGCTGGTCGAACGGGTCGCCTCCCCCGACGAGTTCGCCGACCTGCTGCGCGAGGTGCTCGGCGAACTCGGCACCTCCCACGCCTACGTCAGCGCCGCCCGGCGCAACGAGGGCCCGCCGCACTACCAGCGCCGCCAGGGCCTGCTGGGCGCCAACCTCGTGCCCCGGGAGGAGGGCTGGACGGTCCGGCGGATCCTGCCCGGCGACGCCTCCGACTCCCGGGCCCGTTCCCCGCTGGCCGGGACCGGCATCCGCGAGGGCGCGGTCCTCACCCACGTCGACGGCCGCGCCGTGGACCCGGTGACCGGACCGTACCCGCTGCTGGCGGGCGCGGGCGGCACGACCGTGGAGCTGACCTTCGCGCCCGCCGGGGGCGAGGGCGCCCCGCGCCGGGTCGCCGTCGTCCCGCTGATCGACGAACGTCCCCTGCGCTACCAGGACTGGGTCACCAAACGCCGCCAGGTGGTCCGGGAGTTGAGCGACGGCAGGTGCGGCTATCTGCACATCCCCGACATGGGCGGCTCCGGCTGGGCGCAGTTCAACCGCGACCTGCGCATGGAGGTGTCCCGGCCGGCCCTCATCGTGGACGTGCGCGGCAACGCCGGCGGCCACATCAGCGAACTCGTCGTCGAGAAACTGACCCGCACCATCCTCGGCTGGGACCTCACCCGCGACGCCCAGCCGGTGTCGTACGCCTCCAACGCCCCGCGCGGGCCGGTGGTGGCGCTGGCCGACGAGGCGACCAGCTCCGACGGCGACATGATCACCGCCGCGTTCAAGCTGCTGCGGCTCGGCCCCGTGGTCGGCCAGCGCACCTGGGGCGGTGTGGTCGGCATGACCGGACGGCACCGGCTCGGCGACGGCACGGTCATCACGGTGCCGATGAACGCGGCCTGGTTCGACGCCTACGGCTGGTCCGTGGAGAACTACGGCGTCGCGCCCGACCTGGAGGCGCTGCGCACCCCGCTGGACTGGGCGGAGGGCCGGTACGCGCAGCTGGACGACGCCGTCCGGCTGGCCCTGGACCTCCTGGAGTCCGAGCCCCCCGCCACCCCGCCCTCCTACCGGGACCTCCCGGACCGCTCCCGCCCGAAGCTGCCGCCGAGGACGTAGCGGCGGCCCGAACTCCGCCTTTTCCGTGAGGAGTCGGGGCGCACGGAGAAGGGGCGCCTCCCTCGGGGGCGCCCCTTCCCGCGTCACTCCGCCTCGCGCAGGACGTCAGACCTCGCGGTCGCGGTCGATGCGCTCCTCGTGCTCCGGCCGGCGGCGCGGGTTGTCCATGTCGTCGTCACGACGGCGACCGCGGTTCTGCAGCTGCTCCTTGCCCTGCTGGGCCTTCTGCTTGGCCTGCTGCTGGAACTGCTCGGACTTCTCCTGGAACTGGTCCTTCATACCCATGTGGGTTCACTCCCGTGGGGGGTGAGGGGATCTGGCCCGACCAGATTCACACGGGCGGTGACCCTACGCATGTCGATCACTTACGCTGCGTGACGCGGTGCTGTTCGTCGGCGCTGCCGCCGGCTCCGACCAGGCCCGTCCGCATCCCGGTGAGCCGGTCCGCGAAGCGCCGCATCTCCCGCTGGCCGACGGTGCCGATGACGGCCGGCAGGTAGCCGCGCACGCCCTGCATCCCGCGCAGCCACCACTGCCCGTAGACGTGGGCGGAGCGCCGCTCGATCCCGGCCACGATGCGGTCCACGGCGGGACCGAGCGGGTACGTCTTGTTCGACGGCCACGGCAGCCGCTGCCTCAACTCCCGCATGACGTCCTCCTGGTCGGCACCGCGCACCATGTCGGTGTCCGTCCACGACAGGTACGCCACGCCCACCTTCACACCGCGGTGCCCGACCTCGGCGCGCAGGCTGTGCGCGTAGGCCTCCACCCCGGACTTGGAGGCGCAGTAGGCCGTCATCATGGGCGCCGGGGTGATCGCGGCGAGGGAGGCGATCTGGAGCAGGTAGCCGCGGGACTCGGTGAGCAGCGGCAGGAAGGCGCGGGCGGTGACCGCGGATCCGATCAGGTTGACCTCGATCACCCGCCGCCAGGACTCCGGGTCGGAGTCGGCGAACGGACCGCCCGTCGCCACACCGGCGTTGGCGACCACGATGTCGACCCGGCCGAACCGCTCCTTGACCTCGGCGGCGACCCGGGCCATCGCCTCGTGGTCGGTGACGTCGGCGTACCAGTGGTCGCTCTCGCTGTGCAGGCGGGACGAGACGTCCTTCAGCGCGTCCGGCTCCAGGCCGACCAGCGCGACCTTCACGCCGCGCGCGGACAGCTTGCGGGCCAGCAACTCGCCCACACCGCGCGCCGCTCCGGTGACGACGGCGACCCGTCCCTCGAGACTGGCCCTGCTCATGCGGTCTCCTCCAGTGGTGCGGCGGGAACGGGCGGTGCGGCGGGGGCGGCCGGTGCGGCCGGCCCCGGCGCGGTCAGGTGGGCGGTCACCAGGCCGCGGATCTTCGCGGTGACCGGGCCGGGCGCCTCGACGGGCGTCATGTGGCCGACGCCGGGCAGTTCGGTGAGCCCGAGGCAGTGCGGCAGCGCGGCGGCCAGCGACCTGCCGTGCACGGGCGGGGTGAGCCGGTCCGCGGTGCCCACGACGACCTCCGCCGGCACCGTCAGCTCCCGCACCCGGTCGTCGAGGTCGAGCGCGTCGAGGACGCGGGACCAGGCGTGGCGCACGTTACGCGGGCAGGCGTGCACGATGCGGGCGCAGGCGTCGACCGCCTCCCGCGCCGAACCGGGGCCCATCGTGCCGTACTTGAGGATCCGGCGGGCCACCGGCGTGACCGGGCCGAGGGGCAGCCGGGAGCCGAGGATGCGCCGGGTCAGTCCGGTCCGCATCCGGCCGGGACGGATCGGCACCACGGTCGACTCGGCGACCAGGCGCGAACTGCCGGTGCTGCACAGCAGGACGGCCACCGCGTGCGCGGCGAGGGCGGGCCGGGCGGCGGCGGCCAGGATCGTCATCGCGCCCATAGAGTGCCCGGCCAGCACGGCGCGTTCGCCCGGTGCGAGGGCCGTCGTCAGCACGGCTTCCAGGTCGTCGGCGAGGGCGTCGGCGCTGCACGCGGCGGAGGCCGGGCTGCGGCCGTGGCCGCGCTGGTCGTAGGCGATGACCCGGTGGTCGGCGGCCAGTTCGCGGATCTGCGCCGCCCAGAAGGCGGTCGAGCAGGTCCAGCCGTGGGCCAGGACGACCGCGGGCGCCCCGTCGGGCCCGTGGATCTCGACGTGCAGCCGGGCGCCGTCGGCGGAGACGGCGGTCAGCTCCCGGACCGGGACGGGCGGGGCGTACGGCCCGGAGGTGACGTGCGCCGGCCCGCTCACGCGGTCACCTCCGCGGTCTCGTCGGAGGCACCGGCCGGGGTGGCGGGGGAGCCCGCCGAGGAGGCGCGCAGCACCGCGTACTCGGCGAGGTCCACCCGCCGGGTGGCGCGCCGGAACTCGCTCGTGGTACCGGGCCAGATGGTGGTGTTGCGCCCGCTCGCGTCCAGGTACCAGCTGGTGCAGCCGCCGGTGTTCCACACCGTGCGCTTCATCCGCTCCTGCACCCGGTGGTTCCAGGCGCGCACCGCGCTGGGGCGGGCGTCGAGGGCGACCCGGCCGCCCAGGACGTCGAGCTGGCGGAGGTAGTCGGCCAGGTAGTTCAGCTGGGACTCGATCATCAGGATCATGGAGGAGTTCCCGAGCCCGGTGTTCGGCCCGATGATCGTCATCCAGTTGGGGAACCCGGCGGCCGCGGCGCCGCGCAGCGCCTGCATCCCGCCCGCCCAGGTCTCGGCGAGGGTCCTGCCCTCCGCGCCGACGACGCGTTCGGCGATGGGCATGTCGGTCACGTGGAAGCCGGTGCCGAACACGATCGCGTCGGCCTCGGTCTCGGTGCCGTCGGCGGCGACGAGGGTGGAGCCGCGCACCTCCCGCAGACCGGCGGCGACGACGTCGACGTTCGGCCGGGCCAGCGCCGGATAGTAGGTGCTCGACAGCAGGATCCGCTTGCAGCCGATGCGGTAGTCGGGGGTGAGCTTGGCGCGCAGGTCCGGGTCCTTGATGGCCCGGCCCATGTTGCGCTTGGCCAGCTGCTCGACGAAGCCCAGCTGGCGCGGGTGCTTGGTGAACGCCTGCACCTGCAACTCCCGCACGCCCCACAGCAGTCCGCGGCGCAGCTGGGTGGTGAGGGGCAGCGTCCGGTGCAGGGCGCGCTCGGCGGCGCTGATCGGCCGGTCGACGCGGGGCAGGACCCAGGCGGGGGTGCGCTGGAAGAGGGTGAGGCGGGAGACGAGCGGCTGGACGGCCGGCACGATCTGGATCGCTGAGGCCCCGGTGCCGATCATCGCGACCCGCTTGCCGCGCAGGTCGTAGTCGTGGTCCCAGCGGGCGGAGTGGAACACCTTGCCGGGGAAGGTGTCGAGGCCGGGGATGTCCGGGATCCTGGGCTCGGACAGCGGTCCGGTGGCGGAGACGACGACGTCGGCGCTGAGGCTGCCGCTGCTGGTCTCGATGTCCCAGCGCAGCCGCTCGGTGTCCCACACCATCCGCTTCACCTCCGAGTGGAAGCGGAGGTGGGGGCGCAGCCCGAAGGTGTCGGTGACGTGCTCCAGGTAGGCGCGGATGTGCTCCTGCCCGGAGAAGGAGCGGGGCCAGTCCGGATTGGGCGCGAAGGAGAAGGAGTACAGGTGCGACGGCACGTCGCAGGCGCAGCCGGGATAGCTGTTGTCGCGCCAGGTGCCGCCGACGCTGCCCGCCCGCTCCAGGACGACGAAGTCGGTGATCCCTTCGCGCCGCAGCCGTACGGCGGCGCCCAGTCCGCCGAATCCCGAACCGACCACCGCGACCCGTACATGCTCGTGCTCGGCCATCCCAAAGCCTCCACGCATCGCTCAGAACCCTGCCAGTGAACACTGGCGCAATCGGGAGCGTAGAGCAGCACCGTACTGATGGGTAGGGGGCGGGGAGAGAAAGTTACCGCCGGTAGTCCGGGCCGCGTCCCGGGCGGGCGGGGCGAGGGAGTCAGGCCCTAGGCTGCTGATGTGGCAGAAGACGGCGCGGAAACCGGTGAGCGGCGCGAGTACCGCATGGAGGAGCTGGCCCGGCTGGCCGGCATCACGGTGCGCACCCTGCGGTTCTACCGCGAACGCAAGCTGATCCCGCCGCCCCGCCGCGAGGGCCGCATCGCCTGGTACGACGACCACCATCTGGCCCGCCTGCGCACCATCACCGCCCTGCTGGAACGCGGCCACACCCTCAACGGCATAGCCGAGCTCGCCGAGGCCTTCGACCACGGCCGGGACGTCGGCGAACTCCTCGGCGTGGGCGCGCCCACGGAGGAGACCCCGGTCCGCCTCACCCCCGAGGAACTCGCCGACCGGTTCGCCGGACAGGTCACCCCGGAGAACCTGGCCGCCGCCCTCGAACTCGGCTACCTGGCCACCGACGGCGAGGAGATCGTCCACATCAGCCGCCGCCTGCTGGACGTCTCCTCCGCCCTGGTCCGCGAGGGCATCCCGCTGGCCGAGGTCCTGCACGCCGGCGCGACGGTCCGCAGCCACGCCGACGCCCTCGCCGACCTGTTCGCCGACCTCATCCTGCGGCACGCCCCCGAGGAGGCCCTGGGCCGGCTGCGCCCGCTGGCCCGCAGCGTCGTCGACTCGGAGCTCTCCCTGGCGCTGGACCGGCGGCTGCGCAAGCAGAACGGGCCCGGCCGCCCGCCTCAGGAGCCGTAGACCACCGTCACGGGCGCGTGGTCCGACCACCGCTCGGCGTGCGAGGCGGCCCGCTCCACGTACCCCTTGAGCGCCCGCGCGGCCAGCCCCGGGGTCGCCATCTGGTAGTCGATCCGCCAGCCCGTGTCGTTGTCGAACGCGCGCCCCCGGTAGGACCACCACGAGTACGGCCCGTCGACCTCCGGATGCAGCGCCCGCACCACGTCGACGTACCCGCCCTCGTCCGGGTCCAGCACGCGGGACAGCCACTCCCGCTCCTCGGGCAGGAAGCCCGAGTTCTTGAGGTTGCCCCGCCAGTTCTTCAGGTCGGCCTTCTCGTGGGCGATGTTCCAGTCCCCGCACACCACGACCTCGCGCCCCTCACCGGCGGCCCGCTCCCGCAGCTGCTTGAGGTGGGCGAGGAACTCCCCCATGAACCGCAGCTTCTCGTCCTGCCGCTCGGTGCCGACCTCGCCGGAGGGCAGGTACAGGGAGGCGACGGTGACGCCGGGCAGGTCCGCCTCCACGTACCGCCCGCTGCCGTCGAACTCGGCCGAGCCGAAACCGACCCGCACCCGGTCGGGCTCACGCCGGGTGTACAGGGACACCCCCGCACGCCCCTTCGCCGCCGCCGGGGCGTGCACGACGTGCCACCCCTCGGGCTCGCGCACCTGCTCGGGCAGCTGGTGCGGCTCCGCCCGCACCTCCTGCAGGCACACCACATCGGCGGAGGTCCCGGCCAGCCACTCCACGAAGCCCTTCTTCGCGGCGGCACGCAGACCATTGACGTTGACAGAGGTCACAGTGAGCACCAGGGCAGCGTACCCATACCCTGGACACGGTCCAATTCCGGACCGGATTTCTGCTCCCGATCACCCCCGATCCTGATTTACCGTGCTCGTCATGAACATCCGCCCAGTCCCCTACGACCACCCCGACGCCGTGAAGCTGGACGCCGAGGTACAGGCCGAATACAACCTCCGCTACGGCGACGGCGGCGACGCCACCCCCATGGACCCGGCGGACTTCACACCCCCGAACGGCATCTACCTGATCGTCTACGACGACCGGGACGTCCCCGTCGCCTCCGGCGGCTGGCGCGTGCAGAACGCCAACGGCGAGGGCAACCGGGACGGCGACGCCGAACTGAAGCGGATGTACGTGATCGAGTCCATGCGCGGCCGCGGCCTGGCCCGCCGCATCCTGGCCGCCCTGGAGGCCGACGCCCGCGCCGCCGGCCGCGTCCGCATGGTGCTGGAGACCGGCACCAAGCAGCCGGAGGCCATAGCCCTGTACACCTCCAGCGGCTACGAGCCCTGCGAGCCCTTCGGCTACTACCGCTTCCACGAGGAGAGCCGCTGCTACGCCAAAACGCTGTGAGCTTCCCCGCGTGACGGCGCCACGGACGCCGGCACGAGCGGGCTCCCGCCCGCTCGTACCCCACCTCCGCGCCGACGCCCTGACGGTGCCCCAGCCCCCGGACGGCACGACCACGCCGGTCCGGGGCCCGGGAAGCACCGCCCAACTCGTCACCGCGGTACGGCCACCGCGGTACAAAACGTCGAAGCCCCGGTCGGGAGATCCCGACCGGGGCTTCGAGCTGCGTGGACCTGAGGGGATTTGAACCCCTGGCCCCCTCGATGCGAACGAGGTGCGCTACCGGACTGCGCCACAGGCCCTTGCAACGAGTGAAACTTTAGCACCCCGATCCGGCTGCTCGGAAATCCGTTGCCGGTGGGGGCGCGGACGCCGGATGCACGGGCTACTCGTTGGCGGCGCGGGGGCGGTCGCCGTCCTCGTACTGGTCGAAGAGCGGGGTGCGGCCGCGTTCGCGGGCGCGGCGCGCGGAGGCGGCGCGGCGGGCGTCGGTGCGGCCGTCGCCGTCGGTGCGCTCGTCCGTGCCGGTCTCCTCGTCGTCGGCTTCCGCGGTGGCCGGGGTCTCCTGCGGGCCGGGGGTGACGGCGCTGGAGCGCGCCGAGCTCCAGGTGTCCGGGGCTCCGAGGTCGACGTCGCTGGTGGCGCGCGGGG
>NZ_JAAGMD010000874.1 GCF_010548465.1 Streptomyces sp. SID14436 | reverse complement strand
CTGGGCGGGCACGGACTGGGGCGCGTCCTCGGCGGCCGCGGCCGCGTCGCCCTCCCCCGCCGGTGCGGGGACGCGGGCGTCACCGCCCGCCGGGCGCCTGGGCGTGGACGCCTGGAGCGCCATCCCCCCTGTCGTGCGGAAGAGTTCGTCGGCTCCGGGCAGACTCACTCGGCGTGACACCGGGCGAGCACCTCCCTGGCGAGCTGGCGGTAGGCGGCGGCGCCGACGGAGTTGGACGCGTACGTGGTGATCGGCTCACCGGCGACCGTGGTCTCCGGGAAGCGGACCGTGCGCCCGATGACCGTGTGGTAGACGTGGTCGTCGAACGCCTCGACCACGCGCGCGAGCACCTCACGGCTGTGCACCGTGCGCGAGTCGTACATGGTGGCGAGGATCCCGTCGAGCTCCAGCTCGGGGTTGAGCCGCTCCTGGACCTTCTCGATGGTCTCGGTCAGCAGGGCCACTCCGCGCAGCGCGAAGAACTCGCACTCCAGCGGCACGATCACCTTGTGAGCGGCCGTCAGGGCGTTCACCGTGAGCAGGCCGAGCGAGGGCTGGCAGTCGATGACGATGTAGTCGTAGTCGTCCAGCAGCGGCTTCAGGGCCCGCTGCAGGGTCGACTCGCGGGCGACCTCGCTCACCAGCTGCACCTCGGCCGCCGAGAGGTCGATGTTGCTGGGCAGCAGGTCCATGTTGGGGACCGCGGTCTTCAGCAGCACCTCGTCGGCCGCCATGCCCCGCTCCATGAGCAGGTTGTAGACGGTGAGGTCGAGTTCCATCGGGTTGACGCCGAGGCCGACGGACAGCGCGCCCTGCGGGTCGAAGTCGACGAGCAGCACCCGGCGTCCGTACTCGGCGAGCGCGGCACCCAGGTTGATGGTCGACGTGGTCTTGCCGACGCCGCCCTTCTGGTTGCACATCGCGATGATCTTCGCGGGTCCGTGGTCGGTCAGCGGGCCCGGGATCGGGAAGTACGGCAGCGGGCGTCCGGTCGGGCCGATGCGCTCGCGGCGCTGGCGCGCCGCGTCGGGCGCGAGCGTGGCCGCGTACTCGGGATCGGGCTCGTACTCGGCGTCCGGATCGTAGAAGTGCCCCTCGGGCAGTTCGTCGTAGTCGGCGAACTGGTTGTGGGACGCGCCACTTCCGTCGCCGGCCATGGCGTTCACGTGATGGCCATCCATGCTCTGGTGTGCAGTGAGAGTCGTCTGCTGACTCTGGTGGGCTGCGAAGGTGCGCACAGCGACGGAGCCGACAGCAGCGAACCCCGCGGGACCCCGGTCCCGTGCAGGCATTCCTGGTTGACCACCCCCGGGAGTAAATGTCGACTCATTCACAAGTCGTCTTACCTCCTTGGTGACCAGGAAACTTCTAGACAGGTCAGCGTGGCACCATGCCGACGGTTGGCGACTCTATGGCGTGTCGGGCGTCCACAGCAACACAATCCGCCGGACCCGGCCCGATGTGTCGGCAATGAAACATCCCTCTGTCAAGGGCGTACGGCCGTCGCACCGCAGGTTTCACCGGTGTGCGAATCGGTTGAAGCGTTACGTTCGAGGCGAGTTGTCCAGGAATCGCAAAGTGACCATACACACATCCGGCCGCACCTTGTCGGACAAGGTACGGCCGGATGTGGCGCGTTGACGTCGCAGGTTGACGTATGGCCTTTGACGGCGCGTGACTTGGTCGACTTAGCGTCCGGGAATCGCGGCTGCGGGCTCAGACCAGCACGGAGGCGAGCTCGACGTGCTCCATGCCGTGCGCCTCGGCGACCTCCCGGTACACGACCTTGCCGTCATGGGTGTTGAGGCCCCGGGCGAGCGCCGGGTCCCGGCGCAGCGCCTCCACCCAGCCGCGGTCGGCGAGTTCGACGATGTACGGCAGCGTGGCGTTGGTGAGCGCGTAGGTCGAGGTGTTGGGCACCGCGCCGGGCATGTTGGCGACGCAGTAGAAGACGGACTCGTGGACCCTGAAGGTCGGTTCGGCGTGCGTGGTGGGGCGGGAGTCCTCGAAGCAGCCGCCCTGGTCGATCGCGATGTCGACAAGGACACTTCCGGGCTTCATGCGCGAGACCAGCTCGTTGGAGACCAGCGTGGGCGCCTTGGCGCCGGGGATCAGCACCGCGCCGATGACGAGGTCGGCCTCAAGGCACGCCTTCTCCAGCTCGAAGGAGTTGGAGACGACGGTCTGCACGCGGGTGCCGAAGACCTTGTCGGCCTCCTTGAGCTTGTTGATGTCCTTGTCCAGCAGGGTCACCTGGAAGCCCATGCCGATGGCGATCTGCACCGCGTTCCAGCCGGAGACGCCGCCGCCGATGACGACCGCCCGCCCGGCCAGCACGCCCGGGACGCCGCCGGGCAGCACGCCCCGGCCGCCGTTGGCCCGCATCAGGTGGTAGGCGCCGACCTGGGCGGACAGCCGGCCCGCCACCTCGGACATGGGCGCCAGCAGCGGCAGCGCGCGGTTCGCCAGTTCGACCGTCTCGTAGGCGATGGCGGTGGTGCCGGATTCCAGCAGGGCGTCGGTGCACTCCTTGGAGGCGGCCAGGTGCAGGTAGGTGAAGAGGGTCTGGCCGCGGCGCATCCGGTGGTACTCCTCGGCGACCGGCTCCTTGACCTTCAGCAGCAGGTCGGCGGTGGCCCACACCTCGTCGGCCGTGTCGAGTATCCGCCCGCCGGCGGCGACGTACTCCTCGTCCGGGATCGACGAGCCGGCTCCGGCGCCGCGCTCGACGACGACCTGGTGGCCGTGGCGCACGAGTTCGTGCACTCCGGCGGGGGTGATGGCCACCCGGAACTCGTTGTTCTTGACTTCGCGGGGGATGCCGACCTTCACGTCGATCACGGTCCTCGGTTCAGAGATAAGGGTCATGGACACACAGACCCGGGCCCATAGGGGCACACCGGGAGAGACCGCGGAAGACGGTGCGGCTAGGCCAGTTTAATGAAGGTTTTCTCGCTGTCTAGCCTTCTTTTGCATCAAACTTTGACGCAACTTCTGCGCTTTCGTAGGTTCCGGCCGTCTGTTCCGGAGCCGAACCGTCCTGCGGTGCCTCATCTCCCAGCATCCGCTCCGCCACGCCCCGGTGCACGGCGGCGGACGCGGGGTCCCCGAGGCGTTCGAGCGTGTCGGCGAGCCGCAGGTGCAGTGCGGCCTGCAGCCGCGTGTCCTGCGCCCGGCGGGCCCCTTCGACCGCTTCCCGGCAGGTGCGCAGCGAGTCCTCCGGGCGCCCGGCGTACTCCTGCACCCGGGCCAGCTCGCTCAAGGACCGGGCCTGGGCTGCCAGATCGCCGTTCTTGCGGTACCAGGCGACCGCGGCCCGCCAGTTCCGCTGCGCCTCGCCGTAGCGGCCGGCGTAGGTGTGGGCGGCGCCGATCCGGCCGTACAGGCGGGCGGACTCGGCGCGTTCGTCGCGCGCGAGCCGCTCGGTCAGGGCGCGGCCGAACCAGTCGCAGGCCCGGTCGTAGTCGCCCAGCTCCAGGTGCGCGCCGCCGACGGACTCCATCGCCCGGCAGGTGGCGTACGGGTCGCGCGCCGCGCGGGCGGCGTCCAGCGCGGCCCGGTAGCGGCCCAGGGCGCCGGCGGTGCGTCCGGTCCGGGCGTCCAGGTCGCCCAGGTTCAGCAGGGCCGCCGCCTTCTCCCGGTTCAGGCCGCGCCGCTCGGCCACGTCCAGGACCAGTGCGTGCAGGCCGTACAGGTCGCTCGCGGCGGCCTGGGTGCCGAAGTGCGCCACCATGGCCCGCACCAGCTGGGACATCAGGCGGCGGGCGAGGGTGTCCAGCTCCCCGTCGCCGACCGCCACCCGGGCCGAGGCCAGCAGCGCGGGCCTGGTCAGCCGCAGCCAGTCGGCGGCGGCCCGCGGGTGGGGGAAGCGCAGGGAGCGCGGCATGCCGAGCAGCTTCTCCCGGGCGCGGGGGCTGTCGGTCTCGGTGATGGCCCGGCACGACTGGAGCAGGCGCACGGTGCGCTCCAGCATGCGGGCGCGGGCGAGCTGGAGCTCGGCGGGCCGTTCGTGGACCTCCGCGAGCCCGCGCAGCAGGGGGTGCAGGCAGCCCGGCACCTCGTACTGCGGGAGCGGCGAGGACACCCGGTGCAGCAGGCCGAGGGAGGCGAAGTCGTCCAGGGTGGTGCGGGCGCTGCTCACCGAGCAGCCGGCGAGCGCGGAGGCGATGTGCGGGTCGGCCAGGCCGGCCGGGGCGAGGCTCAGCAGGCGCAGGGTCCGGGCGGCGGGCGCGGGCAGCGCGGCGTGCACCAGCTGCACGGCGCGGCCGACGGGGGTGCCCTCGTCGGTCTCGGTGTGCAGCTGCTTGGCGAGGTCGGCGACGGCGGCCTGGGGCCGGACGGCGAGCCAGCCGCCCGCCACGACCAGGGCGGCGGGCTGGCCCTGGCACTGTTCGGCGAGGCCCTCGGCGGCCCGCGGGTCGACGGTGACCCGCACCGAGCCGGCGGCCCGGGAGAGGAGTTCCACGGCGGACTTGGTGTCGAGTCCGCCGAGCGTGCAGGGGCGGACGTCGCTGATCCCGGTCAGCGGGCCCTCGGACACCGCGACGACCAGGCTGTCGGGGCTGTCCGGCAGCAGCGCGTCGACCTGTTCCGCGTCCGCCGCGTCGTCGAGCACGAGGACGGCGCGGCGGCCGGTCAGGGCGGCGCGCAGGGCCTCGGTCAGCTCGTCCTCGGCGGCCCCGGCCGGGGCGGGCACCTGAAGCGCGTCGAGCAGTTCGCGCGCCGCGCGCTCCACCGGCACGGGGGTGCCGTCGGGTTCGCTCAGCCGGGTGCGCAGCACCCCGTCGGGGTAGCGGTCGGCGACCTGGCGCACCAGTTCGGCGGCGAGCGTGGTCCGGCCGGAGCCGGGGCGGCCCGCGATGAGCAGCACGCGCGCGCGGGGGGCCTTGCGGCCGGAGAGGGTGTCGAGTCCGGCCCGTTCGATGTCGGCGCGGAGTTCCTTCAGTTCGCGGGTGCGGCCGAGGAACCGGTCGGGCACGGCAGCATCCCCGGTGACGCGCACACCGTCCGTGTCCACCGCCTGATCCGTCACGGGCCACACTCCCGTCCCACCGCACGCGCAAGGCCCGCCGGGACTCCGGATCGGGCGTTTTCCAGAGCCTAGTTCACGCTCTGCTACGTTCCGTGCGGAGCGCGGCGCACACGTCCCCCGATCGGATCAGCCGATCGTCACACCAGAGGGGCCGGCGCCGCGGGTCAGGCGTCGAACGGACGCGCCGGCCACGGCGCCTCGGCCGGACGCAGCGCGTCCAGACCGTCCCCCTCGCGCGCGGCGACCAGCGAAAGGACGCCCACCACGAGGCAGTTGTTGTGCAGCTCGCCCGCCAGCACCCCGCGCACCAGGTCCGCCACGGGCACCCGGCCGAGCTCCATGTCGGCCTCCTCGTGCTCGACCTCGAAGCGGTCGCCCGCGGCCTCGGAGAGCCCCCGGGCGAGGAAGATGCGCACGGCCTCGTCGCAGCCGCCGGGCGTGGTGTAGACGTCGGTGAGCACCCGCCAGTCCTCGGCCTTGACGTGCGCCTCCTCGTACAGCTCGCGCTGGGCGGCGTGCAGCGGGTTCTCCCCGGGCACGTCCAGCAGGCCGGCCGGGATCTCCCACAGCTTGTGGCGCACGGGGTGCCGGTACTGGCGCAGCACCACGACCCGGTCGGCGTCGTCCAGGGCGAGGACGGCCACGGAACCCGGGTGGACCTGGTAGTCACGGCCGACCACGGTCCCGTCGGGCATGACCACGTCGTCGGTGCGCACGGAGGTCTTGTTGCCCACGAAGGGGGTCGCGGTCGCCCGGACCTCCCACTGTTCCGGGGTGTCCTTGATCGTCATGCGTGTCCTTCCCGACGTACTGCGGTCGCGCGTGTGCCCTGCGTGAAAACGGGGCCGGGGTGCGCGCCTTTTGAAGGTTCGCACCCCGGCAACCGTACAACCGGGTGTGTTACTTCGAGATCTTCCGCTCCACCGCGGCCTTCACCAGTCCCGCGAAGAGCGGGTGCGGACGGGTCGGGCGCGAGCGCAGCTCCGGGTGCGCCTGCGTGGCGACCAGGTAGGGGTGCACGTCCCGCGGGTACTCCACGTACTCCACCAGCTTGCCGTCCGGGGAGGTGCCGGAGAAGACGATGCCCGCCTTCTTCTCCAGCTCCGCGCGGTAGGCGTTGTTCACCTCGTAGCGGTGCCGGTGCCGCTCCTCGACGTACTCCTTGTCGTCGTACACCTCGCGGACGATGGAGCCCTCGGCCAGCTTGGCCGGGTACATGCCGAGCCGCATGGTGCCGCCCATGTCGCCCTCACCGGCCACGATGTCCATCTGCTCGGCCATCGTGGAGATGACCGGGTGGGCGGTGGCCGGGTCGAACTCGGTGGAGTTCGCGTCGGAGATGCCGGCCAGGTTGCGCGCGGCCTCGATGACGATGCACTGCAGGCCCAGGCACAGGCCCAGCAGCGGGATCCGGTTCTCGCGGGCGTACTTGATCGCGCCGACCTTGCCGAGCACCCCGCGGTCGCCGAAGCCGCCGGGGATGCAGATGGCGTCGACGTCCCCGAGCTGGGCCTCGGCACCCGCCGGGGTCTTGCAGTCGTCCGAGGTGACCCACTTGATCTTCACGCGGGCCCGGTTGGCGAAGCCGCCCGCGCGCAGCGCCTCGGTGACCGACAGGTAGGCGTCGGGCAGGTCGATGTACTTGCCGACCAGGGCGAGGGTGATCTCGTGGTCGGGGTTGTGGACGCGGTCCAGCAGGTCGTCCCACGTCGTCCAGTCGACGTCCCGGAACGGCAGGTCCATCTTGCGCACCACGTAGGCGTCCAGGCCCTCGCCGTGCACGGTCTTCGGGATGTCGTAGATGGAGCGGGCGTCGGGGCAGGCGACCACGGCCGCCTCGTCGACGTCGCACATCAGGGAGATCTTCCGCTTGATCGCGGTCGGCACCTCCCGGTCGCAGCGCAGCACGATCGCGTCCGGCTGGATACCGATGTTGCGCAGGGCCGCGACCGAGTGCTGGGTGGGCTTCGTCTTCAGCTCGCCCGAGGGGCCGATGTAGGGCAGGAGCGAGATGTGCACCACGAACACGTTGTCCCGGCCGACCTCGTGCCGGACCTGGCGGACGGTCTCCAGGAACGGCAGCGACTCGATGTCGCCGACCGTCCCGCCCACCTCGGTGATCACGACGTCCACCTCGTCCGTCGCCATGCGCCGGATGCGGTGCTTGATCTCGTTGGTGATGTGCGGGATGACCTGCACCGTGTCGCCGAGGTACTCGCCGCGCCGCTCCTTGGCGATGACCGTCGAGTAGACCTGGCCGGTGGTGACGTTGGCCGAGCCGTCCAGGTTGCGGTCGAGGAACCGCTCGTAGTGGCCGATGTCCAGGTCGGTCTCGGCGCCGTCGTTGGTGACGAACACCTCACCGTGCTGGAACGGGTTCATCGTGCCCGGGTCGACATTGAGGTAGGGGTCCAGCTTCTGCATCACCACACGCAGGCCGCGGGCCTTGAGCAGCATGCCGAGGCTGGAGGCCGTCAGACCCTTGCCGAGAGAAGAGGCGACACCCCCGGTGACGAAGATGTGCTTGGTCGTCGAAGCTGTGCTGTTTCGAAAAGCAGCGGGCGGCATGGCCAAGACGGGGCTCCCGTGGTCGCGGTCTGGAGGGTGCGGTTCGGGGGATGTCTCGCCCACCGGTCCACGGGCTACCAGCGTAACAGCGCCCGGCGGCGCTGGCGCCCGGCCACGCTCCGCGCACGGACGGGCACCCCCCGGGACCCCGGCACCGGTCCCTCACCCGCTGCTCACCCGTTCGGCGCAGCCGCGTTGCCCGGAGCGGCACACAGATCATCTACGTGCGTCGTATCCTGCTCGGACACTCGCTGCCGAGCAGGGCCGGCCGAACGGCACCACCCCCGTCCGTCGCACCGGAACAACCGGAGCTCGTCAGTTCGTTGAGCAACAATTGGCGCTTTGCCCCCGTGGCCGAGCAACTGCTTTGCTTCGTGGCTCAACGACGCATTGCACAAACCCCCTTGACCGCACCAAGCGACAGCCCCATTGCGGGGTGACGTGGCCGTTCGACTGGAGTTGCACGTGGCCGGGCGCATCGAAGACTACGCACTCATCGGAGACATGCAGACCGCAGCTCTGGTCTGCCGGGACGGCACAGTGGACTGGCTGTGCCTGCCACGCTTCGATTCCCACGCCATCTTCGCCGGTCTGCTGGGCACCGAGGAACACGGC
Organism: Streptomyces sp. SID14436; assembly: GCF_010548465.1. Lineage (GTDB taxonomy): Bacteria > Actinomycetota > Actinomycetes > Streptomycetales > Streptomycetaceae > Streptomyces. Next base: position 4,293 of record NZ_JAAGMD010000874.1, on the reverse strand, counting down.
TTCTGGCGGCTCGGCCCCGCCCACGCCGACGACCAGCAGCCCCCTTCCTCCACGCGGCGCCGCTACCGCGGTGACTCGCTGATCCTGGAGTCGGAGTGGGACACCCCGCGCGGCACGGTGCGGGTGACGGATTTCATGCCGCCGCGTGACGGCGCGCCCCAGCTGATCCGGATCGTGGAGGGCGTCTCCGGCCGGGTGCCGATGCGCTCGGCGCTGCGGATGCGGTTCTCCTACGGCCGGGTGGTGCCGTGGGTCCACCGCCACGAGGGCCGCACGGTCGCCGTGGCCGGGCCCGACTCCGTCTGGTACGACACGGCCGCGGACACCTACGGCAAGGACCTGACGACGTACTCGGACTTCACGGTCGCGCCGGGCGAGCGGATGGCGTTCACCCTGTCCTGGGAGCCCTCGCACAAGGAGCCCCCGGCGCTGCCGGAGCCGGAGCAGTCGCTGGAGGCCACGGAGGACTTCTGGCGCGAGTGGGTCGACCACTGCACGTACCACGGCCCCTACCGCGAGGCCGTGATCCGCTCCCTGATCACGCTGAAGGCGCTGACCTACGCGCCCACCGGCGGCATCGTCGCCGCCCCCACCACGTCCCTGCCCGAGGACATCGGCGGGGTCCGCAACTGGGACTACCGCTACACGTGGCTGCGGGACGCCGCGATCACCCTGTCGTCGCTGCTGCGCACCGGCTACCGGGAGGAGGCCCGCGCCTGGCGCGAGTGGCTGCTGCGGGCGGTGGCGGGCGACCCGGAGAACCTGCAGATCATGTACGGCATCGCCGGGGAGCGCGAGCTCGGCGAGGCCGAGCTGGACTGGCTGCCCGGCTACGAGAACTCCGCCCCCGTCCGGGTCGGCAACGGCGCCGCCCACCAGCTCCAGCTGGACGTCTACGGCGAGGTCACCGAGGCCCTGCACCTGGCCCACATGACCGGGCTGGCGCGCAACGACTACGCCTCGCTGCTGCAGCTGAAGCTGATCCACTACCTGGAGAAGCACTGGCAGGAGCCCGACGAGGGCATCTGGGAGGTGCGCGGCCCGCGCCGCCACTTCGTGCACTCCAAGGTGATGGCCTGGGTGGCCGTGGACCGCACCATCAAGCTGATCGAGTCCGGCGAGGTGGACGGCCCGCTGGAGCGCTGGAGGCAGCTGCGCGACGAGATCCACCGTGACGTGTGCGACAAGGGCTACGACAAGGAGCGCAACACCTTCACGCAGTCCTACGGCTCCAAGGAGCTGGACGCGGCGCTGCTGCTGATCCCGCAGGTGGGCTTCCTGCCGCCGGACGACAAGCGGGTGATCGGCACCATCGAGGCGATCCAGCGGGAGCTGTCCACGCCCGACGGCTTCATCCTGCGCTACCCGACGGAGGGCAAGGACGAGGGCGTCGACGGCCTGCCCGGTGACGAGGGCGCGTTCCTCGCCGTCTCGTTCTGGATGGCCGACGACCTGGCCATGATCGGCCGGGTGGACGAGGCCCGCCGGCTGTTCGAGAAGCTGCTGGACCTGCGCAACGACCTCGGTCTGCTCGCGGAGGAGTGGGACCCGCGTCTGCAGCGCCAGGTCGGCAACTTCCCGCAGGCGTTCAGCCACGTCCCGCTGATCGACACGGCGCTGCGCCTGACGGCGTCCGGGGCGTACGGGGGCTGACGCGCCCCGCGCCGCCCCGCGGCCCGACAGGAGGACACCGCCGTACCTGCCTAGGCTGAGGGCAGACAGCAGCCCCACTTTCCGGAAGGGGGCGGCCATGACCTCCCTCTCGAACGCGGGTGCGGCGGTGGCCGCGCTGCGCGAGGAACTCACCGGCCCGGTGTTCACCCCGGACTCCCCGGGCTACGACGAGCACGGACCGTCCACAACGCCATGATCGACCGGCGGCCCGCCGTGATCGCGCGATGCGCCGACGCGGACGACGTGGTGCGGTCCGTGCGCTTCGGCCGGGAGCTGGGCCTGCCCGTCGCGGTGCGCGGCGGCGGCCACAGCGTCTCCGGGCAGGCCCTCAACGACGGCGGCCTGGTGATCGACCTGCGGCTGATGGACGACGTCACCGTCGACCCCGCGGCCGAGGCGGTGCGCGTCGGCGGCGGGGCCACGATGAGCCGGCTGGACCGCGCCACCCAGCCCCACGGCCTCGCCACCACCGGCGGCCGCGTCTCCACCACCGGCGTCGGCGGCTTCGTGCTGGGCGGCGGCTCCGGCTGGCTGGACCGCTGCTTCGGCCTGGCCGTGGACAACCTGCTCGGGGTGGAACTCGTCACCGCCGACGCGAGCAGGGTCCACGCGAGTGCCGACGAGAACCCGGAGCTGTTCTGGGGACTGCACGGAGGCGGGTGCAACTTCGGCATCGCCACCGCGCTCACCCTGAAGCTGCACGAACTGCCGGAGTTCTCCCTCGCCCTGCTGATGTACCGGCCGGAGTTCGGCCGGGACGCGGTGCGCACCTTCCGGGACGTGGTGGAGCCCGGCCCGGTGGAGGCGAGCGGCGGTGTCGTCCACCACATCGCCCCGCCCGAGGAGTTCGTGCCGCCGCACCTGGTCGGCGACCTGGTGTGCACGGTCGTCCTCACCTGCGCGGGCGGCGAGGCGGATCTGCGCAAACTGGCGCAGCCGCTGCTGGCGCTGCCGCACGAGGCGGAGATCGTCGGCGCGCTGCCGTACGCCGAGTTCCAGTGCATGCTGGACGACCCGCCGGGCCTGCGGAACTACTGGTCCGCCGAGTACCTGACCGGGCTCCCCGACGAGCTGGTGGACGTGTACTGCGCCCGCGCGGCCTCGCTGCCGGCACCGACGTGCACGCAGCACACCCTGTTCCCGCAGGGCGGCGCGATCGCCGACGGCCCCGCCGACTACCCGGTGCCCTTCCGGGACGCCCCGTGGGCGGTGCACCCGTTCGGGGTGTGGGAGGACCCGGCCGACGACGAACGCTGCGTGCGCTGGGTGCGGGACGTCCGCGCCGACGTCCGGCCGTGGAGCACCGGCGCGGTCTACCTCAACTTCATCGGCGACGAGGGCGCGGACCGGGTGGCGGCCGGTCTGGGCGCCGGGAACACCGGCAGGCTGCGGGAGCTGAAGCGGCGATACGACCCGGACAACGTGTTCCGGTTCAACCACAACATCCCGCCCGGCTGACGGCACGCCCGGCGGGCGGGCGGCGAGGTGCCCGCGGACCGTCCGCGCGGGTAGCGTCCGGTCCATGGACAGCGGCGGGAACAGCGGGAACGACGGGCGGGCGGCCCGGGAGACCGGCATCACCGTGCGGCGGGCACTGGAACTGCCCGGCCTGCGCAGCGGGCTGCCCGAGGTCGTGGCGGGCACCGGCGGGCTGGAGCGCACGGTGCGCTGGGTGCACGCGGGCGAGGTGCCCAACATCGCCTCGCTGCTCAAGGGCGGCGAGCTGCTGCTGACCACCGGCTACGGCATGGGCAACCGCCCCGCCGACCAGCGGGCGTTCGTGCGCACGCTGGCCGAACGGGGCATCGCCGCCCTGGTCGTGGAGCTCGGCACCCGCTTCACCCGGCTGCCCGCGGCCCTGGTGGACACCGCCCGCGCGGCGGAGCTGCCGCTGGTCCAACTGCACCGACAGGTGCCGTTCGTGACGGTGACGGAGGAGATCCACACCGAGATCGTCAACGGCCACTACGCGCTGCTCCAGCGCGCCGACGAGGTGCACCGGCGCTGCACCGAGGCGCTGCTGAGCGGCGGCGGGGTGCCGCAGGTGCTGCAGATCCTGGGCGGGTTCACCGGCAACCCGGTGTTCCTGGAGACGGGCGACGGTCAGCTGCTGTACGCGGCCGGGGAGGGCCCCGAGGGCGCCGACCCGCTCCAGGTGTGGGAGGGGCTGCGGGATCGCCACCAGGACGACCCGCCGGCCGGTTCGGTCCTGGTCGACGTGCCCGGCGGCGGCCCGGGCAGCGGCGGTGTGCGGGCGCGGCTGGTGCTGCTGCCGGTGTGCGGTCCCACGGCGCCGGTGCACCGCATGGCGGCGGAGCGCACGGCCGACATCCTCGCCGTGGTGCTGATGCAGGCCCGCCAGGAGGAGGAGCTGGCGGCCCGCGGGCGCGGGGACTTCCTGTCCGACCTGGCGGAGGGCCGGGTGGGGCCGGAGGACGCGCCCGCGCAGGCGCGGGTCCTGGGCTTCAAGCCGGGCGGCGGTCCCCTGCTGCCAGTGGTGATGCGGCTGGGCGACGCCCTGGCCCCGCACGGGGGCGGCTGGGCGGTGCTGGCCCGGGCGGTCGCCGAGGAGCTGGCCTCGCTCGGGGTGCCGGTGCTGCTCGGGGTGCGGCCGGTGGA
>NZ_JAAGMD010000849.1 GCF_010548465.1 Streptomyces sp. SID14436 | reverse complement strand
CGCCCGCGCAGTCGGTCGCGGAGGGCAGGCCGCCGGTGCCGGGGACGGGCAGGAAGCCGATCTCGCCGGTGCCGCCGGAGGCGCCCCGGCGCAGGGCGCCGTCGAGGACCACGGCCGCGCCGGTGCCGTGGCCCAGCCACAGCAGGACGAAGGTGTCGCGGCCGCGGGCGGCCCCCTCGCGCTGCTCGGCCAGCGCGGCGAGGTTGGTCTCGTTGCCGACGCTGACGCGGGTCGTGGGGTGGCGTTCCTGGAGGGCGGCCACCAGCCGGCGGTGCCACTCGGGCAGGGCGGTGCTGTCGCGCAGTTCGCCCGTCGCCGGGTCGATGAGGCCGGGTGCGCCGACCCCGACGGTGTGCAGGGCGTCGGCGCCGGCCTCCTTGACCGTCCGCTCGACCAGAGCGACCGCCTGCTCCACGGCCGGCCCGGTCCCCGTGTCGGCGGTGATCGGGGCGGCGGCCCGGGCCAGGACCCGCCCGACGAGGTCGGAGACGACCACGGCCACGCCCTCGGTGCGCACGTCGAGCGCGGCCAGGTGCGCCCGGTCGGCGACGATCCCGTACAGCTTGGCCTTGGGGCCGCGCCGCTGCTCGCCGGCCTCCCCGGCGACCGCGATCAGCCCGGCCGCGGTGAGGCGTTCGACGAGGTCGGCGACGGTGGGGCGGGAGAGTCCGGTGAGTTCCTTGAGCCGCCCTGCGGTGAGCGGGCCCTCCCGCTGGAGCAGACGCAGGGCGAGCCGGTCGTTGATGGCGCGGGCGGTGCTCGGGGATGCGGCCATGCCGGGATCCTTCCAGATCGGCGGGGGCGGCCGGACGAGGGGACCGGGGAGCCGACCGAAATCCCCTTATCTTTCAGGCAGGGTTCCTGATAATTTACCCCGGCGCAGATCGCGCGGCGACGACCGGAGGGGGCGGGAGCATGGGTCCAGGGGTGTACGGACCGCGTGACGTGAGGAGGGCGCGGTACGCCGTCGCCGCGGTGTTCGCCGTGCACGGCGCGGTCACGGGCTCGTTCGCCACCCGCGTGCCGTGGATCCAGGACCACGCCGGGGTGAGCGCCGGACAGCTGGGGCTGGCCCTCGCCTTCCCCGCGCTCGGCGCGTCGATCGCCATGCCGGTCGCCGGGCGCGTCAGCCACCGCTTCGGCGCCCGCGCCGCGCTGCGCGGGCTGCTCGCCCTGTGGACGGCCTCCCTCGTCCTGCCGTCCCTCGCCCCCGGCATGCTCACGCTCTGCCTGGCGCTGTTCACCTACGGCGCCACGGCCGGCATGTCCGACGTGGCGATGAACGCGCTCGGTGTGGAGGTGGAGAACCGGCTGGACCGGTCGATCATGTCGGGACTGCACGGCATGTGGAGTGCCGGAGCCCTCGTCGGCTCGGCGGCCGGCGCGCTCGCCGCGCACCTCGGCGCGGACGCCCGGCTGCACCACCTGCTGGCCGCCGCCGTGCTGACCGCGGTGGGCGTCGCCGCCTGCCGCTGGGTGCTCGACCTGCAGCCCGCCGAGGACGAGGACCCGCCCCCGCGGTTCGCCCTGCCGCCCCGCTCGGCGCTGCTGATCGGCGCGATCGGGTTCTGCGCGGTCTTCGCCGAGGGCGCCAGCCTGGACTGGTCGGCGGTCTACCTGCGCGACCGCATGGACGCCTCCGCCGGTCTGGCCGCCGCCTGCACCACCGGTTTCACGCTCACCATGGCGGTGGCGCGGATCGCCGGGGACCGGGTGGTGGACCGCTTCGGCGCGGTGCGCACGGTCCGCGCGAGCGGGGTGGTCGCGGTGCTCGGCGGTCTGCTGATCGTGCTGGCGGACCACCCCGCCACCGCGATGGCGGGCTTCGCCCTGACCGGTCTGGGCATCGCGGTGGTGGTCCCGCTGTGCTTCGCCGCGGCGGGCCGCAGCGGGACGAACCCGAGCCTGGCGATCGCCGGCGTCGCGACCATCACCTACACCTCGGGCCTGGTCGCCCCGAGCGCGATCGGGATGGTGGCCCAGGCGACCAGCCTGATGGTGTCGTTCGCGGTGGTCACGGTCCTGTCGTGCGGTGTCGCCGGGCTGGCGGGCGTGCTCCGGGCCGGCGACCGCACGAAGGTCACGCGGCCGGCGGCAGCAGTTCCCGGGCCACGGCCCTGAAGGACTCGGTCCACGGCGTCGGGCGCAGCGTCGCGGCGTCCAGCCGGACCAGCACCCGGCTGCCCCGCGCGTAGGTCACCGTGCCGTCCGCCGAGCAGACCCGGAAGCCGTAGGTGAGTCCGGTCCGGCCCAGCCGCTCCAGCCACAGGTGGACGGCGTACGCGCCGGCCCGGGCCACCGGTGCCTCGTAGGTGATGCGCAGTTCCTTGACCGCGTTGCAGGCGTCGCCGGCCGCCGCCCAGTCGCCGTCGAAGCGGACGCCGTGCCGCTCCCAGAACGCCGCCCAGGCCCGCTCGACCAGCAACGGGTACCGGGAGTTGTGCATCAGGCCCAGCGCGTCGAGGTCGTCGAAGTGGACGGTGGCGGGCATCAGCAGCCCGTACGGGACGGCGGCGGGGGCGGGGGCGGGCGGGGCTTCGACGGTCACAGTGGTGCTCCTGGGGCGTGCGGGATCAATGCCGCATACAGCGACGAGCGGCACGGGCCCATCCTAAGCAGACGCTCAGCCGCTGCGCGGGACCCCCGCCGCGCCGTACGGAGCACTCCTTCCCAGCCCCGACAATGGTCCGGACACGCTGCACGTACGAACGAAAGCGACACCCCATGGATCTCGGCGTCCGCTGGAGACTGCACGGTGACGGGCGCACCCCCGCGCCCGGTGCGGTGGTCCGCCCCGACGAACGGCTCTCCTGGCCCCGCACCGCGGGACTCGGCGCCCAGCACGTCGTCGCGATGTTCGGCGCGTCGTTCGTCGCGCCCGTGCTCATGGGCCTGGACCCCAACCTCGCCATCATGATGTCCGGGGTCGCGACCATCGTGTTCCTGCTGGCGACCCGCGGCCGGGTGCCGAGCTACCTGGGCTGCTCGCTGTCCTTCGTCGGCGTCGCCGCGGTCATCCGCGCCCAGGGCGGGTCCAGCGCCACCGTCACCGGCGCGGTGTTCGTGGTGGGCGCCGCGCTGTTCCTGGTCGGGCTCGCCGTCCAGCGCTTCGGGGCGCGGATCATCCACGCGGCGATGCCGCCGGTCGTCACCGGCGCGGTGGTGATGCTGATCGGCTTCAACCTCGCTCCGGTCACCGCCACCACCTACTGGCCGCAGGACCAGTGGACCGCCCTGTTCGTCATGCTGTTCACCGGCCTCGCGGTGGTGTGCCTGCGCGGCTTCTGGTCCCGGATCGCGATCTTCCTCGGGCTGGTCTTCGGCTACGTCCTGTCCTGGGCGCTGGACCGCGTCTTCGGACAGATCCACTCCGCGGACGCGAGCGGCAAGGTCACCGACCACTGGCGGCTCGACCTGTCCGCCGTGGGCCAGGCCGACTGGATCGGCCTGCCGGCCCTGCACGGCCCGTCCTTCGAGTGGTCCGCGATCCTGGTCGCCCTGCCGGTGGTGATCGCCCTCGTCGCGGAGAACGCCGGACACGTCAAGGCCGTCGGCGAGATGACCGGCGACGACCTCGACGGCAAGCTGGGCACCGCGATCTCCGCCGACGGCGTCGGTTCCATGCTGTCCACCGCCGTGGGCGGTCCGCCCAACACCACCTACTCCGAGAACATCGGCGTCATGGCCGCCACGCGCGTGTACTCCACCGCCGCCTACTGGGCTGCCGCCTTCTTCGCCCTGCTGTTCGGCCTCTGCCCGAAGTTCGGCGCGGTCGTCGCGGCGATCCCGGGCGGCGTCCTGGGCGGCATCACCGTCATCCTCTACGGCATGATCGGCCTGCTCGGCGCGCAGATCTGGATCAACGCCGGGGTGGACCTGCGCAATCCGCTGAACCTGGTCCCGGCCGCCGCGGGCATCATCATCGGCGTCGGCAACGTCACGATGGAGTTCACCGACACCTTCTCGCTGAGCGGCATCGCGCTCGGCACCGTCGTGGTCATCACCGGCTACCACGCCCTGCGGGCCTTCGCCCCGGCCCACCTCAAGACGCAGGAGCCGCTGCTCGACGAGGGCACGTCCTCCTACACCGGGCCCGCCGACGACGGCCCGGGCGACGCCGGCGGCGACGGACCTCAGCGCGCCAAGTCGTAGGCGTACGACGGGGTGAAGGTGCCCGGCGCGCCCTTGCAGCCGTCGGACTCCCCCGGCAGCTTCACCCACAGGTAGGCGTCGATGCGGGCCTCGCCCGTGTCGAGGGTGGGCGCCCGGCCCAGCTTGCGTCCGGCCGGGTCGCACCACTCGCCGTCGGCCGGGGCACCGGCGCCGTTGCGGCTGGTGTCGATGACGGCGCCGAGGCCGGTTCCGCCGAGGGCGTCCAGCACCCGGCGGTTGTGGGCGATCTCGTCGGCGGTGCTGTGGAAGTTGGAGACGTTGCTGAACACACCGTCGGAGGAGGCGGACGAGGCCGCGCCGGCCTCCCGCAGCCAGGCGGCCTGCCGGGCCGGCGCGTTCCACCCGGAGTGGCCGGCGTCGAAGTAGACCCGGGCCCGGGGGTTGGCCTGCTTGATCACCCGCCCGGCCCGTGCCAGGGACGCGAAGCGGTCGGCGCGGGCCCCCGCGGACAGGCACTCGGCCTGCGCCACCGAGTCCGGCTCCAGCACCACGATGACCTCGCCGCCGCCCAGCCCGGCCGCGAACCGGTCGATCCAGCCGTCGTAGGCGTCGAGGTCGGGCGCGCCGCCCTGGGAGTGCCCGCCGCAGTCCCGGTCGGGTATCGCGTACGGCACCAGCACGGGCACCCGGCCCTGGGCCGCGCCGCCGGAGGTGACCGCGCGGACCCGCGCCGTCACGGTGTCGGGCGTGTAGTCGGCGAACCACACCGCCGCGGGCCGGTCGGCGATCCGGGACTCTATGACCGCGCGCCGCGGGTCGCCCGGATGGGCCCGCACCCAGTCCAGCACCCGCGACTCCGGGTGGCGGTACAGCCCCGGGGACGCGGAGGCCGGCTGCCGCTGCGTCGCGGTGCGCGACGGGGACGGCTTCGGCGGCGGCTTCTTCGACGGGGTGGCCGAGGGCGGCGCCGGTGTGGGCGACGGGGACGCCGACGGCACGGCGGGCAGCGGCTCCAGCAGGGGGGTGCCGGTCACCTCGGGCCGCGCCTCGTCGGAGCCGCGGCCGTCCCCGACGGCCTGGATCATGCCGGTCGCGGTGCCGATCGCGACCACGACGGAGGCCGCCGCGACCATGGCGCCGCGCCCGGCGGCGCGTCTGCGCGCGGCCCGCCGGCCGGACCGGCGCTGGGCACGTGAGCCTGCCACCGTACTGCTCCCCCTCCCCCGCGGCGGACGCGTTCCCCCGTTCCGGGGAAGCGTCGGGCCCGCCGCCACTGCCCCCACCCTAAACGTGCGACTCTGCGCCCATGCCGGAGTGCGAACAAGTCCTGATGTCGGTGGACACGGTCATCGCCCGGATGCGTGCCGTCGACGCCGCCCTGCCCGAGCGGGACGGGATCGCGGTCTTCAACCGTGTCTACCTCGCCGTCACCGAGTCGGTGGACCGGCGCATCGACGCGGGCCGGTTCGCCGACGCGCGGGCGGCGACCGTCCTGGACGTGCGGTTCGCGCAGCGCTACCTGGCCGCCCTCGACGCGGTGCTGGACGACCGCCGGCCGCCGGCCTGCTGGCGGCCCCTGTTCCAGTTCCGCCGTCATCCCGGGGTACGCCCGCTGCAGTTCGCGCTGGCGGGCATCAACGCGCACATCGGCCACGACCTGGCGCTCGCCGTGGTGGACACCTGCCGTACCCTCGGCTGCGAACCGGCGCGCCTGGAGGACGACTTCGACCGGGTGGGCGACCTCCTCGTCTCGCTGGAGGAGCGCATCCGCGAGGAGCTGATGCCGGGCCCCGACCTGCTGGAGATCGCGGACCCGCTGACCCATCTGCTGGGCGCCTGGAGTCTGGAGCGGGCCCGCGACGCGGCCTGGACGGCGGCCCGGGCCCTGTGGGCGCTGCGCGGGCTGCCGGACGTCGCCGGGGACCTGACCGCGCGGCTGGACACCGCGGTGGGCTTCGCGGGCCGCATGCTGCTCACGCCGCTGCCCGGCCTGCCGGAGGGGAGGTCCGGCCGGCCGGGCAGGGCCGCTCAGTCCTCGGGCAGTTCCACCGGCGCGATCTCGTCGTAGACGTCGCCGGGGCCCGGGTTGGACGGGTCGGTCCCGCCGCCGAGGTGGTGCATGACGCCCCAGACGGCGTTGAGCGCGGTCTGCACGGCGCCCTCCGCCCAGCCGGCCGTCCAGGAGATGTCGTCGCCCGCGAGGAAGATGCCCCGCTTGTCCTCGGGCAGCCGGTCCTGCATGAAGTGGGTGAACAGCCGCCGCTGGTAGCGGTAGTGGCCGGGCAGGTTGGCCTTGAACGCGCCCATGAAGTAGGGCTCGTTCTCCCAGGACACGGTGACCGGGTTGCCGATGATGTGCTTGCGGATGTCGACCTTCGGATAGATCTCGCCGAGCGACTTCAGCATGACCTCCATCCGCTCGTTCGCCGACAGCGGCAGCCACTTCAGGCTGTCGTCGCACCACGTGTACGACAGGCAGATGACCGCCGGCCGGCCGGGGCCGTCGTCGAGCAGGTAGGTGCCGCGGGTCATGCGGTCGGTGAGCGTCATCGACATGACGTCCCGTCCGGTGTCCTCGTCCTTGTCCAGCCAGAAGGGCCGGTCGACCGGCACGAACAGCTTGGAGCTCTCCATGTAGTGGGTGCGCTCGATCGCGGTCCAGTGGTCGATGGGGAACAGCGCGTCGTCGCAGGCCACCTTGGACAGCAGCATCCAGGACTGGGCGGTGAAGATCGCGGCCCGGTAGGTGCGGATGTCGCCGTCCGCGTCGGTCACCGTGATGCGGTTGCCCGCGGTGCGGTGCAGCCGGGTGACCGCCTGGCGGGGCTCGCCGTCCACGTGCAGGGACTTCAGCGAGGTGCCGTACGGCCAGTGGACGATCTTCTCCGGCTCCCGCTCCCACAGCCGCAGCGGCAGCTGCTGGGAGCCGCCGACGATGCCGCGGTGGTGGTCGTCGGCCTCGGTGTAGACGACGCGGAGGATCTCCAGGATGGAGTTGGGGAAGTCGGTGTCCCAGCCGCCGGTGCCGAAGCCGACCTGGCCGAAGATCTCGCGGTGCCGGAAGGACCTGAAGGCCTCGGACTCGCAGAGGAAGCCGTAGAAGGTCTGGTGGTCCAGCTTCTCCACGAGCCGGGACCAGATCTCCCGGATGCGCGGGACGTCCCGCTCGCGCAGGGCGCGGTTCATGTCGGTGAAGTCGGCGCCCTCCTCCAGGCAGCGGGCCCAGGCGTCGGCGACGTCCCGGTAGACCTGCGGCAGGTCGTCGAGCGTCTCCGCGTAGTGGGACTCGCCCTTGAGGTCGACGACGGTCGACGGGGTGGCCTCCGCCAGCGGGTTGGGGAACGGCCGCGTCTCCAGGCCGACGAGGTCGATGTAGTGCTGGAGCGCCGTGGAGGACGGCGGGAACCGCATGGCGCCCATCTCGGCGGTGAGCGAGGGGTCGCAGCCGTCGAAGCCGACGGTGCGCAGCCGGCCGCCGATCCGGTCGGCCTCGTACACGACCGGCTTCAGGCCCATCTTCATCAGCTCGTAGGCGGCGACGATGCCCGACAGTCCGCCGCCGATGACGGCGACCTCGGTGCCGTGCTCGGTCGCGGGCACCTGCCCGAGACCGGCCGGGTGGGCGAGGAAGTCGTCGTAGGCGTACGGGAAGTCCGGGCCGAACATGGTGATCGGCGGCTGCTGCTCGTCGGCGTGCTCGACGGCGTTGGGCACCGTGGACGTCATGGGGTGCGGACTCCTTGCACGGGTGGGACCGGGGTACGGCTGGGGGTGGGACGAGGGGGTCAGGTGAGCGGCCCGTAGAGCTCCGGGCGGCGGTCGCGCAGATACGGGTTGGCTGCGCGGGAGGCGGCCAGGAACTCGGGGTCGGCGTCGGCGCAGACGAGTTCCTCGGCGCGGCCGGCGCGGGCGCGGGCGACGCCGTCGGGCCCGGCGAGCACGGACAGGCCGGCGAACTCCAGGTCCCCTTCCGTGCCGACGCGGTTGGCGTAGGCGACGTACATCTGGTTCTCGAAGGCGCGCACCGGCACGAGGGACTCGGCGACGAACTGGAACGGGTGCATCAGCGCGGTGGGCACCAGCAGCAGGTCGGTGCCCGCCAGGGCGTGGGCCCGCACGTTCTCCGGGAACTCGACGTCGTAGCAGATCACCAGGCCGACGGTGAGGCCGTTCAGCTCGGCCTGCACGACCGGCCGGCCGCCCGGGGTGAAGTGCTCCTGCTCGAAGCAGCCGAAGAGGTGCGTCTTGCGGTAGTTGGCGAGCCGGGCGCCGTCGGCGCGGATGAGCTGGACGGAGTTGTACACCGCGTCGCCGTCGCGCTCGGGGTAGGAGTAGGCGATCGCCAGGCCGTGGCGGACGGCGGTCTCCGCGACCGCGTCGGCGGCGTCGCCGTCGGCGGGCTCGGCCAGCCGGCCGATGTCGTCGCCGATGGCGTAGCCGGTCAGGAACAGCTCCGAGGTGACCAGCAGCCCGGCTCCGGTGGCGGCGGCACGGCCCGCGGCCTCGTCGAGGACCTTGAGGTTCCCGGCGACGGATCCGGGCCGTCCGGAGCTCTGGAGCAGGGCGGTACGCATGCGTGTTCCTCACCGGTACGCGGGCTTCTGGGGGTCAGCTAGACCGTACGGTCGGCCCGCTCACCCGGACAAGACGGACCCGTTGCGCGCCGGTGAGCGGTTCGTTGCGTGTCGGGGCCGGTCCGCGGTGATTCGTTGCGCGGGCCCGCCCGGGGCTTCCGGAGGGGCGGAAACGCAGGTCAGGGCGGGGATGCGGGGCGTGCCCGGCGGGGTTCCGCCCGCGCCCGGGCCGGGCGGTCCGGGCGCGGGCGGGTCCGCTCAGCGGTCGG
>NZ_JAAGMD010000833.1 GCF_010548465.1 Streptomyces sp. SID14436 | reverse complement strand
CCCTCTCGTCGACTGGCCGGCGACCGCGCCGGGCAGCCTGTTCGACCCGGGGCCGTCCGGAGCGGCCTCCGGCGGCAGCGCCGGCATGGCGCTGCGCTCGGCCCTGGTCGAGATCGTCGAGCGGGACGCGTTCACCACGGCCTGGGGACGCCGGCTGCGGCTGCCCTGCTGGACGGACCCGTTCGCGGCGGCCGCGGGGACACCGGACCGCCCCACCGGCGAGGCGCTGCGCGCCCTGTGGCGGCGCGCGGCCGACGCGGGAGTCCGGACGGTCTTCGCCCGCATCCCGACCGCCGTCGACGGCCTGTGCTGCGTGGTCGCCTGCCTGCTGGAACCGGAACGCCCCGGCGCCCTGGTGACCGTGGGCATGAAGGCGTCCGACCGCCCCCACGACGCCCTGCTCGGCGCCCTCCAGGAGGCCTGGCAGGTGCGCGCCGCCCTGGAGGCCACCCTGCTGGACGGTCCCGTGGCCGACGTGCCGGACCCGCTGGTCACCGAGCACGAGCGGATCCGGTACATGCTCACCGCGCGGGCCCGCCGTGCCGTGCGGGACTGGGCCGGCGGCTTCGTGCCCGCCCCGGCTCCGATGACCGCCGCCGAGGTGACCACCGACGGGATCGTCACCGCGCTGCTCGCCGACGGAGCCGACCCGCACGTCGTCGACCTCACACCCCGGCTGCCGGCCACCGTGGCCGCGATGGGCTGGCGCGCCGTGAAGGTCGTCCCGGCGGGTTACCAGCACCTGCGGATGGACGAGACCCACGAGTGGAGCTGGAACCGCTCCCGGCTGGCCTCCGCACCCGAGCGCACCGGCTGCCCGGCGCGCCTCACCGACCACCGGGCCGCGGCCCCCCACCCCCTGCCCTGACCGGGCGGCCCCGCCCGGGCCCGCCCCCGATCCCCTCGAAACGGGAGGACACCGAACGATGCTGGAACTGGACAACGTCGTACGTCGCTTCGGCGACCACTGCGCGGTCGACCAGGTGTCGTTCCGCGTCGACGACGGCCGGATGACCGGCTTCGTCGGCGGGAACGGCGCGGGGAAGACCACCACCATGCGCATGATCATGGGCGTCCTGGCGCTCAACGGCGGCGAGATCCGCTGGAACGGCGGCCCGGTCACCGCCGAGGACCGCCGCGGCTTCGGCTACATGCCCGAGGAGCGCGGGCTCTACCCGAAGCAGACCGTGCTCAGCCAGCTGGTCTACCTGGGCCGGCTGCGCGGACTGAGCGCACGCGCGGCCCAGGAGTCGGCCGCCGGACTCCTCGACCGGCTCTCCCTCGGCGACAAGCGCGACGCCCGCCTGGAGTCGCTGTCGCTGGGCAACCAGCAGCGCGTGCAGATCGCCGCCGCGCTGATCGGCGAACCCCGGCTGCTGGTGCTGGACGAGCCGTTCTCCGGCCTCGACCCGCACGCCGTGGACTCGATGGCCGAGCTGCTGCGCGAGCACACGGCGCGCGGCGTGCCGGTGCTGTTCTCCTCCCACCAGCTGGAGCTCGTCGAGCGGCTCTGCGACGACCTCGTCATCCAGTCCGGGGGGCGGGTCCTCGCCCGGGGGACGGCGAGCGAGCTGCGCCGCCGGGGCCGGGTGCGGCACCGCCTGGTGACCGCCGGGGCCACCGGCTGGCTGCACGACGTCGAGGGCGTCGACGTCATCGAGCGGAGCGAGGGCACCGCCCTGCTCGAACTCGCCACTGAGGAGGTGGCCGACCGGCTCCTGGCGGAGGCACTGCGCCGGGGCCCGGTACGGGAGTTCGCCGAGATCGTCCCCAGTGTCGCCGACGTGTTCAGGGAGATGACGGCAGCATGACCACGCTCACCACCGAGACCGCAGCACACACCGGAGAGCACGTGAGCACCGGGACCACCGAGGCCACCGGGACCACCGAGGCCACCGGGACCACCGGGACCACCGAGCCGGGCGGTACCACCGCCGGCCCCGCGCCCGCAGCGGGTCGACCGAGCAAGGCGCCGAAGAAGCGGCAGCCGTCCGCCTGGCCGATCGTCGCCGCGCGCGAGATCGCGGTGAAGATCCGCGACCGGGGCTTCCTGCTCTCCACGGTCGCCACCCTGGCCGTCATCCTCGGCGCCGTCGGACTCCAGGTCTACCTCGCCTCCACCGTCGGGAAGATCACGGTCGCGGCCGTCTCCACCGACGCCGACCAGCTGGTCCGGCAGGCGGAGGCGCTGGCCGACCGCGCCGACCAGGACATCGAGATCAGCGTGCGCGCGGAGTCCTCCCCGGACGCGGTGCGCGACGCGGTCCGCTCCGGCGACGTCGACGCGGGACTGCTGAGAACCCCGGAGGGCTGGACGCTGCTCGGCGACACCGACAGCGACTCCACCGCCGCCACCTGGATCGGCGCCGCCGTGCAGACGGCCGCGCTGGAGGCCAACGCAGCGGCCGCGGACACCGACATGGAGACCCTGGCCGAGGGCGCCACGCTCCAGCACACACTGCTGTCGCCCGACGAGACGCCCGAGACCGTGGTGCGGATGGCCACCTACTTCTTCGGCTTCCTCTTCTACCTCGCGGCCGTGCTGCTCGGCGTCTCGCTGGCCACCAGCATCGTGGAGGAGAAGCAGAACCGGATCGTCGAGATCATCGCCGGGTCCATCCGTTTGCGGGACCTGCTGGTGGGCAAGATCGTCGGCAGTACGACGCTGGCCCTGGCCCAGATGGTGGCGTTCACGGCGGCGGCGGTGATCGGTCTGGTCGCCACCGGCGAGAGCGGCACGCTGGGACAGGTCACGACGGGTCTGGGCTGGTTCCTGATCTACTACGTGGTCGGAATCGCCGTCCTGGCCTGCGTGTTCGCCGCCGCAGGAGCCATCGCCACCCGCACCGAGGACATCCAGTCCACCACGACCCCGGTGAACGCCCTGGTCGCCGTCGTCTTCGTGGCCGGCATCACGGCCACCGGCACGGCACAGAGCGTCCTGTCCTTCGCCCCCCTGACCTCGACCATCACCATGCCGGCACGGATCATCGCGGGCGACACCGCCTGGTGGGAGCCCGCGGCCTCGCTGCTGGTCTCGCTGGCGGCGGCCACCCTCGTCGTCCTGGCCGCCGAGCGGGTCTACCGCAGGGCCCTGATGCAGACCGGCCGCAAGCTGTCCTTCCGTCAGGCCTTCAGGCTGGCCGACTGAACCAGGCGCCGGGCGGCACTCCCGCCCGGCCTGGCCGGAACCGCTCCGGCCGACGCGAACGCGTCCATACCATCCAGACGCCGGCCGGCGGCATCCCCGCCCGGCACCGGCGGAGCAACCCCGTCCACCCGGTCCGAAGGACCGGAACAACTCCCCGAGGAGACACGTCATGAGCGACACCAACCGCCCCAACAACACCGTCCTGTACGCCGCCCTCATCGCCATCCTGTGCGGCGCCGAAGTGGCGGTCATCACCAGCGACATGGGCAACACGGTCCGGTACGGTCTGGGCGCCGTGCTCCTCCTCGCCCTGGTCGCGTGCGTCTTCCAGCTGAGCCGGACCCGCCGCACCCGCTGATCCCGCGGCACGCGTTCACCCCCAGGCCGGGGCCGCCCCCGCCCCCCGAGCGGCCCCGGCCGGACATCCCCTCTAGTGGAGGCTTCCATGCCCACCGAGCACCCCGTCCGCATCAGCGGCCCGGACGACGCTCCCCCGGAGACCGCGGCGATACGCCTGATCGCCCTGCTGCCCAAGGGCTGGAGAGCCACCGTCCTCGACTGTCACGACGGCACGGCGACCCTGAGGCTCACCGTGCCCGACGGCCTCACCCCGCCGGCGGTCGACCGCACCCTCGACGACATCCTCGCCAACCCGGTCCTGCGGGGCTGGACCAAGGCGTGACGGCACCGGCCCGAGCAGCCGGGCCTGCCCGCCTCACCCCCACGGCACAAACCGCGCGGTCGGTCCGGTAAGGCGCGCGAAGGACGTCAATTACCCGCCATGAACGTCCGGTACCAGGGGGCGGCATGCGCGAACGCCTCCGCGAAGCCCGGGCCCGGCGAACAGCCCACCTCCCGCCAGAAGGCGTCGTCCGTGAACCAGTGGTCCACGGTCAGCATGCCGAGGTGGTGCAGCGCCAGCGGGGACCCGGCGGCCCGCGCCAGCGCGGTGCCGACGTCCACCGAGGCCGTAACGCCGGACCGCTCCACCCGGGCGCCCACCGCGGCGAGCAGTTCCGGGACCGGCACCGGATCGGGGTGGTTGACGTAGTGGACGCTCCCGGGCCGCGGACCGGTGCCGGACAGCGCCGCCGCCACGACCGCCCGGCCCAGCGAGTCGGCATCGATCATGGACTGACGTGCGTCGCAGCCGGTGAGCGTCGCGGACAACTCCCGCAGCAGGCCCACCAGTCCAGGCACCACCCAGTGGTCGCCCCGCCCATACACCAGGTGCGGGCGCAGCACGACGCCGCCCGCGTCGAGGACGTACCGTTCGGCCGCCGCCCGGCTGCGGCTGGTCGCGGAGGCAGGAGCGATGGGCGCCTCGCCGGGGCGCACCCCGCGGAAGGGCCCGCGGCCGTGGACCGCCGCGGTGCTCACGTACACGATGCGGCGCACACCGCTGCGCACCGCCTCCGCCACCAGGGCCCGGGTGCCCAGGTCGTTGACCGCCGTAACGGTCTCCGGGTCGCCGCCGACGCGCGAGGCGCAGTGCACCAGGACGTCGACGCCCGCACAACAGCCGTGCAGGGTGGACGGGTCGGCGAGGTCGGCCCGGATGTGCTCGGTCTGTGGGGGGTCCCCGGCCGCCGGGCGACGGGACAGCAGCCGCAGGCGCACGCCGGGTTGGTGGCGCGCCGCCTCGGCGGCCCTGCCGCCGATGAAACCGGTCGCGCCCGTGAGCAGGAGGTTCACCGTCATGACAGGGGCTGCACCGGGGCCGGGGGAGCGGCGGTGAGGGTGGCGGTGAAGACGGGTTCGTCGTCCTGCCGGCCGGTGACCCGGACCGTCGCCTCGTCCTCGGTCTTGTCGAGCACCTCGGCCTCTATCAGGCAGGGCGAGTCCAGTTCGGCGTAGCGGCTGAAGGCGACGGCCATCGCGGACGGCAGGAAGGGCCGCCTGCCCGACGCCGCTGTCGCGGCCTGACGGGCCGCCTCGAACAGCACCATGCCGGGCACGTGGTCGTTGGGCCGGTGGAACAGGACGGGGTGGCCGGTGTGCACGCGCAGCCGCCAGGTGCCCTCCCGGTCGGAGGGGGCCAGGACGACGTCGTCCTCGCGGTCGCGGCCGACCCGGGCGGGGGGTATCGCCGGCAGCAGGGGTATGCGGGCGCCGGGGGCCGCCAACTGGCTGGCGCGCAGGCGGCGGTAGGCGGCCGGGGAGGTGCAGCCGGTGCTGCCGGTGCCGCGGGCGACGAGCCGTCCCGCGCGGTGGAACTCCATGGTGGTGCGCATGCTGTGCAGGACCCGGCCCCGCCGGCGGATCTCGGAGCAGACCACGTCGACGGTGACCGGCTCACCGGCCTCCGTGAGCCGCAGCCCGGACGGGTCCGTCAGCACCTTCAGGTCGCGCATGACGAAATGGGTGTCCGCGGGGGCGCCGAACTCGGCGTGGGCGAGCACCATCGAGGTCTGCCGCAACGTTTCACCGACGACCATCGGGTCCTGGTGGCGGTCGTCCACCGGGGCGAAGAAGGCGTGTTCGGCGGGCCAGTGGGCGGTGACGCGGAAACGGTGTCCGGACAGGCGGACCCATTCGGCGGGGAAGACGTCCGACGGGCTCGACCGGTGCGCGAGTTCGGCGGTGACCGGCGTGGGTCCGCCGGACGGTGCCGAGGTGCCCGTACCGCCTCGCGGCGGACCGGTCGGGTCCTCCGCGGATGCGTCTAAGTCACCTGTCTGCGGCATTACGGACCCCCGGGATCAACGGCCTGGTTCCGGTCAACTTCGCACTAAGATACGGACGAGCCGGTTTTTTTCAAGGTGATCTGCGTCGCCGATCGCCCGGCATCACTGAAGATGTGCTCACGCGCCCGTCCGACACGGCGGCCGCCCCGACGACCGCGCCCGCATGCCGGGTGACGTCGCGGGGCACCGGGGGCGATCAGTGATACACGCCAGATCAGGAGGCACCCGATGGCGCGACAGGAGCGCGCGATCCGCACGCGGCGGACGATCCTGGAGGCGGCCGCTGCCGTCTTCGACGAACGCGGCTACACCTCGGCGACCATCGGGGAGATCCTGGAACGGGCCGGGGTGACCAAGGGCGCGCTGTACTTCCACTTCGGCTCGAAGGAGGAGCTGGCGCTCGGCGTCTTCGAGGAGCAGTTGGCGCTCACCCTGCCGCCACAGTCCAGCAAGTTGCAGGAGCTCGTCGACTCGGGCCTGGTCCTGGCGCTGCGGCTGCGCACCGAGCCGCTGGTCCGGGCGAGTGTCGGACTGGCCCTGGACCAGGGCGCGTTGGGACTGGACCGGACGCCGGCGTTCCGGATGTGGATCGACCAGACCACCCTGACGCTCACGGAGGCGAAGACGTGCGGCGAACTGCTGCCGCACGTCGACCCGACCGAGACCGCCGAACTGCTGGTGGCCGGCTTCTCGGGGGTGCAGCTCCTGTCGCAGCTGCGCTGCCAGCGGCGGGACCTGGAGCACCGGGTGGTCGTCCTGTTCCACCACATGCTCCCGGGCATCGCGGTGCCGGCGGTGCTGGCCCGGCTGGAGATCTCCGCGGAGCGTGCGGAGCGGATCTTCGCCCAGGGTCGCGCCGAGCCCATGGCGGAGGCGGGCTAGGCGGTCTCCGCCGCCGGGCGGACACCGCCCGTCAGCCGCGTCGACAACGCCGCCGGCCCGTGGCCCTGGGGTGCGGGCGGAAGGATCACGCAGTCAGGCCCCGGGAACACCCGAGTCTCGTTCCCGTCGGGGTAGCGGACCAGGTAAGGGGGTCCTCCGTCCGCACCGTGTACCTCGATGACCTCTCCTACTTGTGCCGGGTCACTTCCATCGGTGCCGTGCTTCGGTATCCGGTCTCCCATATTGGCGCGCATGCTGCCACCTGCCCCTTCGGACTGTGTTGATCTTGGTGACCAACGCTTCCTGGTGGACGACTCCCGAGGGAAGTCGTCACCGACCCGTCGGGCACCTGGCTGAGGCACTCGGCGGGCTCTGACGGACCGGAAGGCGGGGCGCGGGCGGTCGGAGGTGGGTTCATCCACAGCCGTGGGGTGCGGGAGCGGTCCACAAGCGTGGCGTGCGGGATTGGTCCACAGGCGTGGTGCGCGGGAGTTGTCCACAGGGTGTGACGTGTTTCGGCTGCCGGTTGTAGCGTCTGCGTCGTCGAGGCCGTTCCTCGCGCCGCCGGCGGATCCGTCGGCGCCGGCGACAGGGCGGCGAGCCGGGGCGGTGCGCGGGCGGGCGCACCCCGCAGGGGGGAGAAGGTTGCTGTGAGCGAACAGGGTGCCGGAGCGGGCGGAGCCGCGCAGCGTGAGCGGGTGCCGGGCGCGCGGGAAGCCGGAGCGGGACCGCGGCTGCCGCGGGTGAAGGGATTCGCCGGGTGGCCGGCCGAGGGCTCCGCGAAGGCGGACGGCAAGGCGCTGCGCGGGCGGATCCCCCGCGCTGACCACGCCCGGCTCGACCTGGACGCCTCCCGCCCCGACGCGGTGCAGGCGGTCGAGGAGTCCAGCCGTGGCCGGCTGCCCGGGCTGACACCGATACGGGTGGGCAGGATGGCCGCGACGCCGTTCGCGTTCCTGCGCGGCTCCGCGGGGCTCATGGGCCACGACCTGGCCCGCACCCCCGTGACCGGGATACGGGCGCAGATATGCGGGGACGCCCATGCGGCGAACTTCGGCCTCTACGGCGACGCACGCGGCGGCCTGGTCATCGACCTGAACGACTTCGACGAGACCGCGTCGGGCCCCTGGGAGTGGGACCTCAAGCGGCTCGCCGCCTCCCTGGTCCTCGCCGGGCGGGAGGCCGGGGCGGACGAGGACACCTGCCGGGCCGCCGCCCAGGACGCGGCCGGTGCCTACCGGCGCACCATGCGGCTGCTGGCGAAGATGCCGGTCCTGGACGCCTGGAACGCGATTGCGGACGAGGAACTCGTCTCCCACACCGACGCCCACGACCTGCTGGGCACCCTGGAGCGGGTCTACGAGAAGGCGCGCGCCAACACCAGCGGCCGCTTCGCCGCCAAGTCGACGGAGGCCACCGAGGACGGCGGGCGGCGCTTCGTCGACGCGCCGCCCGTGCTGAGCCGGGTGCCGGACGCCGAGGCCGCCGCCGTCGCCGCGTCCCTCGAGGAGTACGTCACCACGCTTCCCGAGGACCGCCTGCCGCTGCTGGCCCGGTACGCCGTGCA
The DNA here is from genome assembly GCF_010548465.1 of Streptomyces sp. SID14436. Taxonomy (GTDB): domain Bacteria; phylum Actinomycetota; class Actinomycetes; order Streptomycetales; family Streptomycetaceae; genus Streptomyces. The sequence continues at coordinate 17,386 of NZ_JAAGMD010000833.1, read as the reverse complement.
CGACGTGGCCTTCCGCGTCGTCGGCACGGGCAGTGTCGGCACTCGCTCGTACGTCGTCCTGCTCCTGGACCACCGGGGCGAGCCGCTGGTCCTCCAGGTCAAGGAGGCCCGCCCCTCGGCTCTGGCGCCGCACTTGCGGACCGCCGGCTTCGAGGCCGCGGGGGCGGTGCCCGGTGCCGGAGGGGACACGGCCGCCGGGGCCGGCCACGAGGGCCGCCGCGTGGTGCTGGGCCAGAAGCGGATGCAGGTGGTCAGCGACAACCTGCTGGGCTGGACGACCGTCGACGGGCGCCACTACCAGGTGCGCCAGTTCCGCAACCGCAAGGGCAGCGTCGACCCGGCGGCCCTGGCCGCCGACCAGGTCGACGACTACGCCCGGATGACCGGCGCTCTCCTGGCCCGCGCCCACTCGCACAGCGCCGACCCCCGCCTGATCGCGGGCTACTGCGGCAAGAACGAGGAGCTGGACGAGGCGGTGGCCGCCTTCGCGGTCCGTTACGCCGACCGCACCGAGGCCGACCACGCCGACCTGGTGACGGCGGTGCGGTCGGGACGCATCGCGGCCGAGCTGGGCGTCTGAGACCGGGAGCCGTGGCGCGGTGCCGTGCGCCGGTGCTGGGACCGGTGCGCGGCCCGGTGCCCGGCACGAGGTCCGGCCCGGTGTCCGGTCCGCTCACGCCCCGGGACGGACGCGCCGGGTCCGGTAGGTGCCCTAGGCTGTCCGGGTGACGACCTCGCAAGGTGAGCAGGGTGGCGGCGGCGCCGACGCGCGGCGGGAGCCGACCGGTGCGGGTGCGCCGCGGCCCGAGGAGCGCCTGGAACAGGCCGTACGGGCCGCCGAACAGGCGTTGATCGAGTTCGAGATCGCCGTGGAGACCTTCCGCGTCGAGGTGGAGAACTTCTCGCGGCTGCACGAGCAGAAGCTCGGCCCGATGTACGCCCGGCTCGAGGAACTGGACGCCCGGATCCTGGAGGTGAAGGCCGAACGCAGCGGCGACCCCGAGGACCGGCGGCGGGCCGACGAGGCCCGGGCCCAGCTGGCGCCCATCCCCGGGGTCGAGGAACTGCTGAACGGCTGGATGGACGGCGACGGCCTCTACCCGGAGGCCGCGGCGATGCTCACCGACCAGCCGGTCCGGCCCCCGCAGCGGGTACGTCCCGGGGAGGAGGCCCGCAAGCTGTACCGCGACCTCGCCCGCAAGGCCCACCCGGACCTCGCCCAGGAGGACTCTGAACGCCGCCGGCGCGAGGAGTTCATCACCCGCGTCAACGCGGCCTACGCCCGGGGCGACGCCTCGGAACTGCGCGAGCTCGCCGAGGAGTGGGCGGCCGGACCGCAGCCCAAACGCGTCGCCACCCCCGCCGACGAGCTCTACGCCCGCCTGGAGTGGCTGGCCCGGCGCAAGGAACTGCTCACCGCGGTGGCCAAGGAACTCGAGGACAGCGCCATCGGCGGGATGCTCCGGCTCGCTCCCGAGGACCCGGACGGTCTGCTGGACGAGATCGCGGAGCAGCTGCGCGCCCAGCTCGCTGAACGCGAGGCGGAGCTGGCCCGGCTGCTGGACTGAGCTGCGGACCGGGCACGTCCGGTAGCGTCGGGGACATGAGTTTCGGAGCTGGTGTGCCCACGGTCGGGGTCGCGGACCTCAAGGACGGCGACTTCCTGCTGGACGTCCGCGAGGACGACGAGTGGAAGGCCGGTCACGCCCAAGGGGCGCTGCACATCCCCATGAGTGAGTTCGTGGCGCGTTACGCCGACCTGACCGAGGCGGCCCCGCAGGACGGGCGGGTGCACGTCATCTGCCGTTCCGGCGCCCGCTCGGCCCAGGTCGCGATGTACCTGGTCCAGCAGGGTCTCGACGCCGTGAACGTGGACGGCGGCATGCAGGCCTGGCAGGACAGCGGCCGTGCCGTGGTGGCCGACGGCGGCGCTCCGGGGCACGTGCTGTAACCGGGAGCGGTGTCGCCCGGGCGCGTGCCCTTCCGGTCGGGCGACCTGGGACGGTGGGCGTGCGAGAGCCCGTGCCCCTCGGATGTGGATGAATCTCGGGCCGAGGCTCGGACCGGGGTGAGTGCTGGTGCGGGGCCCGTGCGGCGCGGCTGACGGGCGTCGTGCAGGGGGGAAATGGGCTCGTGCCCCCCACGGCCCGCCCCTGCGCCCCCGGCCCCTGCGCCCCCGCCCCGTGAACTGCCCCTCAGCCGAGGGGATGCGCGGCCAGACGGAGCCGACCGCCCGGGGGAGGGAAGCGACCGTTGCCGGGTCTCCCTCCCGTCGTGGTGATCGGCCCCGGGCCGCTCTCGGGCTACCGGTCGAAGTCCAGCTCCACCCGCTCCGTCACCGCGCGGGACTGGCAGGCCAGGACGTAGCCCGCCTCCGTCTCCTCCGACTCCAGCGCGTAGTTGCGGTCCATCCGCACCTCGCCCGAGACGAGGAAGGCACGGCAGGTCCCGCACACCCCGCCCTTGCAGGCGTAGGGCGCGTCCGGCCGGTTCCGCAGCACCGTGTCCAGCAGGGACTCGCCGTCCTGCACGGGCCAGGTGCCGCCGCGTCCGTCGAGCCGGGCGGTGACGGTGCTGTGGGCCGGGGCGGGGCCCCTGCCGCCGGCGGGTGCCGGGGCGGCATTCACGTGGAAGATCTCCTGGTGGACCCGGGACCGGTCCACCCCCAGGGAGCGCAGCGCCCGGTCGGCGCCCTCGACCAGGCCGTACGGCCCGCACAGGAACCAGCCGTCCACCCGCTCCACGGGGAGCAGGGCCAGCAGCAGCGTGGTCAGCCGCTCCCGGTCGAGGCGCCCGGACGGCAGCCCCGCCTGCTGTTCCTCCCGGGAGAGCACCGTGACCAGCTGGAACCGCTCGGGGTAGCGGTTCTTCAGGTCGGCGACCTCCTCCAGGAACATCGTCGAGGCGGACGTGCGGTCGCTGCGTATCAGGCAGAACCGGGCCCGGGGCTCGCGTTCCAGCAGGGTCGAGACGATCGAGAGGACCGGGGTGATGCCGCTGCCGCCGACGACCGCCGCGTACAGCCCGGGTGCGGGCGGCAGCGTGAAGCGGCCCGCCGGGGTCATCACCTCCAGCTCGTCCCCGATGTTGATCTCCTTGAGCGCGTACGTGGAGAAGGCGCCGCCCTCGACGAGCCGCACCCCCACCCGCAGCGTGTCCGGAGCCCGGCCGTCGGGTGCGGGGGAGCAGATGGAGTACGTGCGCCGGATCTCCGCGCCCTCGGTGGTGCGCCGCAGGGCCAGGTGCTGGCCGGGGACGTAGCGGTACGCCTCGCGCAGCTCCGGGGGGACGGCGAGGGTGAGGGCGACGGAGTCGTCGGTGAGCCGGTCGACCGCGGCCACCCGGAGCCGGTGGAAGCGGGCCATCACAGCTCCTTGAAGTGGTCGAACGGTTCACGGCAGGCCAGGCACCGGCGCAGCGCCTTGCACGCCGTGGAGGAGAAGCGGCTGAGCAGCTCGGTGTCGGCGGAGCCGCAGTGCGGGCAGCTGATCGCCTCCAGGGGTTCCTCCGGCCCGCCCACCGGCCGGGACCCGTGGCCGCGGGTCGCGCCGAGGTCCACCAGGACCGGGCCGGACGTCTCCCGCACGCGCGGCGGAGCGATGCCGAACTCGCGCAGCTTGCGCCGCCCCTCGTCGGTGATGTCGTCCGTCGACCAGGCGGGCGCGAGCACCGTCCGGACGGTGACCTCACGCACCCCGTGGTCGCGCAGCGCGCGCTCTATGTCCAGCGACATGGCCTCGATGGCCGGGCAGCCGGTGTACGTCGGGGTCAGCTCCACCTCGACGGCGTCGGTGCCCCGGGCGTGGACCGCGCGGACGACGCCCAGCTCGCGCAGGGTCAGCACGGGCAGCTCGGGGTCGGGCACCGAGCCGGCGATGTCCAGGAGCTCCGCCTCCAGGGGCGTGACGGTCACCATGTCGCCCCCGGGTGGCTGCGGTGCAGGTGCTGCATCTCGGCGAGCATGCGGCCGAAGGGCTCGGTGTGGAGTCCCTGGCGGCCCGCGCCGGCCGTCCAGGCGCCCGTGCGGGGCGTGGCGGGCACGGTGAGCGTGGCCTGCTCGAGGGTCCGGCCGATCTGCTCCAGCCAGGCCGGCTCCAGGCCGGCCGGGTCGGTGTCGAGGCCCTCGACGGGCCGGAACATCTCCCCGGTGTACCGCCACAGGGCGTCCACGGCCCGCTGCATCCTGCCGTGGCTCTCCTCGGTGCCGTCGCCCAGGCGCAGGGTCCACTGCTCGGCGTGGTCGCGGTGGTAGGCCGTCTCCTTGACAGCCTTCCCGGCCAGCGGGGCGAACGGGCCGTCGCCGGAGGCCAGTTCGGTGTACAGCAGATGCTGGTACGTGGAGAAGAACAGCTGGCGGGCGATGGTGTGGGCGAAGTCGCCGTTGGGCTGCTCCACGAGCTGGAGGTTGCGGAAGGCGCGCTCCTCGCGCAGGTACGCCAGCTCGTCCTCGTCGCCGGCCATGGACAGCAGCACGCGGGCCTGGCCGAGCAGGTCCAGGGCGATGTTGGCGAGGGCGACCTCCTCCTCCAGCACGGGCGCGTGGCCGGCCCACTCGCCCAGCCGGTGGGACAGCACCAGGGCGTCGTCACCGAGGGCCAGGGCGGCCGCCGTGACGGCGGTGTCCTTCGCGGGTGTCGTCGTCACAGGTGCTGCACCCCCTCGGGGATGTCGTAGAAGGTGGGGTGCCGGTACGGCTTGTCGGCGGAGGGCTCGAAGAAGGGGTCCTTCTCGTCGGGCGAGGAGGCGGTGATCGCGGAGGACGGCACGACCCACAGGGAGACGCCCTCGCCGCGCCGCGTGTACAGGTCGCGCGCGTTGCGCAGCGCCAGCTCCGCGTCGGGGGCGTGCAGGCTGCCCGCGTGGGTGTGGGACAGGCCGCGGCGCGAACGCACGAAGACCTCCCACAGGGGCCAGTCGGTGTGGGTCATGCGCGGGCCGCTCCTGTCTCGCTGTACGTGCCTGTCTCAACGGCGGCTCCGGCTGCGGCCGGTGTCCGCCGGGTGTGCTTGGCGGCGTAGGCCGCCGCCGCGTCGCGGACCCAGGCGCCCTCCTCGTGCGCCCTCCGGCGCTGGGACAGCCGCTGCTCGTTGCACGGGCCGTTGCCCTTGAGGACGTCCCAGAACTCGGACCAGTCGATCGCGCCGAAGTCGTAGTGGCCCCGGGCCTCGTTCCACCGCAGGTCGGGGTCGGGGAGGGTCAGGCCGAGGGACTCGGCCTGGGGGACGCAGATGTCGACGAAGCGCTGGCGCAGCTCGTCGTTGGAGTGCCGCTTGATCTTCCAGGCCATCGACTGCGCCGAGTGCTGCGACTCGTCGTCGGGCGGGCCGAACATCATCAACGACGGCCACCACCAGCGGTCGACGGCGTCCTGCGCCATCGCGTGCTGCTCCGGGGTGCCGTTGCTGAGCGCGAGCAGCAGCTCGTAGCCCTGGCGCTGGTGGAAGGACTCCTCCTTGCAGATCCGGACCATCGCGCGGGCGTAGGGGCCGTAGGAGCAGCGGCACAGGGGGACCTGGTTGGTGATCGCCGCGCCGTCGACCAGCCAGCCGATCGCGCCGACGTCGGCCCAGGTCAGCGTCGGGTAGTTGAAGATCGAGGAGTACTTCTGGCGGCCGGAGTGCAGCTTGTCGAGCAGCTCGTCGCGACCGGTGCCGAGCGTCTCGGCGGCGCTGTAGAGGTACAGGCCGTGCCCGGCCTCGTCCTGCACCTTGGCCATCAGGATGGCCTTGCGGCGCAGCGAGGGGGCCCGCGTGATCCAGTTGGCCTCGGGCTGCATGCCGATGATCTCGGAGTGGGCGTGCTGGGCGATCTGCCGCACGAGCGTGGCGCGGTAGGCGTCCGGCATCCAGTCGCGCGGCTCGATCCGCTCGTCGGCGGCGACGGCCGCGTCGAAGGCACGCTCGAACTCGGTGGTGTCGGTGGCGCCGTCGAGCGCGTCGTCCACCGGGCCGCGTGCCGTATCGCGGGCGGCTGCTGTCGCCATGGGGTCCCCCTCGACCTGGTGTTCTGGCCTGGTTTCTCGGCCGGTCCGCCCTGTGGCGGCGGACCTGCTCCCGACCGATCGTTCGGTTCGTGCGATTCCATGGTGAGACGGCCGTCGCGAGGTGTCAACCGCTGTGGACAACCTCGGCGAGGCGGCTTCCGGCCCTGTGGCCGACCGGGCGGGAGCCGCGACGCGTCCGGCCGGCCAGGGCGCCGGCCCGGCGGGCTCGGCTCCCCGGCCCGGCGGGGGCTCTCAGCCCGGCGGGCCGATGTGCGGATGTGGTGACGGCCACGGCAAGCGGGGCCCGCCGGGGGTGTGCCAGTGCTACCGGTGCTGAGTACCGTTCCGTCCGGCGCACCGTGACGGCGCCGCGAGGCACCGCACTGCGGCGACAGCGGTGCGGGAGGGGTGACCGGTCCCGCGCGCGGCGGGGCGGTGAACGGACCTCATGGTGGAACGGGGCGGAATGAACGCGAACGACGACGGCTCCCAGGCCCGGCGCGGGCCGGCGGGGCCGAGCGGCTCGGACCCGGGGGAGTCTCCCCCGGCCACCGAGTCCACTCCCCCGTTGCCCTGTCCCGCCGTCGTCGCAGCTCCCGCCTCCGGCCCTGCGACCGACCTCGGCCCTGCGACCGACCTCGGCCCTGCTTCCGAGGCCGACCCCGCTCCCGAGGCCGGCCCCGGTGACGACCCTGACCCCGACCTCGGCGCTGCTCCCGGCCCCGTGACCGGCCCCGTGACCGGCCCCGTGACCGGCCCCGAGGTCGGCCCCGTGACCGGCCCCGTGACCGGCCCCGTGACCGGCCCCGACGTCGGCCCCGGCACTGCTCCCGGCGCTGCCGTCGCCGGTGTCGCGACCGGCGGCTCCGTCGGCGGACCGCGCACGGGTGTGGCCGCGCTGTCGCTGCGGTACCGGTTGGGGGCCGCCCTCGCGCTCGCCGTCGTCGCGATCGGCGTGTGCGTGCACCTCGGCATGACCTTCCTGCACGTCGCCCCGGCCAACACCGTGAGCAAGGAGCACGGCGAGGCGATCCAGCAGTGGATCTACCCGGAGTTCGAACAGAACTGGAAGCTGTTCGCGCCCAACCCGCTGCAGCAGAACATCTCCCTCCAGGTGCGCGCCGACATCCGCACCGCCGACGGGGGCGTGCGCACCACCCGCTGGTACGACCTGTCCGCCGAGGACGGGCGGGCCATCGACGGCAACCTGCTGCCCAGCCACACCCAGCAAAACGAGCTGCGCCGGGCCTGGGACTTCTTCGTCGCCACCCACGACGACGAGAACCGCCCGGTGGGCGGGCGGGGAGCGCTGTCGGAGTCCTACCTCCGCCGAATCGTCGTGATGCGTCTGGACCGGGCGGACGCGGCCGGGCCGGGCGACGTCGTCGACCGGGTGCAGGTCCGCTCGCGCACGACGAACGTGCCGCCGCCCGAATGGAGCGACGAGCAGGTCTCCACCACCCCGGTCGACCGCACCCTGCCCTGGTGGCCGGTGCCCGAGGACGAGGCCCGGGGAGGCATCGGGTGAACCGCTTCTCGCTGACGCTCTCGCGCGGCATCGCGCGCGTGACCGACGCCCCTCTCGGTCCCTATCAGAGTGCCGTCATACGCATCGGTTTCAGCGTGACCTGGCTGCTGTTCCTGCTCCGCGAGTTCCCCCACCGCCAGGAGCTGTACGGGCCCGACAGCCCCTGGGCGTGGGACCTGGCCCAGCAGCTGGTGGGGACGAACGGCGCCTTCACCGCTCTGCTCTGGTCGGACGGACAGGGCTGGTTCGAGGCCCTCTACGCGCTCGCGATGCTGTGGAGCCTTCTGCTGCTGTTGGGCTGGCGCACCCGCACCATGTCGGTGCTGTTCATGGTGGGCGTGCTGTCCCTGCAGAACCGCAGCGTCTTCATGGGCGACGGCGGCGACAACGTGCTGCACCTGATGGCGATCTACCTGGTGTTCACACGCTGCGGCCAGGTCTGGTCGCTGGACGCCCGGCGGGCCCGGCGCACGGCGGACGCACGCGGGCGCGGCGAGGAACCGCGGGACCGGACCGGACCCGCGCTCTGGGGCGTGCTCGGCTTCCTGCTGCTCGTGGCGACGCTGGCGGGGCGGATGGACGGCGAGCTGTTCGTCCCGGTGCTGCTGTGGACCGTGTGGGCGGCCCAGGGCCTGTGGTGGCTGACGGGCCGCCGGGGCGGGAACGGGCAACCGCGGATCCTGCTCGACGTCACCGCCAACATCGTGCACAACGGTGCGCTGTTCGTGATCATGGCCGAGGCGTGTCTGATCTACGCCACGGCCGGCTGGTACAAGGTCCAGGGCTCGCGCTGGCAAGACGGCACCGCGGTCTACTACCCGCTGCAGCTCGAGTACTTCTCGCCCTGGCCCGCGCTCGGGGACCTGCTCTCCGCCAGCGGCACCCTGGTCATGCTGGTCACCTACGGGACGGTGGCCGTGCAGGTCGCCTTCCCGTTCACGCTGTTCAACCGACGGGTGAAGAACGTCCTGCTGGCCGCCATGATCACCGAGCACGCCGCGATCGCGGTCGTCCTGGGGCTGCCCTTCTTCTCCCTGGCGATGATCGCCGCCGACGCCGTCTTCCTGCCGACGTCCTTCCTGCGCCGCCTGGGCCGCGCGGCGACGGGGCTGCGGGGGCTGCGGGTACTCCGGTGGCGGTCCGGCCCAGCCCTCCGTAGCCGGGGCACATCCGTGTCCGGTACTGACGCCGGCACAGACGCCGGTCGTCGGCCCGAACCCGCACCCGGCCAGGAGCTGAACGCGGGCCTGAACGCGCGCCTGAACCTGGACCCGGACCCCGACCCCCAGGCCGGTCCCGGCATCGGCCACCCCGGCCCCGGTCCCGCCCCCGGCCCCGGTCCCGCCCCCGGCGTCGTGCCGGCACCCGGGTCCCCGCCCGACCGGGGACCCGTCCTCCCCGCGCCCCGTGGCGCCCCGGGCAACCGCACTCAGGGGAAACCTTGAGCCGCTCGAGTTGCTTGCCATGCCGCGCGAGCGGACGCCCCCGCAGGCGACGCCCGGCCGCCCGCCCCGCGCAAGGCTCCGCACCGTGAACACCGAGCGAGCCGTACCGAGCCGTACCGCGCCCTACGCGCCCTACGCGCCCTACGCGCCCTACGCGCCGTACGCGCCGTACGCGCCGTACGCGCCGTACCGCGCCGTACCGCGCCGTACCCGCCGGACCGGACCCGGAGCGCACGTAGGCTGCCCGACATGACCGTGCCCGACCCCGACGGACCCGCTCCCGGCCGTCCCGCTCCAGCGCCCCACCCCACCGTCGGCTCCGCCGCGTCCCCTTCCGCTGCCCCTGCCCCTTCCTCTTCCTCGCCCGACACCCTGGGCGTCTGGCGTCGGCAGGCCGGGAGCGAGGAGGTGGTCCTGCTCGACGGCTTCCACGCGGTCAAGCACGCCCTGCGCTTCGGCGCCGAGATCCGGGTGGCGGTCACCGCGGACCGGGCTGCCGCTCTCGCCCTCGCCGACGAGCTGGCCCCGGACGTCCGGGAGCCCCTGGGGGCGTTGCTGGCCGAGGTGTCCTACGAGGCGTACGCGTCGGTCGTGCCGCGCCCGCACCCCACCGCCGTGGCGGCCCTCGCGGCCCGGCCGTCGCGCGCGGGCCGACTGGAGGCGCTGGCGCGGACCCCGCGCACCGCTCCCGTCGTGGTCCTGGACCAGCCGCGCAACCTGGGCAACGCCGGGGCGGTGATCCGGCTGGCCGCCGGGTTCGGAGCCACCGGTGTCGTCACCACCGGCACGCTGGACCCCTGGCACCCCACCGTGGTGCGCGGCGGAGCCGGGCTGCACTTCGCGACCACGGTGGAACGGCTGGCCGTGGCCGAACTGCCCGCCGGGCCGGTGTTCGCGCTCGATCCCGAGGGCCAGGACATCCGCGGTACCGAGCTGCCCGACGACGCGCTGCTCGCGTTCGGCTCCGAGCGCAGCGGTCTCTCGCCGGAGCTGCGGGCGCGGGCGGACCACCTGGTCGCGCTGCCCATGCGCCCCCAGGTGTCCAGCTACAACCTGGCGACCAGCGTGGCCATGGCGCTGTACCACTGGAGCGCCACCGGGGGAGCTCCCGCCTGAGGAACTCCGCCCGGTGACGACATCAGTGCAAACACCAGTGCGAGGCGCCGGTGGACGCCACCGGTGCCTGCCTACGCCTCCCGGCGCACCTCGACCACCCGGAACCGGTTGGCGACGAACGCGCCGTCGGTCAGGGCCGCGTTGGCCGCGGGGTTGCCGCCCGAGCCGTGGAAGTCGGAGAAGGCGGCCGTCTGGTTCACGTACACCCCGCCGGTCAGGTTGAGGGAGAGCTGGGCGGCCTCCTCCAGGCACACCTCCCGCACGGCCTCCTCGACCTCCGGGGAGGTGGTGTACGCGCCGACCGTCATGGCGCCCTTCTCGCGGACGGTGCGCCGCAGCAGGTCGGCCGCGTCCGTGGCGGAGTCGACCGCGACGGCGAAGGACACCGGGCCGAAGCACTCGCTCATGTAGGCGGACTCGGCGTCCGGCTTCGAACCGTCCAGCTTCACGATCACCGGGGTGCGGACCACCGCGCCCGGGAACTCGGGGTGGGTGATCTCCCGGGAGGCGAGGGCCACCTCGCCGAGACCGGCGGCGGCCTCCAGGCGGGCCTTGACGTCCGGGTTGACGATCGCGCCGAGCAGGGCGTTGGCCCGGGTGTCGTCGCCGAGCAGGCCGTCGACCGCCTTCGCCAGGTCGGCGGTGACCTCGTCGAAGGTCTTGTGGCCCGCGTCGGTGGCGATGCCCTCGCGGGGGATGAGCAGGTTCTGCGGGGTGGTGCACATCTGGCCGCTGTACAGCGACAGGGAGAAGGCCAGGTTGGACAGCATCCCCTTGTAGTCGTCGGTGGACTCGACGATCACCGTGTTGACGCCGGCCTTCTCGGTGTACACCTGCGCCTGGCGGGCGTTGGCCTCCAGCCAGTCGCCGAACTCGGTCGAGCCGGTGTAGTCGATGATCCGGATCTCCGGGCGGGTGGCGAGCGTCCTGGCGATGCCCTCGCCGGGCCGCTCGGCGGCCAGCGCCACCAGGTTCGGGTCGAAGCCGGCCTCGATGAGCACCTGGCGGGCGACCTGCACGGTGAGCGCCAGCGGCAGGACCGCGCGCGGGTGCGGCTTGACCAGGACCGCGTTGCCCGTGGCCAGGGAGGCGAACAGGCCCGGGTAGCCGTTCCACGTGGGGAAGGTGTTGCAGCCGATGACCAGGCCGATGCCGCGCGGGACCGGCGTGAACGTCTTGGTGAGGGCCAGGGGGTCGCGCTTGCCCTGCGGCTTGGTCCACTCCGCGGTGTCGGGCGTGCGGACCTGCTCCACGTAGGCGTAGGCGACGGCCTCCAGGCCGCGGTCCTGTGCGTGCGGGCCGCCCGCCTGGAACGCCATCATGAACGCCTGCCCCGAGGTGTGCATGACCGCGTGGGCGAACTCGTGGGTCCGGTCGCTGATCCGCTTGAGGATCTCCAGGCAGACCACCGCGCGGGTCTCCGCGCCCGCGTCCCGCCAGGCCCGCATCCCGGCCTTCATGGCGGGCAGCAGCTCGTCGAGGTCCGGGTGCGGGTAGCTCACGCCCAGGTCGATGCCGTAGGGGGAGACCTCGCCGTCGACCCAGCCGTCGGTGCCGGGCTGGCCGAGGTCCAGGCGGGTGCCGAGCAGGGCGTCGAAGGCGGCCTTGCCCGCCGCCAGGTCCAGGCTGCCGTTCTCCCCGTAGGCCTTGGGATGTTCGGGGTGCGGGGACCAGTACGCGCGCGTGCGGATCGCTTCGAGGGCCCCGTCCAGCGTGGGCCGGTGCCGGGTGATCAGCTCGTGCGCGGTGAGTTCGGCGGCCATGGGGACCAACTCCTCGTCTCAGGAACTCGTCGGCGAGTTCATGGACCTGGGCAGAAACATGGGCAGGGACGGGCGGTCAGAGTTAGAGTAACCGAACGATCGGTCGGGACAAGGGGGTCCGCCGCATCTGTGGAAAACGTCGTGCGGGAGGATCGCGCACATGACAGCACTCGACCTCAGCAGTCCCGTGGCCGTGGTCGGCACCGGCACCATGGGCCAGGGAATCGCCCAGGTCGCGCTGGTCGCGGGCCATCCCGTGCGGCTGTACGACGCCGTCCCGGGCCGGGCGCGGGAGGCCGCCGACGCGATCGGCGCGCGGCTCGACCGCCTGGTCGCCAAGGAGCGGCTCACCGCGGCGGACCGGGACGCGGCCCGCGCGCGACTGCTGCCCGCCGGTGAGCTCTCCGACCTCGCGGACTGCGCCCTCGTCGTCGAGGCCGTCCTGGAGCGGCTCGACGTCAAGCAGGAGCTGTTCGGCGCGCTGGAGGAGAGCGTCTCCGACGACTGTCTGCTCGCCACCAACACCTCCTCCCTGTCGGTCACGGCCATCGGCGGCGCCCTGCGGGTGCCCGGCCGGTTCGTGGGCCTGCACTTCTTCAACCCCGCCCCGCTGCTGCCGCTCGTCGAGGTGGTCTCCGGCTTCGCCACCGACGCCGACTGCGCCGCCCGCGCGTACGGGACCGCGCGCGCGTGGGGCAAGTCGCCGGTCGCCTGCGCCGACACCCCCGGCTTCATCGTCAACCGCATCGCCCGGCCCTTCTACGCCGAGGCGTTCGCGGTGTACGAGGCGCGTGGTGCCGATCCGGCGACCGTGGACGCGGTGCTGCGCGAGTCCGGCGGCTTCCGGATGGGCGCCTTCGAGCTGACCGACCTGATCGGGCAGGACGTCAACGAGTCCGTCACCCACTCGGTGTGGCAGTCCTTCTTCCACGACGTGCGCTTCACGCCGTCCCTGGCCCAGCGCCGCCTGGTCGAGTCCGGCCGCCTGGGCCGCAAGAGCGGACGCGGTTGGTACGACCACCGCGACGGCGCCGAGCGGCCCGCACCGCACACCGCGGGGCCGGAACCCGCCCCCGCGTACGTCGTCGCCGACGGCGGCCCGGGCCCCGCCTCGGACCTCCTGCCGCTGATCCGCGAGGCCGGCATCGAGGTGCGCGAGGGCGGCGCGGACGGGGACGGCCGTCTGGTGCTGCCCGGCGGCGGCCACCTGGTGCTCGCCGACGGCCGGACGGCCGGGGAACGCCGCGACACCGTCCAGTTCGACCTCGCCCTGGACTACCGCGGCGCGAGCCGCATCGCCCTCTCCGCCGGCCCGGACACGCCCGCCCGGACGGTCGCCGAGGCCACCGGCCTGTTCCAGGCGCTCGGCAAACGGGTCAGCGTCATCGGGGACGTGCCCGGCATGATCGTCGCCCGCACGGTGGCGCGGATCATCGACCTCGCGCACGACGCCGCCGCCCACGCGGTGGCCACCGAGGAGGACATCGACACCGCGATGCGCCTGGGCGTCAACTACCCGCTCGGCCCCTTCGAGTGGAGCCGCCGCCTCGGCCGCGACTGGGCCCACGCCCTCCTCCGGCAGTTGCACGAGCGCGACCCGTCCGGCCGCTGCGCCCCGTCCCTGGCGCTGTACCGGCACGCGCGGGCCACCGAGAAGCGGGAGAGCACCCCATGACCACCGTCCGGCGTGACACCTACACCCCGGAGACCCTGCTGTCCGTGGCCGTCCAGGTGTTCAACGAACGCGGCTACGACGGCACCTCCATGGAGCACCTGTCCAAGGCGGCCGGCATCTCCAAGTCGTCGATCTACCACCACGTGGCCGGCAAGGAGGAACTGCTGCGCCGCGCGGTGAGCCGGGCGCTGGACGGGCTGTTCGGCATCCTCGACGAGGAGCCCGCGCGTGAGGGGCGGGCGGCCGACCGCCTGGAGTACGTCGTGCGCCGCATGGTCGAGGTGCTCACGGCCGAACTGCCGTACGTGACGCTGCTGCTGAGGGTGCGCGGCAACACCGGCACCGAACGGTGGGCGCTGGAGCGGCGGCGCGAGTTCGACCACCGGGTGGCCGCCCTGCTCAGGGCCGCAGCGGCCGAGGGGGACGTGCGCGAGGACATAGACGGCCGGCTCGTGACCCGGCTGGTCTTCGGCATGATCAACTCGATCGTCGAGTGGTACCGCCCCGACGGCCGCGGTTCGAGCGAGCGGGAGGTCGCCGACGCGGTGGTCCGGCTCGCCTTCGACGGGCTGCGCAAGGCGCCCTGAGCCGAGCGGCCGGCCCCGCCACCCGGGCGTCCGCGCTCGCTTGTCGCCGCCGGGTCGCGGTTCAGCCTTGGGGTTCCAGGTCCTCCTCCTCGAACACCAGCAGGGTGCGGGTGCTGAGCACCTCGGGGATCGCCTGGAGCCGGGTGAGCACCAGCTCGCGCAGGGTCCGGTTGTCCGGCGTGTGCACCAGCAGCAGCACGTCGAAGTCACCGCCGACGAGGGCGATGTGCGAGGCGCCCGGCAGCTGTCTGAGCTGCTCCCGGACGGTGCGCCAGGAGTTCTGGACGATCTTCAGGGTGATGTACGCGGACGTCCCGTGCCCGGCCCGCTCGTGGTCCACCCGGGCGCCGAAGCCGCGGATGACACCGTCCTCCATGAGCCGGTTGATCCGGGCGTAGGCGTTCGCCCGCGACACGTGCACCCGCTCGGCCACCGACCGTATCGACGCGCGGCCGTCCACCTGGAGCATGCGCAGGATGTCCTGGTCGATGGCGTCGAGGGGGCGCGCGGGCCGCAGGGGGCCGACGGGCTCCGACCCCTCGGCCATTTGTTCAGACGACACCCGCCCCCGCCTCTCCACGATGGACGTACTGCACCCATCTCAGGTTGTGGAGGACCGTTTGTCCACAGCCTGGCGCCACCCGTAGCCAAAATGTGCCGGCGACCGAACAATCGGTTGGTGAGGCGCGTCACAGACGCCGCGCCTTCCTGAGCCGCTCCCACGAGGAGGTGCGTCATGACGGTCATGGAGCAGCGGGGCGCTTACCGGCCGACCCCGCCGCCCGCCTGGCAGCCCCGTACGGACCCCGCGCCGCTGTTGCCGGACGCGGAGCCGTACCGGGTGCTCGGCACCGCGGCGGCCGCCGAGGCCGACCCGGAGCTGCTGCGCCGGCTGTACGGGGAGCTGGTGAAGGGCCGTCGCTACAACGCGCAGGCGACCGCCCTCACCAAGCAGGGCCGTCTGGCGGTCTACCCCTCCAGCACCGGCCAGGAGGCGTGCGAGGTCGCCGCCGCGCTCGTCCTGCGGGACCAGGACTGGCTCTTCCCCAGCTACCGCGACACGCTCGCCGTCGTCGCACGCGGCGTGGACCCCGTCGAGGCGCTCACCCTGCTGCGCGGCGACTGGCACACCGGGTACGACCCCCACGAGCACCGGGTCGCCCCGCTGAGCACACCGCTGGCCACGCAGCTGCCCCACGCGGTCGGTCTCGCCCACGCGGCCCGGCTCAAGGGGGACGACGTGGTGGCGCTGGCCATGGTCGGCGACGGCGGCACCAGTGAGGGCGACTTCCACGAGGCGCTGAACTTCGCCGCCGTGTGGCAGACCCCGGTCGTCTTCCTCGTCCAGAACAACGGCTTCGCGATCTCCGTGCCGCTCGACAAGCAGACCGCGGCGCCGTCGCTGGCCCACAAGGCCGTCGGCTACGGCATGCCCGGCCGCCTGGTCGACGGCAACGACGCTGCCGCCGTGCACGAGGTGCTTTCCGACGCCGTCCGGCGGGCCCGCGAGGGCGGCGGCCCCACCCTGGTCGAGGCCATCACCTACCGCATGGAGGCGCACACCAACGCCGACGACGCGACCCGCTACCGCGGCGACGCCGAGGTGGAGACCTGGAAGGGCCACGACCCCGTCGTGCTGCTGGAGCGCGAGCTCACCGCGCGCGGCCTGCTCGACGAGGACGGCATCGAGACCGCCCGCCGGGACGCCGAGACGCTGGCCGCGGACCTGCGCGAGCGCATGAACCAGGACCCCGTACTCGACCCCATGGACCTCTTCAGCCACGTCTACGCGGAGCCCACGCCCCAGCTGCTGGAGCAGCGGGAGCAGCTGCGGGCCGAGCTGGCGGCCGAGGCCGAGTCGGAAGGAACGCACCGATGACCACCGTCGCCGTCAAGCCGGCCACCATGGCGCAGGCGCTCACGCGCGCGCTGCGCGACTCCATGGCCGCCGACCCGTCCGTGCACGTCATGGGCGAGGACGTCGGCACCCTCGGCGGTGTCTTCCGGATCACGGACGGCCTCGCCGAGGAGTTCGGCGACGAGCGCTGCACGGACACCCCGCTGGCCGAGGCGGGCATCCTCGGCACGGCCGTCGGCATGGCGATGTACGGGCTGCGCCCGGTCGTGGAGATGCAGTTCGACGCGTTCGCCTACCCGGCGTTCGAGCAGCTGCTGTCGCACGTCGCGAAGACGCGCAACCGCACGCGCGGGGCCATGCCCCTGCCGATCACCATCCGCGTCCCCTACGGCGGCGGCATCGGCGGCGTCGAGCACCACAGCGACTCCTCCGAGGCGTACTACATGGCGACCCCGGGCCTCCACGTCGTCACACCCGCGACCGTCGCGGACGCCTACGGGCTGCTGCGCGCGTCCATCGCCTCCGACGACCCGGTCGTCTTCCTGGAGCCCAAGCGGCTGTACTGGTCGAAGGACTCCTGGAACCCGGACGAGCCGGCACCCGTCGAGCCGATCGGCCGTGCGGTCGTGCGGCGCCCGGGCCGCAGCGCCACGCTCGTCACCTACGGTCCGTCCGTCCCCGTCTGCATGGAGGCCGCCGAGGCCGCCCGCGCCGAGGGATGGGACCTCGAGGTCGTCGACCTCCGGTCGCTGGTGCCGTTCGACGACGAGACGGTGTGCGCCTCGGTGCGCCGGACCGGACGCGCGGTGGTCGTCCACGAGTCGGGCGGCTTCGGCGGCTCGGGCGGCGAGATCGCGGCCCGCGTCACCGAGCGCTGCTTCCACCACCTGGAGGCGCCGGTGCTGCGGGTGGCCGGGTTCGACCTGCCGTACCCGCCGCCGATGCTGGAACGTCACCACCTGCCGGGCGTCGACCGGATCCTGGACGCGGTGGGGCGCCTGCAGTGGGAGGCCGACAGCTGATGACACAGGTGCTGGAGTTCAAGCTGCCCGACCTCGGTGAGGGGCTCACCGAGGCGGAGATCGTGCGCTGGCTGGTCGAGGTCGGCGACGTCGTCGCCATCGACCAGCCGGTCGTCGAGGTCGAGACGGCCAAGGCGATGGTCGAGGTGCCCTGCCCCTACGGCGGTGTGGTCACCGCCCGCTTCGGCGAGGAGGGCACCGAACTGCCCGTCGGTTCCCCGCTGCTGACGGTCGCGGTGGGCGGGCCGGAGAAGGACGCGCCGAAGACGGCGGCGGGCACCGCGGGCGCCAACCGCGCCGGGGGGTCCGGTGAGCCGGAGGCCCGCGCCGAGGGCTCGGGCAACGTGCTCGTCGGCTACGGCACGTCCCAGGCGCCCGCCCGGCGCCGCCGCGTGCGCCCGGGCACGCC
>NZ_JAAGMD010000809.1 GCF_010548465.1 Streptomyces sp. SID14436 | reverse complement strand
GCCGCCGGCCTGGACCCGCTCGCCGGACGGAGCCTCGCCCGGGTGACCGCTCCCCCGCCCGCCGTCGGGGAGGGGCCGGCCACCTTCGCCGTCTTCGACGTGCCCGACGAGGCGGCGCTGACCGCGCGCGGGGCCGCCACCTGCGTGGCCACCGTGCTCGCCGGACGGCTGGTGCACCGGCGGCGCTGAGCGCCGGGTGCCATGGGGCCGCGGGGGCCGGGCTGCCACAATGGGCCCGTGACCCGCGCATCCCTGGACAAGCAGCCGCACGAAGTCGCCTCGATGTTCGACGACGTGGCGGAACGGTACGACCTGACCAACGACGTGCTGTCCCTCGGCCAGGACCGCCGATGGCGCAAGGAGGTCGCCCGGGCCGTCGACGCGCGCCCCGCGCAGAAGGTCCTCGACCTGGCGGCCGGCACCGGCACGTCGTCGCTGCCCTTCGCCCGGACCGGGGCCTACGTGGTGCCCTGCGACTTCTCCCTCGGCATGCTCCGGGTCGGCAAGCGCAACCGCGCCTGGCTCCCCTACACCGCCGGCGACGCCACCCGGCTGCCCTTCAGGGACGACGTGTTCGACGCCGTCACCATCTCCTTCGGCCTGCGCAACGTGCAGGACTTCGACGCCGCGCTGCGCGAGATGCACCGGGTGACGCGGCCCGGCGGCCGGATCGTCATCTGCGAGTTCTCGCATCCCACCTGGACGCCGTTCCGCACCGTCTACACCGAGTACCTGATGCGCGCGCTGCCGCCGCTGGCCCGCACCGTGTGCAGCAACCCGGACGCCTACGTCTACCTCGCCGAGTCGATCCGCGCCTGGCCCGACCAGCCCGCCCTCGCCGAGCGGCTGGGCAAGGCCGGCTGGTCCCGGGTGGCCTGGCGGAACCTGACGGGCGGCGTGGTGGCCCTGCACCGGGGCTTCAAGGAGAGCTGACCGCCAGCAGGGCCGGGCCGGACGGCGGCAGCGGGTCGCCGAGCAGCGGCGGGCGGGGTTCGTCCAGTTCGCGCGCGAGGCCACCGCCGGGCGGTCCGGAGGCGCGCGGCTCGCGCACGCCCCCCGCCGCCCTCGCCCTTCCCGAGGTCGAACCACACGTAGACCAGGGACGCGCGCGGCACCTCGGCGCCGGGCTGCGGGTACTGGCGCACGACGTGGTCGACGAGGGCCAGGTGGAACTCCGGCCGGTCCGGCGCGTGGAGGAACAGGCCCCGCGCGCGGACCGATTCGCGCGCGTCCACGGCCATCAGACCGACCAGGTGCGGCACGCGCACCTCGGGTGTCCCGGGTGTCACTCGCACGGACGTCACCCCCCAGCGGTACCGGCAGGGTAGACCCGCCGGGGTGCCCGCCGGAAGGCTCGCGTCGCGTTACGTGACGCGGGATGACCGTGAGTGATCGCCGGGGCGGTGGGGCGGCGGTGCGGGCCGCGCGGTCACAGGGCGAGGCGGTAGCAGTGGCCCTCGCGGCGGGACACCGGGGTCGTGTACGTCTCGGCGAGACGCATGCCGAGGCGCCGGGTGACCGCTATGGAACGGGTGTTGCGGGCGTCCACCATCGCCACCACGTCCGCGACCCCCGCCGCGCGCACCCGCTCCAGGGTCTGGCGGGCCGCCGCGGTGACGTACCCCCGGCCCCAGAACCGCCGTGCGAGCCGCCAGCCGATCTCCGTCTCGCCGGTGGGACCCCACTCCCGCTCCCAGGGCTGCGCGCCGGTGAACCCGATGACGGCACCGCTCTCGTCGAGCATCGTCCACAGGCAGAAGCCCCGTTCGGCGTCGTGCCGGCGCTGGCGGGCGGTGAGCTCCTCGTAGACCGACAACTCCGCGGGCCTGCCGCCCTGGAACTCCATGACGTCGGGGTCGGCGAAGATGCGGTGCCAGACGACGGCGTCCTCATGGGTGGGCACACGGAGCCGCACAGCGGGCAGAGCTCTGGTCACGGAGGCAGCCCTTCAGCCGGGTGATCGATTCTCCTGCATAGACTGCCCATGTCCAGTGCCGGTCGGCACGCAGTTTTCGAGCCTTGGGGAGAACCCGCCGTGACCGAGCCCCTCTCCGACCACACCGCCGATGTGATCGTCGTGGGCGCGGGGCCAGCAGGCTCCACCACCGCCTACCACCTGGCCAGGTCCGGACTCGACGTGCTCCTGCTGGAGAAGACCGAGTTCCCGCGGGAGAAGGTCTGCGGTGACGGCCTGACCCCGCGCGCCACGAAGCAGCTCGTCGCCATGGGGATCGACATCTCCGAGGAGGCGGGCTGGCTGCGCAACAAGGGCCTGCGCATCATCGGCGGCGGCGTCCGCCTCCAGCTCGACTGGCCGGAACTCGCCTCCTTCCCCGACTACGGCCTGGTCCGCAAGCGCGACGACTTCGACGAACAGCTCGCCCGGCAGGCCCAGAAGGCCGGCGCCCGGCTGTACGAGCGGTGCAACGTGGGCGCGCCGGTCATCGACGACCGCACCGGCCGCATCACCGGCGTGAAGGCCAAGCTGGGGGTGGAGAAGCGCGAAGTCACCTTCCATGCCCCGCTGGTGGTGGCCGCCGACGGCAACTCCACCCGGCTGTCACTGGCGATGGGCCTGCACCGGCGCGAGGACCGCCCGATGGGCGTCGCCGTGCGCACCTACTTCACCTCGCCCCGCCACGACGACGACTACCTGGAGTCCTGGCTGGAGTTGTGGGACCGCCGCGGCCCGCAGGACCGGCTGCTGCCCGGCTACGGCTGGATCTTCGGCATGGGCGACGGCACCAGCAACGTCGGTCTCGGCGTCCTCAACACCTCCGAGTCCTTCAAGGAACTGGACTGGCGCGAGGTCCTCAAGGCGTGGTGCGCCTCGATGCCCGAGGACTGGGGCTACACCCCGGAGAACATGACCGGCCCGATCCGCGGCGCAGCGCTGCCCATGGCCTTCAACCGCCAGCCGCACTACACGCGCGGACTGCTGCTGGTCGGCGACGCGGGCGGCCTGGTCAACCCGTTCAACGGCGAGGGCATCGCCTACGCGATGGAGTCCGCGCAGATCGCCGCCGACGTCATCGTGCAGGCCCACGCGCGGGCGACCCCCGCGCAGCGGGAGTTCGCCCTCCAGCGCTACCCGCGGGTCCTCAAGGACACCTACGGCGGCTACTACACGCTCGGCCGCGCCTTCGTGAAGCTCATCGGCAACCCGAAGGTCATGCAGATCGCCACCCAGCGGGGGCTCACCCACCCGATGCTGATGCGGTTCACCCTGAAGCTGCTCGCCAACCTGACCGACCCGACGGGCGGCGACGCCATGGACCGCGTCATCAACGGCCTGAGCAAGGTGGCCCCGAAGGCCTGAACTCCCTTGGCGCGGGCGGCGGATGCCCGCGGAGACGGCCCGCGCGTCCGATGGGTCCCGCTTGTCCGGAGCGGATGGGCGAACGTGATCATCGTGTGACCGGCCCGTGGGCAACCGGCGGACCGGGGCCCGGGTCGAACGGGACGTACCCATCCGGGCACGTCCCGTTCGACGAAGGGGTCTTCCATGACAGAGCAGGCAAGCCGGCGCTCCGGGCCGCTGAGAGCCCTGGGGCTGCTGGCCGCCACGAGCCTGGTCGCGGTCGGCGCGGCCGGCACCGCCGTGGCGGCCGAGGCGCCCCTGCCCGTGACCATCACCGGCGAGGACCGGGTCGGCCTCTCGCTGCACTCGGACAACGGTGACCCGTCCGAACCCCAGGTCCGCCTGCGGCTGAAGGCGCCCGGAGAGGAGTTCGACGGCGACGGCGTCGTCCCGCCCGTGTTCACGGGGGAGTACACGATCCGCATCGACGCCACCGGGCTGAAGGGCGTCGCCTCGGTGAAACTGCCCTGCGACGCCGACGGCCTCGTCGCGGTCTGCACCGGCACCGAGCTCTACGCGGGCGAGCAGTACAACCGGCTGGGCGGCATCCGGCTCGACATCGACGACGACAGCGAGGCCGGGGACGCCGGCAGCATCACCGTCACCGGTGAGGGCGAGGGCCTGGAGTTCAGCCCGCTGACCGTCGACGTGCTCGTGGGCGGCCCCGAACTGCTGAACCGCCGGCTCTCCGTGCCGGACGACCTGCGCGCGGGCGGCACCTACCGGGCACCCGTCGGGCTGCGCAACGCGGGCAGCATGCCCGCCGAGGGCGCGGTGCTGCGCTTCCACGGCTCGCGCGGGGTGTCCTTCCCCGACTCCTACGGCAACTGCTCCTACCTGGAGACCACCACCGGTCCGCTGCTGCGGCAGGGCACCGACGTGGTCTGCGCCTTCCCCGACACCCTCGACGCCGGGACGGCCTACGCCCTGGCCGAGCCGCTGCGCGTGAAGACCGCCGACTTCGCCCTGAACGACATCTTCACCTACTCCTTCACGGCCGTGCCGCCGGCCGAGGCGAGGAAGCTGCGCGCCGCGGAAGGCCACCGTCCGGGCACCGGGCCCGACCTGGAGCTGACGAAGGTCGCCGGCGCCGACGCCGCCGACTACACCCGGTACGTGGACCTGGACCTGCCCCGCAACAACACCTACGACCTGGAGCTGACCGGCGCCTCGGCGCACGGGAAGGCCGGCGACACCGTCACCGCGGAGATCGGCTTCCGCAACAACGGCCCGGCCTGGCTCAGCGCGCAGCGCTCCGGCGGCGAACCCCTCGTCTTCACGGTGCGCGTGCCCGAGGGCGCCACGGTCACCAAGAGCCCGGAGCGCTGCGGGGAGACCACCCTCACCGAGGACGAGAAGGGCTACCTCTGCTGGGTGAGCACCCCGCTGCTGGAGGACGCGTCCCTCACCTTCCCGTTCACGTTCCGCATCGACCGGGTCGTGCGGAACGCGCGGGCCGAGGTGGCGCTGCCCGAGTGGGACAACCCCTGGGACTCGGACCAGTCGAACGACTCCGCCTGGATCGTGCTCAACGGGAGCGACGAGCCGGGCGACGGCGGCACGCCGGGCGCCACGACCCCGCCCGCGGCCGGTGAGGACGGCGGCCCGGGCACCGACGACGCGGACGGGACGAACGGCACGAACGGTGCGGACGGCGCGTCCGGTGACACCGGGGACAAGGGCACCGGGGGCCGGCTGGCGTCCACCGGGGCCGGCGGCACGGTGCTGACCGGCGGGGCCGCACTGCTGGCGCTCGGCCTCGGCACGGGCCTCGCGGTGTTCCTGCGCCGGCGCGCGCAGCAGTCCGGCGGTGCCACCGCCTGACACGGAAGCCGTACGCGGTCGTCGTGGGCGGCCGGGAGCCCCGGACGGGCTCTCGGCCGCCCACGGCCGTGCCGGGCGCCGTGAGGGGCCGTCAAGGGCCGTGCGGGCGCTCCGTGGGCGCGCGAACGGCCCGCCAACGCCGTCCGGCGGGCGGGCGATTCGGGCAATACGGTGCAACCGGCGCACGGCGAAGGGCCGCTGCCCCCGAGCGGCAGCGGCCCTTCAACGTGTCGGTGTGCGGCTCAGAGCACGCGCACGGCACCCGACGCGGGGTAGCCGGAGAGGTCCTGGATGACGACACCCTTCGAGGGGTTGGCCGCGTCCAGGTACTGGCCGTTACCGATGTAGACACCCGTGTGGTACGCGGAGCCCTTTCCGCCCCAGTACAGGATGTCGCCGACCTGGACCTGCGAGAGCGGGATGTCGGTGCCGACCGTCGACTGGGCCTGCGAGACGCGCGGCAGGTCCACTCCGACCTGCTTGAACGCGGCCTGCACCAGGCTGGAGCAGTCCCAGGCGTTGGGGCCGGTGGCGCCCATGACGTAGGCGTCGCCCACCTGCGCCTTGAGGAAGGCGATGACCGTCGCGACGCTGCCGCTGGCGGGCGCCGAGGCGGTCGTGGCGGTGCTCGCGCCGGCGGTGAGGTCCGGCCGGTCGGCGGTGCGCGCGGCACGCTCGGCGGCGGCCTTGCGGGCGTCCTCGGCCGCCTTCTTCTTCGCGGCGGCCTTCTTCTTGGCCTCGGCGAGGTCCGCCTTGGCCTCCTTGGCCGCCTCGGCGGCGGCCGCGTCGCGCTCGGCCCGCAGCTGGTAGTTCGCGGCGGCCTGCTGCGTGGCGTCCGCGGACTGGGCGACCTGAGCGGCCAGGTCGGCCGTCAGGGTGGGCAGTTCGAGGGTCTGGGTCACCGGCTCGGCTGCGTTCGCCGAACCCGATGCGCCGGCCACTGCCAGGGTGCTGAGGACGCCACCGGCCACGCCGGCCCGCATCGCCATCGTGGTCTGTGCGGTGCGCCGGGGCTTCCGGTGGCTGCGTATCTGAGCGGTGTGGGACATGGGAACAACCGGTACCAGGGGCTCCTTCATATCCACAAGAAACGTGTGCTGCGCCACAGTTGTTCAATCAGGGCCCCGAATCCCGGGCGTGTCGTTCCTTATTGACGCCGTAACGGACATTGCGGACTGCCCGTAACCGGCCTGTGATCACGGTCTTTCATCGTTACGCCCGAATTGCCCGCCGCCTACCACCGGTCGCGACGATTGGCCAAGCCCTCTTCTCATCCCCCTCTCATGAATGTGGTGGAGGTCACGGAACGATTACCCCGGCGGTGGCGTCCCGGGGTGGCGGCGCGGACCGGACGGGCGGCGCCCGGACTTCGTGAACGCGTGCACGTGTCCGCCGCGCGTCCACATCGCTCCGCGGGACCCCCCTCAGGTGTGAACGCGCCTCTATCAAGGGATCGGGTCCAGCACCAATTTGCATGCAGAGGAAATCTCTTGATATGGAGACGCACCCTTCCGACCTGCACTGACGTGCCAAAATGTCACTTCTCGTGATCGCGCGGACGCTTCGCGTGTGAAGATCACCGCTCATCCGACTTCATGATCGTTCGTCAGGTGGCAGAGATCACAAAGGTAGTCCGATACCCCGTGTCGCAGATCACAGACCACCAGGCATAGGATGCGGAGCGGTTGGGCTTGTGACCTGCTTCACATGTTCTCGATCTTCGCCGGGGCGGGCGTGGTTCGAGGGGGTGATGAGGCGGGTGGGAGGCCCGACGCGCCAGCAGTCAGTGCCGACTGAGAGGAGCGAGGAGCGGTGAACGCGTATGCGCCCATCCTCGTACTGGGAGCCCTCGGGGCAGGCTTTGCGATCTTCTCCGTGGTCATGGCCACGCTGATCGGTCCGAAGCGCTACAACCGCGCCAGGCTCGAGGCCTACGAATGCGGAATCGAGCCGACCCCCACGCCGGCCGGCGGCGGGCGCTTCCCGATCAAGTACTACCTGACGGCGATGCTCTTCATCATCTTCGATATCGAGATCGTCTTCCTGTACCCGTGGGCCGTCAGCTTCGACGCCCTGGGGATCTTCGGGCTCGTGGAGATGCTGCTCTTCGTGCTCACCGTCTTCGTCGCGTACGCGTACGTATGGCGGCGCGGCGGCCTGGAATGGGACTGAGGGGTTAGCCATGGGACTCGAAGAAAAGCTGCCGAGCGGTTTCCTGCTGACCACCGTCGAGCAGGCCGCGGGCTGGGTGCGCAAGTCGTCCGTCTTCCCCGCCACGTTCGGCCTCGCGTGCTGTGCCATCGAGATGATGACCACCGGCGCCGGCCGCTACGACCTGGCGCGCTTCGGCATGGAGGTCTTCCGCGGCTCGCCCCGGCAGGCGGACCTGATGATCGT
The DNA here is from genome assembly GCF_010548465.1 of Streptomyces sp. SID14436. Lineage (GTDB taxonomy): Bacteria > Actinomycetota > Actinomycetes > Streptomycetales > Streptomycetaceae > Streptomyces. The sequence continues at coordinate 6,111 of NZ_JAAGMD010000809.1, read as the reverse complement.
GGCCGGCCGGGTCAGCCAGAAGATGGCGCCGGTGCTGCGGCAGGTCTACGACCAGATGCCGAACCCGAAGTGGGTGATCTCCATGGGGGTCTGCGCCTCCTCGGGCGGCATGTTCAACAACTACGCGATCGTGCAGGGCGTCGACCACGTCGTCCCGGTCGACATCTACCTGCCCGGCTGCCCGCCCCGGCCCGAGATGCTGATGGACGCGATCCTCAAGCTGCACCAGAAGATCCAGAGCTCCAAGCTGGGCGTGAACGCCGAGGAGGCGGCCCGCGAGGCGGAGGAGGCGGCGCTCAAGGCCCTGCCCACGATCGAGATGAAGGGGCTGCTGCGATGAGCGACGCACACCGCACCGGGGGTGACGGCGTGAACCCCGAGAAGGACCTCTCCGCGGAGAACCTCCCCGGCCAGCGCGGCGACGGCGGCGAGGAGATCCGCGTCCAGCGCGGCATGTTCGGCGCCGACAACGGCGGCGACACCTCCGGTTACGGCGGGCTGGTCCGCTCGGTCCGGCTCCCGGGACCGTCCAACCGCCCCTACGGAGGATGGTTCGACGAGGTCGCCGACGAACTGGAGGGCGCGCTGGAGGAGCAGGACCTCCTCCCGGACAACGCCATCGAGAAGACGGTCGTCGACCGCGGCGAACTCACCTTCCACATCGAGCGCGAGCACCTCGTGCGGGTCGCGAAGACCCTGCGCGACGACCCGGCCCTGCGCTTCGAACTGTGCACCGGGGTCAGCGGCGTGCACTACCCCAACGACAAGGGCCGCGAGCTGCACGCCGTCTACCACCTGCGCTCGATCACCCACAACCGGGTGATCCGCCTGGAGGTCAGCGCGCCCGACAGCGACCCGCACATCCCGTCGCTGTTCTCGGTCTATCCGACGAACGACTGGCACGAGCGCGAGACGTACGACTTCTTCGGCATCGTCTTCGACGGTCACCCGGCCCTGACGCGGATCATGATGCCGGACGACTGGCAGGGCCACCCGCAGCGCAAGGACTACCCCCTCGGCGGCATCCCCGTCGAGTACAAGGGCGCCCAGATCCCGGCTCCGGACCAGCGGAGGTCGTACTCATGAGCACGCACACCCCCTCTTCCGCATCGGCCCGCGAAACCACCGAGGGCACCGTCTACACGGTGACCGGCGGCGACTGGGACGAGGTCGTCGAGGCCGCCGCCCGCGCCGACGACGAACGCATCGTCGTCAACATGGGCCCCCAGCACCCCTCCACCCACGGAGTGCTCCGGCTGATCCTGGAGATCGACGGCGAGACCGTCACCGAGGCCCGCGCGGGCATCGGCTACCTCCACACCGGCATCGAGAAGAACCTCGAGTACCGCACGTGGACGCAGGGCACCACGTTCGTGACGCGCATGGACTACCTGACGCCGTTCTTCAACGAGACGGCCTACTGCCTCGCGGTCGAGAAACTGCTCGGCATCGAGGACCAGGTGCCCGACCGCGCCTCGGTCATCCGGGTGCTCCTGATGGAGCTGAACCGGCTCTCCTCCCACCTGGTGGCCATCGCCACCGGCGGCATGGAGCTCGGCGCCACCACGATCATGATCTACGGGTTCCGGGACCGTGAACTCGTGCTCGACGTCTTCGAGCTGATCACGGGCCTGAGGATGAACCACGCCTACATCCGCCCCGGCGGACTCGCCCAGGACCTGCCGCCCGGCGCGGTCGACCAGATCCGCGAGTGCGTGAAGACGATGCGCAAGAACCTCCCGGAGTACGACGCGCTCGCCACCGGGAACCCCATCTTCAAGGCCCGGCTCCAGGACGTCGGCTACCTCGACCTGGCCGGCTGCATGGCCCTCGGCGCCACCGGCCCGGTGCTGCGCTCCACCGGCCTGCCGCACGACCTGCGCAAGGCCCAGCCGTACTGCGGCTACGAGACCTACGACTTCGAGGTCCCGACCGCCGACACCTGCGACTCCTACGGGCGGTTCCTGATCCGCCTGGAGGAGATGCGCCAGTCGCTGAACATCATCGAACAGTGCCTGGACCGGCTCCAGCCCGGCCCGGTCATGGTCGCCGACAAGAAGATCGCGTGGCCCGCCCAGCTCGCCCTGGGACCGGACGGACTGGGCAACTCCCTCGACCACATCAAGCAGATCATGGGCACCTCCATGGAGGCCCTGATCCACCACTTCAAGCTGGTCACCGAGGGCTTCCGCGTCCCGCCGGGACAGGCGTACACCGCGGTCGAGTCGCCCAAGGGCGAGCTCGGGGTGCACGTCGTCTCCGACGGCGGCACCCGCCCCTACCGGGTCCACTTCCGCGACCCGTCCTTCACCAACCTGCAGGCCATGGCGGCGATGTGCGAGGGCGGCCAGGTCGCCGACGTCATCGTCGCCGTCGCGTCCATCGACCCCGTGATGGGAGGCGTCGACCGGTGACCACCTCTTCTTCCGAGCGGGGCGTGAGCCTGGGCATGCCCCAACTGCCCGCGCCCGCCTACCCGGACGACGTCCACGCCCGGCTGGAGACCGACGCGCGCGAGATCATCGCCCGCTACCCGGACTCCCGGTCCGCGCTCCTGCCCCTGCTGCACCTGGTGCAGTCGGAGGAGGGCCACGTGACCCGCACCGGGATGCGGTTCTGCGCGGACGTCCTCGGCCTGACCACGGCCGAGGTCACCGCCGTCGCGACCTTCTACAGCATGTACCGGCGGCGGCCGAGCGGTGACTACCAGGTCGGGGTGTGCACCAACACCCTGTGCGCCGTCATGGGCGGCGACGCGATCTTCGAGGAGCTCCAGGAACACCTGGGCGTCGGCAACGGCGAGACCACCGAGGACGGCAAGGTCACCCTCGAGCACATCGAGTGCAACGCGGCCTGCGACTACGCGCCCGTCGTGATGGTGAACTGGGAGTTCTTCGACAACCAGACCCCCGACAGCGCCAAGCGCATGGTCGACGACCTGCGCGCCGGACGCCCGGTGGCGCCCACCCGCGGGGCCCCGCTGTGCACCTTCAAGGAGACCGCCCGGATCCTCGCGGGCTTCCCCGACGAGCGGGACGGCGCCGTCGAGGCCACCGGCGGAGCGGGTCCCGCCTCCCTGGCCGGCCTGAAGCTGGCCAAGGGCGAGGCACCGCCCGCGCGGGTCGTCCACCCGCGCGGAGAGGCCCCGGCCGAGACCCCGCCGCACGAGCCGTCGCCCACCGAACACCTCAGCTCGCACGACGCGCCGCAGGACACGTCGGCCTCCGATCCCGCGCATCCCGCCGGACCCGTTGCCGAGGAGGGGGAGTGATGACCTTGGCACCCGAACTCAAGGACACCGGACCGGAGAAGCTGCTCGCACCCGTGCTGTCCGCCTTCTGGGACGAGGACAGGTCCTGGACGCTGGACACCTACCGCAGACACGACGGGTACGAAGGGCTCCGCAAGGCGCTCGCCATGTCACCGGACGACGTGATCGCCTACGTCAAGGAGTCCGGTCTGCGCGGACGCGGCGGCGCCGGCTTCCCCACGGGCATGAAGTGGCAGTTCATCCCGCAGGGCGACGGCAAGCCCCATTACCTCGTGGTCAACGCCGACGAGTCCGAGCCCGGCACCTGCAAGGACATCCCGCTCCTCTTCGCGAACCCGCACAGCCTCATCGAGGGCATCGTCATCGCCTGCTACGCGATCAGGTCCTCGCACGCCTTCATCTACCTGCGGGGCGAGGTCGTCCCCGTCCTGCGGCGGCTGCACGAGGCCGTGCGCGAGGCCCGCGAGGCCGGCTTCCTCGGCGAGAACATCCTGGGCAGCGGACTCGACCTCGAACTGACCGTGCACGCCGGCGCGGGCGCGTACATCTGCGGTGAGGAGACCGCACTGCTCGACTCGCTGGAGGGCCGCCGCGGCCAGCCGCGGCTGCGTCCCCCCTTCCCCGCGGTCGCGGGCCTGTACGCGTGCCCCACCGTGGTGAACAACGTCGAGTCGATCGCCTCGGTTCCCGCCATCCTGAACCGGGGCAAGGAATGGTTCCGCTCGATGGGCAGCGAGAAGTCCCCGGGCTTCACGCTGTACTCCCTCAGCGGCCACGTCGCCCAGCCCGGCCAGTACGAGGCACCGCTCGGCATCACCCTGCGCCAGCTGCTGGAGATGAGCGGCGGCATGCGCCCGGGCCACCGGCTGAAGTTCTGGACCCCGGGCGGCTCCTCCACGCCGCTGCTCACCGACGAACACCTCGACGTCCCCCTGGACTACGAGGGCGTGGGCGCGGCCGGATCCATGCTCGGCACCAAGGCACTCCAGTGCTTCGACGAGACCACCTGCGTGGTCCGCGCCGTGACCCGCTGGACCGAGTTCTACGCCCACGAGTCCTGCGGCAAGTGCACGCCCTGCCGCGAGGGCACGTACTGGCTGGTGCAGCTGATGCGGGACATCGAGGCCGGCAAGGGCCGGATGTCCGACCTGGACAAGCTGAACGACATCGCCGACAACATCAACGGCAAGGCCTTCTGCGCCCTCGGCGACGGCGCCGCCTCGCCGATCTTCTCCTCGCTGAAGTACTTCCGCGAGGAGTACGAGCAGCACATCACGGGCCGTGGCTGCCCCTTCGACCCGGCCAAGTCGACGGCCTGGGCCGACCGTACGGAGGTGCACGCATGACTGTGACCACCAACGCTCCCTCCGGCGGGGGAGAGGCGGCGGTCCCGCCCGAGGACCTGGTGACGCTGACCATCGACGGCGTCGAGATCAGCGTGCCCAAGGGCACCCTGGTCATCCGGGCCGCCGAACAGCTCGGCATCGAGATCCCCCGGTTCTGCGACCACCCCCTCCTCGACCCGGTCGGCGCCTGCCGCCAGTGCATCGTCGAGGTGGAGGGCCAGCGCAAGCCGATGGCCTCCTGCACCATCACCTGCACCGACGGGATGGTGGTGAAGACCCAGCTCACCTCGCCGGTCGCCGAGAAGGCCCAGCACGGTGTGATGGAGTTCCTGCTCATCAACCACCCGCTGGACTGCCCGGTCTGCGACAAGGGCGGCGAGTGCCCGCTGCAGAACCAGGCGATGTCGCACGGCCAGGCCGAGTCCCGCTTCGACGGCAAGAAGCGGACCTACGAGAAGCCGGTCCCGATCTCCACCCAGGTCCTGCTCGACCGGGAGCGGTGCGTGCTGTGCGCCCGCTGCACCCGGTTCTCCGTGCAGGTCGCGGGCGACCCGATGATCGAACTGCTGGAGCGGGGCGCCCTCCAGCAGGTCGGCACCGGCGAGGGCGACCCCTTCGAGTCGTACTTCTCCGGCAACACCATCCAGATCTGCCCGGTCGGCGCGCTCACCTCGGCCGCCTACCGGTTCCGCTCCCGCCCCTTCGACCTGGTCTCCTCGCCGTCGGTGTGCGAGCACTGCTCCGGCGGCTGCGCCACCCGCACCGACCACCGGCGCGGCAAGGTCATGCGGCGCCTCGCGGGCAACGACCCCGAGGTCAACGAGGAGTGGATCTGCGACAAGGGGCGCTTCGGGTTCCGCTACGCGCAGCAGCGCGACCGGCTCGACACCCCGCTGGTGCGCAACGCCGAGGGCGAGCTGGAGCCCGCCTCCTGGCCCGAGGCGCTGCAGATCGCGGCCCAGGGCCTGCTCGCCTCCCGGGGCCGCACCGGCGTCCTGACCGGCGGCCGGCTCACCGTCGAGGACGCCTACGCGTACAGCAAGTTCGCACGCGTGGCCCTGGGCACCAACGACATCGACTTCCGGGCGCGGGCGCACAGCAGCGAGGAGGCCGACTTCCTGGCCGCCCGGGTCGCCGGCCGCGGCCGTGACCTCGACGGCACGGGCGTCACCCACACCGCGCTGGAGAAGGCGCCCGCCGTCCTGCTGGTCGGCTTCGAGTCCGAGGAGGAGGCGCCCGGCGTCTTCCTGCGGCTGCGCAAGGCCTGGCGCAAGCACGGCCAGCGCACCTTCGCGCTGGCCACCCACGCCACCCGCGGTCTTCAGAAGGCGGGCGGCACGCTGCTGCCCGCCGCCCCCGGCACCGAGACCGAGTGGCTGGACGCCCTCGCGAGCGGGGTCGGCCTGGAGGGCGACGGGGCCGCCGCGGCCGAGGCGCTGCGCGCCGACGGTGCGGTGATCGTCGTCGGCGAACGGCTCGCGGGCGTCGCGGGCG
>NZ_JAAGMD010000791.1 GCF_010548465.1 Streptomyces sp. SID14436 | reverse complement strand
GGGGTGTGGGGCCGGGCGCGGGGTCCGGGCCCGGCGGGGGCTCGGGCGGCGGAACGGGCGCGGGGTCCGGCTGCGGCTGCGATGGGTCCGGCCCCGGGGTGGGTCCCGGCGGGACGGGGTCCGGATGCGGGTCGGTCATGACGGTGGTCCTCCGGCCAGTCGGTCGACTTCGGCTCTGGACTATCCCCCGCCTACCCGACGGCCGCCTCCCCAGTCACCCGACCGCGGCACGCTCGGGCTCCCGATCTCACCTACGGCCACCCGTACCGCCCGCCGCCGCTGCCCCCGCCGCGAGTCCGGTCCCCGGGCTGGACAGCACGGGAACGCGGGCCCCGCCCAGCTCCACCGCCGGGGCCATGGACGCCTGGGCGAGCACGATCACGTCGGCACCGGTCACGCCGTCGGCCGCGGCGGCGACCCGGCTCAGGTACCCGGAGGAGTCACCGGCCTCGAACCGCTCCCAGGCCCCGTCCACGACGACCGGCCGCACACGCGCGGGACGGCCCGCGCGGCGGGCCTCCTCCTCGATCAGGCCGACCGTGGGACGCAGGGTGCTCTGCAGCGCGGCGAGCACGACGATGCGCGGGCCGGCCTCCACGGCCTGCCGCGCCATCGGGCGGTCGACCCGCAGCACGGGCACACCGGCCACGCCGGACGCGGCTTCCGCGACGGCCCCGAGGGTGGAACAGGTGCACAGCACCGCCCGCGCCCCGCCGTCCACGGCCTCGCGCACCCGCGCCCGTACGTCACCGGCGACGGCCTCCGGCCCGGTGGCGCGCGCCCGCTCCAGCAGGTCCGCCGCGACGAGGTGCCGCAGCTCCAGCCCCGGGTGCGCGCGGTCGCGCAGCGCGTCGAAGACGGGGACGTGTACGGGCGAGGTGTGCAGCAGCGCCAGCACGGCGGGACGGGACCGGACCCGGCTCAGAACATCTCGGGGTGGTCGGCGAGCCCCTTCTTCGCCGCCGCCATCAGCTCGGGATCCGCCGACGGCGCCTCGTCCGGGTGGCGCTGCGCCCACTTCGTGACGTACGGGCACAGGGGCGCGACCGCGCTGCCCTCACGGGACGCGATGCCGTAGAGCTCGCGCGCGAGGGAGCCCGCGATGCCCTTCCCCTCGTGCGCCGGTTCGACGACGGTGTGCACCGGCACGAGGGCCCGCCGGGGCTCGTCGAGCACGAAGTACTCGATCCGGCCCACGACGTCTCCGCCCGCCACCGCTTCCAGCCGGCCCGCCGCCCGGTCGTCGCGGATCTCGATGTCGCTCATGGACACACCACGCTCCTGCCTCGGTCTGCGGCGGCGCGGCCCCTCAGGCCGTGGCGGCCTGCGGGCTGCGCTCCTGGTCCGACCCGGGGACCGGCTCGGACGGGTCGGCACCCAGCGCGACGATCCGGTTGTCGCGGTCCACGTGCACGACCCGCGGCTCCAGTACCCGCGCCTCGGCGTCGGACACCTGAGCGTAACTGATGATGATCACCAGATCCCCGGGGTGCACGAGGTGCGCCGCCGCCCCGTTGATCCCGACCACGCCGGACCCGCGCTCCCCCTCGATCACATACGTCTCGAGCCGTGCCCCGTTGGTGATGTCGACGATGTGCACGAGCTCACCGGGCAGCAGATCGGCGGCGTCGAGCAGATCGGCATCGATCGTCACGGATCCCACGTAGTGCAGGTCGGCCTGGGTGACGGTGGCGCGATGGATCTTGGACTTCATCAAAGTTCGCAGCACTTTGGACTCCTAGAAGACGGCTCCCCGCCAGCTTTCTGCAGGTCAGGGGCGTCGTTCACTGTACACCGGCACGCGTCGCACTCGAAGATTCCGGAGAACACGGACCCCACTCGGGCAAGAAGGCTCCTCGCCTGCGCTTCCGTCCGATCCGGACTGTCGCACCATGGCCGACCAAGCACCGCCCCGAACACCTGTCCCGGAATGCGTGCGGACTCATGCTGACCAGATGCTGACTGACCTGACGATGCGCCAGGCCCTCGACGCCCTGGTCCGCGCGGCTGTCACCGAAGCCGGGTACGAGGTGGCCGATGCGGTCACCGCCTGACAGCGCGTGGCGGAGCGCCGTACGCCCCACGGTGCTCCGCCGCGCAGCGCCGTCATCAGGACCCGGGCCGGACGACCACCGCCAGGACCTCCATTCGCCCGCTGTGCTCGAAGTGAAGGGTGAAGGGCACCAGGTCGCCCTCCGCCCAGCGTGTCGCGGCCGGGACGGTCACATCGCTGCTGTGCGGAGACATGTCGAGGGTGCCCCCGGCGGGGATGGACAGTGACTCCGTGGGCCAGCGGTATGCGGCTCCGCCGGTGGTCATCCGGTGGCTGCTGAGGGAGATGCCCTCGGTGACGTCGGACGAAGTCACCCCCATCAGCCGGTCCTGGGCGCCACCGGCGTTAATGATCTTGAAGAATGCCGCTGTCTCCGGCACTCCCCGCGACGGGAGGAAGAGCCGCGCGTCGGTGACCCCGATGCGTGCGGGGGTACCGGCGTTGCCCGTGGCGGTCCAGACCGCGAGACCGCCCAGGGCCAGCACACAGGCGCAGACCGGTGCCAGAGCGGCCAGGGCGGTGTCCGCGAGTCGTCGCCGGGTGGGCGTCCAGACGTACGTCGCGTTGCAGTGCCCGGACGAAACGGTCGACCGCTTCGCTGTCGCCGCCGCCGGCGGCGAGCGCCCAGGCGGTGACCGTCTCGTCGGTCACGGTGGGCAGGGCAGGGGTCATGGTCCTGTGGTCCTTCCTTCAGTCCCGCGCGCACGGGCCGGGCACGGCACGGGCGCCGTCGGCGGTCGCACGGGTGTTGGGGAGATCCGGCCGCAGGGAAGCGCGGACGGGAGACCGCCGCCGTGTGGAAGGCGGTGGCGGTGATCCGGCTGTCAGACGACAGCGGTCTCCCCGGGAGGCCCCCGGGACCGGCAGTCCGACCGCGGCCACCAGCAGGGCGACACCCGCCCGTTGAACGGGCACGAGCTGCAGGAGCTGACCGACGTCGGCCGCGGCCAGGACGCTCACCGGACCTCCCGCAGACGTCCCGCGGCCATCTCCAGCACCCGGTCGCAGCGCTCGGCCAGAGCCCGGTCGTGGGTGACGACCACGACGGTCACCGGCAAGGAGAGCAGGACGTCGGCCGCCTCCTCCTGACCGGAGAAGTCAAGGGCGGCGGTGGGCTCGTCGGCGAGCAGGACGCCCGCCCCGGCCGCCACACAGCCGACCGCCCGCGCCAGGTACATACGCTGAAGCTGACCACCGGACAGAGTGTGCAACGGCCGGTCGGCGAGATGCCCGACCCCGAGCTTGTCGGCCGCCTCCACCGCCTCGGCACGCGCACCGCCACTGGTCAGCAACTCGCTTGCCAGCAAGGGAAAACGGCCGGTCGCCGGCTTCTGCGGGATCCACGCGCACGCCCGTCGCCGCCACGCCCACTCGGCAGCACTCCCGGTGTCCCGGCCACCCACCAGGATCCGGCCCGCGACATGCCGGTGCAGCCCCAGAACAGCACGCAGCAACGTGGTCTTGCCCGACCCGTTGGTACCGGTCAGCGCCACCCGTTGCCCGCGCACGACGTCGAGATCGACGTCGCGCACGGCCTCGACCCGGCCGTGCCGGCACACGACGCCCGACATCCGGACATCCAGCCCTTCCATGCCACCTCCCTGCCTCCTCACAGCAGTCGGAGGGGAGAGGCGGACGGTTCCCGGACGGGGCGAAGGATCCGCGACGGCAGCGGACTTGGCTTCCCGCTCGGGCCGCGGCGCGTTCGGCCCGCGATGGCGGGGCTCGGGAATTGCGGCGCCATGGGCGCCGGACGGTGCTGGTCGAGAAGACGATCACGAGCAGGACGTCATACAACCGCTGCGGTCGGGGGTCCGGCAGACCTGGCCCGCGCCGCAGTGGCCTTTGTCCCCTTCGGCCGACGCCTGGGGACTCGCATGGCCGAACCAGCGCCGGAGAAGCCACTGGGAGCGGCGGCCACCTGAGGGGAGCGCGCCTCGGCCCGGCGGGCACCGCCGACGGGCAGGTCGGACCACATGGGTAAGGCTGTGGTAACTTCCGGACGCCAGTCGAACTCGTGGGCGTGTCCGTACACGTGCACGGGTCAGGGAATCCGGTGAGAGTCCGGAACTGACGCGCAGCGGTGAGGGTGACGGGCGGGGCAGCAGAGCCACTGGACGACGGTCACGGCCGGGTCCGGGAAGGCGTCCCGCCGGGGTGATCCCGAGTCCGAAGACCTGCTGGCGACCGATCGTCCGCACGGACCCCGCGTATGGGTCCCGACGCCTAGGAAGCCGCAACCGTGCACTTGTCACGTCCCGCCTGTTGTTCCGTCCTGCTCCTGACCGGGGCACTGCTGCTCACCGCGTGCGGTTCCGGCTCCGACTCCGGCTCGTCCCCGAAGTCCGGCGGCTCGGATGCAGGAGCCGTCACGTTCGACAACTGCGGGCAGAAGGTGACGGTCGAGGCTCCGCCGAAGAGAGCCGTGTCCCTGAACCAGGGCACCACCGAGATCCTGCTCTCCCTCGGCCTCGCCGACCGCGTGGTGGGAACCGCCACCTGGACCGACCCGGTCATGACGGGGCTCGAGAAGGCCAACGCCAAGGTGCCCCGACTCGCCGACAACCAGCCGTCGTTCGAACGAGTCCTGGACACCGAACCGGACTTCGTCGCCTCCTCCTTCACCTCCACCCTGAGCAAGGGCGGGGTGGCCTCCCGCGAGAAGTTCGAGGAGCTCGGCGTACCGACGTACCTGTCACCCGCCGACTGCGAGGGCAAGGACAACAGCGGCGACGGCGACGGCTCACGGACCAAGCCCCTGACCATGGAGACGGTCTACCGCGAAGTACGGGAACTGGCCCGGGTCTTCGGCGTGGACGAGCGGGGCGAGAATCTCGTCGCCCGGCTGAAGAGCCGGGTGACGAAGGCCACGGCGGGGATCCGCGCCGAGGACACCACCGTCCTGTACTGGTTCGCGAACCAGGAGTCCCCCTACATGGCGGGCTGCTGCGGCGCGCCCGGCATCATCACCCACGCGCTCGGCGCGCAGAACGTCTTCGACGACAGCACTCAGGAGTGGCCCCAGATCAACTGGGAGACCGTCGCCGACCGCGATCCCGACGTGCTCGTCATCGGCGACCTCACGCGCAAGTCGCAGACCGCCGAGTCGGCCGCGAAGAAGATCGCGTTCCTGCAGTCGAACCCGGCGACGAAGAACATGAAGGCGGTGAAGGAGAAGCGGTACGTCCTGCTCAGCGGGCAGGCCATGAACCCGACGATCCGTACCGTCGAGGGCGTGGAGAAGGTCGCCGCGGCGCTGCGCGAGTACGGGCTCGCCGGATGAGAACCGCCCTGCGGTCCTCCCCGGTCCGCCCCATGCGGGGTGCCGTCCGGGTGGTGCGCGTCGTCGCCGGCCTGGGCGCCGGGCTGGCGGTGCTCACCGCGTCCGTCGCCGTGGCCATCACCATCGGTCCGGCGGACATCGCGGTGGGCGACGTGTGGTCGGTGATCGCCTCCCACCTGGGCTGGGGTTCGACGGATCTCACGCCGATCCGCGAGGGCATCGTGTGGAACCTGCGGCTGCCTCGCACCCTGCTCGCCGCGGTGTGCGGGGCCGGACTCGCCGTGTGCGGCGCGGTGATGCAGTCCCTGCTGCGCAACCCCCTCGCCGATCCCTTCGTCCTGGGCGTCTCCTCCGGTGCGTCGACCGGCGCCGTCGCCGTGATCGTCCTGGGCGCCGGCGGCGGCGTCCTGACCGTCTCCGGCGGCGCCTTCGTGGGCGCCCTGAGCTCGTTCGCTCTGGTGCTGCTCCTCAGCCACACCCTCGGCGGGACGACCGACCGGGTGGTCCTGTCCGGGGTGGCCGCGATGCAGTTGTTCTCCGCCCTGACCTCGTTCGTCGTGACGACGGCGGCCGACGCGGAGACCACCCGGGGCGTGCTGTTCTGGATGCTCGGCTCGCTCAGCGGGGCCGGCTGGACCGAAGTGGGGCTCTGCGCGGCCGTCCTGGCGCTCGCCCTCGTGCTGTGCCTCGGCTACGCACGCACCCTGGACGCCTTCGCCTTCGGCCAGAACGCCGCGGCCACGCTCGGGGTGTCCGTCGCCCGGACCCGGTTGGTGCTGCTGTGCGTGACCGCGCTGCTGACCGCCGCGCTGGTCAGCTCGGCGGGGGCGATCGGCTTCGTCGGCCTGGTCCTGCCGCACGCCGCCCGCGCCCTCGTCGGCCCGGGGCACGCCAGGCTGCTGCCGGTCACCGCGCTCGCCGGGGCGGTGTTCCTGGTCTGGGCCGACACCCTGGCCCGTACCGTCCTCGACCCCCAGGAGGTGCCGGTGGGCGTGGTCACCTCACTCGTCGGTGTTCCGGCGTTCGTCCTGGTCCTGTACCGCACGAGGAGGATGCGATGACGACCGGCACCGAGCGGCGGGACGACGGTACCCGGCCGCCCGGCCGTGGACAGGCACCCGCCGGGCCGCACACCCTCGCTGCCGACCGCGTGAGCCGCGCCCTCGACGGGCGGCTGATCGTCGACGGTGTGAGCCTCACCCCCCGGCCCGGCTCCGTGACCGGGGTGCTCGGCCCCAACGGCTCCGGCAAGTCGACGCTGCTGCGGCTGCTGTCCGGCGTCCTCGCCCCCGCCTCCGGCATCGTCACCCTCGACGGGCGTCCCCTCGGCGACTGGGGCCGCCGCGCCGTGGCCAGGCGCGTTGCCGTCGTCGAGCAGCACTCCGACACCCTCGTCGAGCTGACCGTTCTCGACGTCGTACGCCTCGGCCGCATCCCGCACCGACGCGCTTGGACCCCCGCCACCGCGGCCGACGAGGAAGCCGTGCGCAGCGCCCTTGAGCGCACCGGCCTCACCGGCCGCGCGGACCAGCCCTGGCACACGCTCTCCGGCGGCGAGCGCCAGCGCGTGCAGATCGCCCGCGCCCTGGCCCAGGAACCGCGCGAGTTGCTCCTGGACGAACCCACCAACCACCTCGACATCCAGCACCAGCTCGACTTGTTGAAGCTGATCGTCGAACTCCCCGTCACCAGCGTCGTCGCCCTGCACGACCTGAACCTGGCGGCCATGTACTGCGACCAGGTCGTCGTCCTCAGGGGCGGCCGGGTGGTCGCTGCCGGAACCCCGGGCGACACATTGACCGAGCCCTTGATCGCCGACGTGTACGGCGTACGCACCGAGGTCACCCGCTCCGGCCCGGGCGACCGGCCGCACATCCGCTTCCTGGGCACGGTGGCAGCGAACTGAGGGCGGCCCCAGGCCCCGAACGACGAGACGCGGCCCGTAGGATCGCGCGCGCAGCTGGTTCGCCCCGCCCTCCCCCATAGCCCTGAAGGCATGGGGCCCCCACGGCAGGGCGTCGTGAGAGGGAACCCGGTGGGACACCGGGACTGCCCCGCAGCGGTGAGCGGAAACGACCGCCGTCATACGCACTGGGTCCGACGTACCGGGCCTGGGAAGCGACGGCCGGCAGGAGTGTCGTACGACGAGACGTGCCCGCGAGTCCGAAGACCTGCCACCTGCCCGCGCACCCGTACTCGCATGCGGTTCCGCCCTTGTCCCGACTCGCGAAGGAGAGTTGACGTGGCCGACCGACATGCCACCCTGCCCACCGACACGAAGCACCCGGCCGCATCACGGGTGACGCTCGCGCACATCATGAGCGAACACGACACCAACCTGTACGGCACCATCCACGGCGGAGTGGTGATGAAGCTGATCGACGACGCAGCTGCGGCTGCCGCCGGACGACACGCCCACGGGCCCCCGGTGACCGCCTCTGTCGACGGGATGGCGTTCCTGGCCCCGGTACGTGCCGGCGATCCCTTGGTGACATACGCAGGTTTCACTGGATCTCGGGGAAGTGACAAGCCGCCTTACGCATTCCCGAGCCGACAACCTGCAGAGAAGGCTGTTCGGTGCGGCAGACCGGCTGTGCCTTCGGGCAACGTGGGTGGAAGCTGCAGCCCGTCGGGGGCGCGGCCGGACTGGGCGGGTCGCCCAGAAGAATGATCCTCTCTCTACGACGCTCCTGTGCGGGATCGGGCAGCGGTACAGCCGAGAGCAGCGCACGGGTGTAGGGATGGGCCGCCGCAGTGTAAACCTCGTGCTTGTCACCGATCTCGACGATACGACCGAGGTACATCACCGCCACCCGGTCGCATACCCGCTTGACGACAGACAGATCGTGCGCGATGAAGAGGAAGGCCAGGTCGAGCTCGCGTTGAAGACGTTCCATCAGGTTGACCACTTGGGCTTGCACGGAGACGTCGAGCGCCGAGACGGGTTCGTCGGCGATGACGAGGCGGGGTCCGGTGGCCAGGGCTCGCGCGATGCCGACGCGTTGCGCCTGGCCTCCGGAGAACTGGTGCGGGTAACGGTCCAGATGTTCATCGCCGAGGCCCACCATCGCCAGCAGTTCCGCGGCCCTCAGCCGTGCGGCCCGTGCGGAGGAGCCCTGGACCAGCAAGGGTTCGGCGATGATACGGGCGATGGTCTGCCGGGGGTTGAGGGAGGCATAGGGGTCTTGAAAAATGATCTGCAGACGCCGGCGTACAGGCCTCAGTTCACGCGATGAGGCGTGTGTGATGTCCCGCCCCTCGAACTCGACTGTGCCGGCAGTGGGTTCCAGGAGACGCACAAGCATGCGTCCGGTGGTGGACTTCCCGCATCCGGACTCACCGACCAGGCCGAGCGTTTCGCCCCTCGCCAGGTCGAGGTCCACCCCGTCCACTGCTCGGACCGGAGCGGCTGCCCGGCCCCGGACGCGGCGGCCCGGGAAGGCTTTGGTCAGCCCGCGGACGGACATCAGGGGCGTTTCGACGGCAGCGGTCCGTTCCTCTGGGCTCTGGGAGTCTCGTCGAGCATGGATCATCGGGTCTTCTCCTCCTGATCGTCTTCGCTGTGAGGCAGGGCGGGTCGGGGCCTCACGGCGGGGAGCAAGGGCAGGTGGCAGGACACCGATCGTCCGGAAGAGTGCTCCTGTGGCCGGGGCCGTTCCCCTGTGCAGCGGGCGCGGACCAGCTCTTCAGCTCTTTCTGCCTGGGGGCAACGAGGGGCGAAGGGACAGCCGGATATCGGGGCGGCAAGTGAGGGCGGACTGCCGGGGATGACGCGTAGCGGTGCATCATCGGGATCGTCCAGGCGCGGCAAGGATTCCAGCAAGCCGCGGGTATAGGGATGGGCAGGTCGCAGGAAGAGGTCATCGACCGGAGCTTGTTCAGCGGCCCGGCCGCCGTACATGACGAGCACGTCGTTGGCGACACGCGCCACCACGCCCAGGTCGTGGGTGATCATCAGGACGCCCAGCCGCCTCTCCTGCTGCACTCTTGCGATGAGTTCGATGATCTGAGCCTGGACGGTGACGTCGAGCGCGGTGGTGGGTTCGTCGGCGATGAGCAGGTCCGGTTCGCAGGACAGGGCCATGGCAATCATGGCGCGCTGGCGCATGCCGCCGGAGAACTGGTGGGGGTACTCACCTGCCCTGCGGGCAGGCTCGGGTATGCCGACCTCACCGAGCATGTCCACAGCTTGTCGGCGAGCGGCTCGCCTGCGGGTGCCGAAGTGGTGCCGATGGGCCTCGGCGATCTGTTCGCCGACTGTGTAGGCGGGGTGCAGCGCGGACAGAGGGTCCTGGAAGACCATGGCCATCTTCCGCCCTCGCAGCCGGCTGAACTGATGATCGGTGAGAGGAAGCAGTTCCTGTCCGGCCAAGGTGATCGATCCACTGACCTGTGCCCGTTGGTGCAGGCCCATAACGGCCAGTGAGGTGACCGACTTGCCGGAGCCGGACTCTCCCACGAGGCCCAGGGTGCGGCCGGCTTCGACAGTGAAAGAGACCCCATCGACTGCCTGGACCGTGCCGGCGGGGGTGTCGAAGGCGACCTTCAGGTCACGCACGCGCAGCAAGGGCACGCCGGGCTCAGTGGTGGACGGCATCATTTCCTCACCCTGGGGTCGATGACGGCGTACAGCAGGTCAATGACGACGTTGGCTGCCACGATGAAGAACGCGGCCAGGAGGGTGACGCCCAGGACAACGGGCTGATCGGAGCGCTGCAGAGCATCGTAGAAGAGGCGGCCGACGCCGGGGATGCCGAAGATGGACTCGGTGATGACGGCACCGGCGAGCAGGGCTCCGAGATCCATGCCGAAGATGGTGATCACCGGCATCATGGCGGAGCGCAGGCCGTGTTTGATCACTACGACGCGGCGTGGCATGCCCTTTGCCCGGGCAGTGCGGATGTACGGCTGTGTCATTGCCTCGATCATGGAGCTGCGGCTCTGGCGGGCGTACATCGCTGCGTAGAGGAGGGCCAGGGCGGTCCAGGGGAGCAGGAGGTTGGCCGCCCATCCGAACGGGTCGCTGCTTATCGGGATGTACGTGGGATACGGCAGGAGCCCTCCGATCCGGACCAGCCCGTAGATGAGCATGACCGCGGTGAAGTAGACGGGGAGGGAGGCGGTGGCTACGGCGCCTACCATCAGCGTCCGGTCGAGCAGTCCGCCCTTCTTGAGTGCGGCGGTCACCCCTGCGCCCAGTCCCAGGACGAGCCACATGCAGGCGGCGCCGAAAGCCAGGGAGGCGGAGACGGGGAGACGGTCCATCAGCAGGCTCCACACCGGCAGGGCGTTTTCGTAGGAGTAGCCCAGGCACGGGAAACCGCAGTGGATGGTGTGGGGGCCGCTGCCCAGGTCCCGGCCGGCGAAGATGCCGGTGAGGTAGTCACCGAACTGACGCCAGACGGGCTGATCGAGTCCCATGAAGTGACGTACCTCTGCGAGTCGTTCGGGACTGCATGTCTTGCCGCAGGCGGCAGCGGCGGGGTCGGCTGGGAGGAGATAGAAGATGACGAAGGTGACTGCGCAGATGGCGAGCAGCACCCCAGCCACGCCAAGAGCCCTGCGCGCCAGGTAGACGATCATTGCCGGCCTCCCTGGGGGTCGAGGATGTCGCGCAGTCCGTCGCCGAGCACGGTGAAGGCGAGGACGGCGAGAAAGAGGAAGGCGCTGGGGACGAGGAAGTACATCGGGTCCGTCTCGTAGTATGCGACGGCCTCGGCGATCATCTGGCCCCAAGATGACGTGGGTGGGCGTACTCCTACACCGAGGAAGCTGAGGGCCGCCTCGGTGCTGATCATGCCGGGGATCAGGAGGGTGGTGTAAGCGATGATGGGGCCGGCGATGTTGGGCAGCACCTGCCGGGTGAGGATGCGCCATGAGCCGGATCCGCAGGCGCGCGCGGCTTCGACGTACTCGCGGTGGCGCAGGGCCAGGGCTTCGCCGCGCACCACCCGAGCGATGCCGGGCCATCCGAAGACGCCGATGACGACTGTCATCAGTACGACACGGTTGACGTCCTGGGCGACGGACATCATCGCGATCATGAAGATGAGCGAGGGGAAGGACATGGTCAGGTCCATCAACCTGCTCAGCACGGTGTCGATGCGGCCGCCGAAGTAGCCTGCCACGATTCCTGCGGCGGTGCCCACACCGACGACGATCGCGGTGGCGGCGAATGAGATCAGCAGGGAGACCTGGGCGCCGTGCACCACTCGTGCGAACAGGTCGCGACCCGTGACCGGTTCCACGCCGAGCCAGTGCTCGGCGCTGATGCCGCCGAGGGGCCCCCGGGGCATCCCGCCGAGATAGGGGTCGATGGCATCAGGGTCGAAGGCGGTGGGTGACCATCCGCCGAGGCGGCTGAGGAGTGGTGCCGTGAGGGCGATCAGGACCAGGAGCGCGGTGGTGGCCAGGGCGATGCGGCTGCCCTTGTTCCGGCAGAGCCCTCGCCAAGTGGTCCGCCAGAGGTTGTCGGGCAGTGGTGCCGTGCCGGTCTGCACGGGAGTGTTGAGCGGAAGGGTCATTGCGGTTCGTCCGTGTCTCTCAGTCCCGGCTCTTTGCCGGGTCCTTGAGTCCGATCACCGCGAAGTCGAACTGTCCGGTCCAGGCCGCGTGTCCGAAGGCTCCTGCGATGTTGTCGCCGACCAGCAAGGGCTTGCGCTCCCACAGCAGGGGGACGGCCGGGGACTTGCGCTGGATCACGGGGTCGAGGTCGATCCATGCCTGGTTGGCGCTTGCGGCGTCGGACATCTCGGCGATCTCGTCCATGCGCTTCTGTACGGCTTCGTCACGGAACTGGGAGACGTTTCCCTGGTTTCCCTTCTCCTTGATGGTTCGGCCGTCGAACACGAAGGGCAGGAAGGTGGAACCAGAGGGGTAGTCGGGACACCAGCCGCTGATGACCATGTCCGGGGCGTTCTTGGTGTCGCCGATGGTGTCGTAGTACACCGAGGGGTCGACGGTCTGGATCTTCAGACGGACATCGATCCGGGACAGGCTCTGCTGAAGTGCCTCAGCACGGGTCTTGTCCCCGGTCGAGACGGTGATGGTCGCGGAGAAGCCCGCAGGCTTGCCCCCCTCGGCGAGGAGCTTCTTGGCGCGGTCCACGTCCCCCGTGTCCGATGTGCC
This sequence comes from Streptomyces sp. SID14436, assembly GCF_010548465.1. Lineage (GTDB taxonomy): Bacteria > Actinomycetota > Actinomycetes > Streptomycetales > Streptomycetaceae > Streptomyces. The sequence continues at coordinate 78,679 of NZ_JAAGMD010000791.1, read as the reverse complement.
GTAGACCGGGTCAGCGACCTGATTGCCGGTCAGAGCCGGTGGGAGGTAGCCGGTTGCGACGTCGTTGAGGGCTGGTCCGCCGTTGGCAGTCACCTGTGCCTGCTTGTCGACGGCGTACTGCATTGCCTGTCGCAGCTTGAGGTTGTCGAAGGGCGGGCGAGAGGTGTTCAGAGCGAGCATGTCGGTGCAGCCGGTCCGTTCGGCAGACAGCCGTTTCTTGATCTCCGGCCTGGTGAGTACCTTGGAGATGCTGGACGGCTGCATGTCGGACCACTCGACCGCGGATGCGTCGGCTCCCTGGCTGGCGATGATCCGGTCATCGATCTGGCCGCCCTTCAGTCCCTGGACCACGACGATCCGGTCGGGGTAGGCCTTGCGTACCGGATCGGTGCCAGGGTCCCAGTGGGGGTTGCGGACCAGGACCAGCTTCTTGCCACGCGCATAGCTGTCGATCTTGTAGGGCCCCGAGGAGAAGGGGCGCAGGTCGTACTGGACACCCTTCTCCTGTGACTGGGGAACGGGAGAGAAGGTGGGCAGCGTGACCGTGTAGGAGAACTCGGCGACCGGTCTGCGCAGCGAGAAGACGATGGTGCGGTCGTCGGGGGTCCTGATCGAGTCCAGGTGTTTTCCTTGCAGCGGCCCGGCGTATCCCTCGACATCAGCCAGGTACTGCTGGGCGTAATCGGGGCCTCCCGCGAGGTCCGGAGCGAAGGAGCGCTCCACGTTGTACTTGATGTCGCGGGCCTTGATGGGGGTGCCGTCCTCGTACTTGAGGCCGGGCTTGAGTGTGAAGGTCCAGGTCCTGCCGCCGTCGGAGGGCCTGCCCAGGTCGGTGGCGAGGTCGGGGACGATCTCGCTCCCCTTCTCCCCGGGTTCGGCCTTGAACGTGGTCAGGGTGCGGTACAGCAGCCGGGTGCCGAAGTCCATGGTGGGCATCACCCAGTTGCGTGCGGGGTCGAGGTGGGCGAAGTCCTGGTTGGACAGCACGGTGAGGGTGCCGCCCTTCTTCGGGGTACCGCCGATGACGGTTCCCGTCGTGAAGTCCGGCCGGTTCGCCTTGGAGTCGTGGCCTGCCTGATCGGTACAGGCACCCACGACGACGAGGGACAGGGAGGCGCCGAGGGATGCGGCCAGGACGCGAGCGTTGCGGATCATGTGCCACTCCTTGCTGGAGGCGGTGGGAAGCACCGACACCTATGAGGTGTGACCCGTAACATAGTAATGTGAAATTTTATATCCAAGAGGTAGGCCTGTCCGTTACCGAGCTGTGTCCTGCCTCGGATGTGCCGCCCTGTTCCCGCCCCGTTCTCGAAGGAGCTCCGTGCCGTCCGACGACATCGCCCGCCCGCACACCCGCAGTCATGATCTGCCCGTCTCCACAGCCCTGGACGTCTTCATGTCCGCCGGCTGGGCACCCTCCCCGCTCCCGCCGGACACCCGAGTGCCGGGACACGCCCATCTCCCCGCCCGCCGCGAGCGGCTCTCGGCCCGCTTTCCGGGTGAGCGGCTCGTCGTGCCTGCCGGGGTCCTCAAGGTCCGCTCCAACGACACCGATCACCGTTTCCGACCGCACAGCGCCTACGCCTGGCTGACCGGTCTGACCGGGGAGGACCAGCCCGGTCATGTACTGGTCCTCGAGCCGACAGGCTCGGAAGGGCACGAGGCGGTGCTCTACGTCCGCCCGCGCTCGCCGCGTGACAGCAGCGGCTTCTACCGCGACCGCCGTTACGGGGAGTTCTGGGTGGGCCGCCGCCCTGACCTCGACGAGACGACGATGATGACCGGCCTGCGCAGCGAGCACCTGGACGATCTGCCCATGACGTTTGCCGGTTCCCGACCGCCCACCCGCCTGCTGGCCGGGGTGGACCCGGTGCTGGAGGACCTGGCGTCCCCGGAGGGCCGCACCGAGGCGCGGGACACCGAGCTGGAGACTGTTCTGTCGGAGCTCCGCCTCGTCAAGGAACCTTGGGAGGTCGGCCAGCTGCAACTGGCCATCCAGCACACCACCGCGGGTTTCGACGACGTGGTGCGGGCGCTGCCGCAGGCTCTGCGGCACCCCCGCGGTGAACGCTGGATCGAGGGCGTGTTCAACCTTCGTGCGCGAGCGGAGGGGAACGGGACCGGCTACGACACCATCGCTGCTTCCGGTGCTCACGCCTGTGTCCTGCACTGGATCCGCAACGACGGCGCGCTTGACCCCTCGCAGCTGCTGCTCCTGGACGCAGGCGTGGAGACCGACACCCTGTACACGGCGGACATCACGCGCACCCTGCCCCTGTCCGGCCGCTTCTCCGCTGCCCAGAGAGACGTCTACGACCTGGTCCTCGCAGCCCAGGAGGCCGCCATCGCCGTCCTGAAGCCTGGGGCCAGGTTCCGCGACTTCCACCGGGAGGCCATGCGCGTCATAGCCGAGGGTCTGCACGAGTGGGGCATCCTGCGCCTGCCACCCGAGAGGGCGCTGGACGAGGACAGCGGCCTGCACCGCCGCTACACGCTGTGCAGCAGCGGTCACATGCTCGGCATCGATGTCCATGACTGTGCACAGGCGCGAGCGGAAACCTACCTGGACGGAGTCCTGGAGGAGGGCCATGTCCTCACGGTCGAGCCCGGCCTCTATCTGCAGCCCGACGACGAGACACTGCCGCTGGAACTGCGAGGCATGGGGGTGCGTATCGAGGACGATCTGTTGATCACCGCGGACGGCGCGAAGCTTCTCTCGGACGCCCTGCCCCGCAACGCCGCCGATGTGGAGGAGTGGATGGCCCGGCTGCTGGAGAGCTAGCCGTGAGCTAGCCGGCCATCGCAACGAGCGCGGTCTCCGACAGGCCCTGCCCTGTCGGAGACCGCGCTCTGCCTGCCCTCCCCCGGCCGCTTGAAGCTGCTGAGCCACGAGGCATGCGCCAGGAAGCGCTACTTGGCGCGCAGGGCCTCTGTGACTTCTTCGCCTCCAGGGGCCCTCAGGCGACAAGACTTTCGCACGTGACCGAACGTGCCACCAGGACCTATCACCGTGCGCAGTTGCTCAGACGCTGCCAGGAGACGATTCGCTCTTGCCATGTGACATGTCACCCTCCATATTGTTCCTGTCATGTCCCCGACGCCGGGCATCCGTCCAGACACAGGCAAGGGCCCGGGCCCGGCATCGGTCCCACCACATGGAGGTGCTCCGTGCACAGTGCTCCGTTACGGCTGTCAGGGCCGATAGCAGCAGTGGCTGCGTTGATCGCCACACTCCTTCTCGCGCCGACGACCTCGGCCGCTGAGAACACCTCGGACCAGCCGGCCCCGAACGCACAGCAGAAAGCCGCAGTGACCCAACTGGTCGAGGACTACGGCATCCCGGTCGCAGAAGGACAACGCCGCATAGCCCGGCAGGACGAACAGACCGCTGTCATCACCGAACTACGCACGAAACTGGGCGAGCGGTTCGGCGGGGCCTGGGTGGACCACCAGGACGGCGGAAAGCTGAAGGTCGCAGTGACCGAGAAGGCCTCGGCCTCATCGGTGACCGCTGCGGCTTCAGGCAAGTCCCCGGTCGACACCGTGGTCGTCGATCGCAGCATGAGTGAGCTGCAGTCGATGTCGGCCTCGCTGAGCAAGCGGATCGCCAAGGCGAACAAGGCGGCGCAGCACGGCCTGCAGTCCGCGGTGGTGACCGAGAAGAACGCTCTGCGGTTGGATCTTCCGCGAGGAAAGAAGCTGACGGACGAGCAACGGCGCGTCGTGCGCTGGGCCGAGCGCACGTTCGGAGACGCGCTGGTCGTCGACAGCTACCGGCACGCGTCCCGGCCGCTGTACTGCGGCGGGCAGTACTCGTGCGATCCTCCGCTGCGCTCGGGGCTGGCCATCTACGGCGGCAACACCCGCTGCACCAGTGCGTTCATGGCCTATGACCGCTCCGGCTACTACATGATGACGGCCGGTCACTGCACCGAGGCCGCCTCCTACTGGGAGGTACCGACCTACAGCTACGGCTACCAGGGCGTAGGCAGCACGGCGAACTACCACTTCGGCTACTACGGCGACTACGCGATCGTCCGGATCAGCGACACCGCCTTCTGGCAGCCGCGAGGCTGGGTCTACACCACCCAACCCATCCGCAACTGGGACTACGACTACGTGGGTCAGTACGTGTGCAAGCAGGGCTCCACCACCGGCTACACCTGCGGGCAGATCACGGATGTCAACGCCACCGTCCAGTACCCCGGACGCACCCTGACCGGGATGACCTGGAGCACGGCGTGCGTGTCGCCCGGGGACAGCGGCAGTGGCGTCTACGACGGCTCGACCGCGCACGGAATCCTCAGCGGTGGTCCCAACAGCGGATGCGGCATGATCCACGAACCCATCAGCCGGGCCCTCTCCTCCCTGGGGGTCAGCCTGCTGGCCGGCTGACCCCCGCAATGACGCCGCCTCAGTAAGGCGAAGGCAGGAAGGCCAGCCTGGCCGAAGAGCGGCGAAGCCCAGGGCAGTTTCCCGCTCACATCAAAGACGAGAGTGCAATGTCACCTGTCGCATTGCACTTTCACCGGCCGTCCGGAGAAGTCGCCTCTCCCGAGCGCTTCTCCGGACGGCCGGGATGACCACCTGAGCCGTGTCATCCGCACGGCTGCTCCTTCTGGAGGCAGTGACTGGGAGAAGACCCCGAGCACGTGCACGGCAAGCCGCTGCCGGTAGAAGAACGGGCGCCGCTTTCATCGGCCACAGACGTGGTGCGTCGGGACTACGACAGCCCGGTCTCCCCTCCCCCCTTCAAGAGGCCCTCCATGAACGAGTCTTCGGACAGGAAGGCTGCTGGTAAGGGGAAGGGAGCCGCCGCGGGCTGCAGCCCGGCAGACTTCACCAGCCGTTCGGGCAGCAGCCTGGTCAAGCAGGTCAAGACGTCCACGACCGAGTGCATCGACACGCTCTTCGACCTCAGCGAAAGCAACGCGCAGCGGGCCTTCCGCGAGGACCGGATGACGAGCGTCGCCTACGCACTGCGGGACGGCTCCGCCGCCTACCCGGGTGACAGCAGCACCGGCATGACCCAGCTCCTGCTCTACCTGCGCGCCGGCTACTACGCGCACTGGCACGACGAGGCCACAGTGGGTGCTTACGGCACGAAGCTGCGCACCGCCGTCCGTGCCGGTCTCGACGCGTTCTTCGCCAGCCCCCGTTCGCAGGACGTCACCGACGCCAACGGCGAGGTCCTGGCCGAAGCAGTCACCCTGATCGACAGCTCCGAGGAGAACGCCCGCTACCTGTACGTCGTCAAGCGGCTGCTGAAGGACTACAACAGCACGTACGACTCGTCCTGGTGGATGCTCACCGCGGTCAACAACGTCCACACCGTTCTCTTCCGTGGCCACCAGGTGCCGGGCTTCGTCACCGCGGTGTCTTCCGACCGGAGCGTCCTGAAGGCCCTGTACGGCTTCGCTTCCTCGCACAAGAACCTGCTCGGCACCGACCGGAGCTACCTCGCGTCCAACGCCGGACGTGAACTCGCCCGGTTCCTGCAGCACACCGCTACCCGGGAGACAACTCGTCCCCAGGTGGCCGCGTTGCTGGCCAAGAGCTCCCTCAAGGGCACCACTGCTCCGCTGTGGGTGGGCCTTGCCGAGATGACCGAGAGCTACGACAAGTCCAAGTGCAGCCTCTACGGCACCTGCAACCTCCAACAGCGCCTGGCGAGCAGCGTGTTGGTGATCAACCACACCTGCAGCGCGAGCCTGCGCATCCGCGCCCAGGAGATGACCTCGGCACAGCTGGCGTCCACCTGCCGGAGCCTGGCCGACCAGGATGCCTACTTCCACAGCATCGCCAAGGACAACGGGCCTGTCGCGGGTGACCGCAACACCAGCCTGGAAGTGGTCGTCTACAACAGCAGCACCGACTACCAGACCTACGCCGGGGCCGACTGGGGCATCAACACCAACAACGGCGGCATGTACCTCGAGGGGAACCCCTCCTCGGCCGGCAACCAGGCCAGGTTCATCGCCTACGAGGCCGAGTGGGCGCGTCCGGACTTCGAGATCTGGAACCTCAACCACGAGTACACGCACTACCTCGACGGCCGCTTCAACATGTACGGCGACTTCAACGCCAACGTATCGACCCCCACCATCTGGTGGATCGAGGGCTTCGCCGAGTACGTGTCCTACTCCTACCGCAACCTGCGCTACGACGCGGCCATCACCGAAGCCGGCAGGCGCACCTATGCGCTGAGCACGCTGTTCGACACGACCTACAGTCACGACAGCACACGTGTGTACCGCTGGGGCTACCTCGCCGTGCGCTACATGCTCCAGTCCCACCGCGCCGAACTGGACACCGTCCTCGGGTACTACCGCACCGGCAACTGGAACACTGCCCGCGCCTACCTCACCGGCAGCATCGGTACCCGCTACGACAGCGACTGGTACAACTGGCTGTCCCGGTGCGCAGCCGGCGACTGCGGGGGCTCCACCACCCCGCCGGGCAACCAGGCTCCCACTGCGGCGTTCGCGGTGTCCGTCAGTGGTCTGACGGCCAACTTCACCGACCGCTCGACGGACTCCGACGGGACCATCGCCTCCCGTTCGTGGAGCTTCGGCGACGGAACCACCTCCGCCGCGGCCAACCCGGCCAAGACCTACACGGCGGCAGGCACCTACACCGTGACGTTGAAGGTCACCGACGACAAGGGCGCGACCAGCACCGCGACCCAGAGCATCGCCGTCGGCGGCGCGGACGCCACTCCCGAGTGCACCAGCAGCGACGGGCGGGAACTCGGCCGCAACTGCAAGCGAAGCAACCTGTCCGCGACTGCGGGGAACTACGCCTACCTCTACATCTACCTCCCCGCCGGCGTCCAGCAGCTGAAGGTCACCTCGTCCGGTGGCACCGGCAACGCCGATCTCTACTACAGCAACAGCACCTGGGCCACCACCTCCAGCTACACCAGCAGGTCCACAGGCGCAGGCAACAGCGAAACACTCACCATCACCAATCCGCCCGCCGGCTGGAACTACATCAGCCTGGCCGCTGCCGCGGACTTCTCCGGAGCGACGGTCAAGACCGAGTACTGAGCCCTGATCCACCGCCGACCGCCGGGGCGGGCGCGATCCGACAAAGGTGAAGATCTCGGCGCGGGCGGTGGCCCGGTCGCGCCAGCGGCGCACTCCACGTGCGACGTCATCGGAACAAGGTCGGTCCGAGCCAGCCGAAGAAGAGGCCAGGGCGGAGGCGGTTTATCGGCTCGCTGTGCAGGTTGAGGGCAGCCAGAGCGTCAAAACGAGCGGTTTCGCGCCCGCAGGCATACCCGCCTGCTGTGGGTCGGCTCCCGGGGCCGACCGAGAGAACGAGCTCACTTCGCCGGAAACAGACTCGCCAGCAGTCCGCTCCCCTGCGGAGCCAGTGACCAGCGTTCCCGGTCCGCCGCGAAGCCGGGGTCCGCCTCCTCAGCCGGAGCCGACTCGGCAACCGGCTCCTGCGGCGTCCGCAGCGGCAGAACCGCCCAGCAGCGCTTACCGCGGGAAGTCGTCTCGGCTCCCCGTATCAGACTGAGGTCCTCGATCAGGGCGAGTCCCCGCCCGCACTCGTCGTCCACCTCTGTCAGCCGAGGCCGCGGGAGCTCCCGGCTGTCGTCGAGGACCGCGACGACGACCATGTCGTGCACCAGCGTCAACTCGACGGTCATGGGCCCGCCGGCGTGCCGCAGCCCGTTGGTGAGGAGCTCGGAGGTCACGAGTTCCACGCTGAAGCGGAGATCATCCTCGACCGGCCCTCCCCACCAGCTCAACGCGGTGGAGACGCGGTGGCGGGCGCGGTGAACCGCGGCCCCGGTCGCTTCGACGGTGAAGCTGATGCAGGTGTGAGGCATGATGTCGCTCCTCGAAGGCGGTGCGCTTCAGGCTTCCGCAGTCGCCTCTGCGGAACAACACGCAGGTCCGAGACTTGCACGGCGGTCAAACGCAAACAACCGGCCAGGCCATACCAGAGACTCCGGCTCACCCATAACCCTCGGACCCTCGGCCTGCTGGTCGACCGAAGGCGTCGGACCGTCTCGGATTTCCCACCCACTTCTTCGTGGCGCATAATGGACCTCTGTTCGCCCGGAGCGAGGTGCCTGCGTGGAACTTGAGCTGCGCCACTTGCGTGTGCTGTGCGCCATAGCCGACGCGGGGGGTGTCGGCCGGGCCGCTGCGGCGCTCGGGTACACCCAGCCGGCGATGAGTACCCAACTGCGCCGCATCGAGGGGCTGCTCGGCGCGGGTGTCTTCCTGCGAAGCAGCACGGGCGTGGAACTCACCGCCTACGGCGCCCAGGTCGTCGGCCGGGCCCGGGAGATCCTGGCGCTCTCCGACGATCTCGCGCGTCTGCGGCCGCCCCGCTCGTCCGGGACGACACGTCGGCTTCGCCTCGGTGCCATCAACACACCGGTGGTGCCCACCTTGCTCGACGTCCTCCGCGACGCCTGCCCCGATCTGACCGTCTCCGTCAGCAGTGTGTACGCCACCGGAGAACTCCTCGGCCTCCTTGAGGCCGGCGAACTCGACGTCGCCCTGGGGTGCGACTACCCTGGACTCCCTCTTCGTCACTCACCGAAGCTGGATCACCGGGCGATCAGGACCGTCCCGGTGTTCGTGGCCACGCCCGCAGACCACCCACTGGCGCAACGGCTGGAGGTGTCCTTGGCCGACCTGTCGGAGGACGCGTGGTTCGTCTCCGCGGACGACGGGGTGGGCTGGCCCGGCGCCTTCTACGACGCGTGCGGGGCCGCAGGATTCAGGCCCGCCGTCACACACGAGTTCCACATGCTCGACCAACTGCAGTCGATGATAGCCAAGGGGCTGGGGGTGGCCGCCGTCCAGCCCACCATGCGCCCGGTGGGCGGAGTGCTGGTCAAACCCCTCGTGGGGGATCCATTGTGGCAGCGGCATCTGCTCGTCTGGCGGCGGGACTCGGTCGAGGCGCCGGTCGTCGAGGTGGTGCACCACCATGCCGTACGCACCCACTGGCAGCTGCTGTCGCAGGCTCCGCACTTCCAGAAGTGGGTGACACGCGCCTACGCACCCGCCCGTCCCGCGAGCGGAGCCGGAAAGGCACTCCCCGGTACGGTCTGATCAGCCGACGTGTTCCGCTGCACTGCGGCATGCACGGCGTGCCACGCCCCCGTCAACGCTCCGCTGCGTGACGGACGAGCAGAGTACGGGAAGGACGCCGACCACGGTGATCTGCCCGCAGGTGTAACCGGTCGTGGAGTCCTGCTCGCACACGTACCGGCCGCCGTCGTCGTAGTCTCAGCCGGTGATGCCGGTCGACGGGTAGACCCATCCCGCAGCCGAAGAGGGTTCGGAGGCGTGCGCGTAGGTGCTGACCTCGAGGCCCTCCCCGAGAGTCCGCCTCGCCCACTCCACCACTGTGTGCCGGGCGAGGGTGAGGGTCATGCCCCGTGGCAGGTCCGGACGAACCTTGTTGTCCTGCACCACCACAGCAGACTGCAGACCGTGGGCGGCGCCCTTGTTCCCCGGGGCCATAGGGTGGGCCAACTCTGCGGGCATGCAGTTGAGTTGCCGCAGGCTGCGGTCGACGACGACGGTGGTCGTCGTCGGGGGCCCGAGCCTGAGCGGGCCGGACCTCGACGGGGGCGGTGGCCGTCGACCGGGTGACGGCCACGGTCAGCCTGCCGCCGTGCTTCTGGTCGATCCAGGCTCCTGCGAAGCGGGAACCCAGGCACTCACGCAGCGCTGTTGCGAGGCGCCGAGCCGCGGCGTGTCCTCTCACCGCTGCCGACGGCGGGTGTGGCGAGTGCGCAGGTGAGGCCGACGGACGCGATGAGGGGCCTCATGGCTCGGCGGCGCCTGCGTGCGGGTGATGCCTTCACGCTCTGCCGCCTGGGAGGTCGGATGCCCGCGTGGGGGCGGGCGGTGTGTTCGCGGTCCGGGGCGACGGAGGTCTCCCCTTCTGCCGTCGCCCCGGACGCAGCCCGGGGCGGGGAGAGCCGCCCCGGGCCGTCGTGGGGGTCGTACCTTGGTGCGGGAAGCGTGGGTCAGTAGGCGGAACTCACGGTGACGCCGCTGAAGCTGCTCACGGCGTGCAGGCTGATGTAGTTGGCTCCGGCCGGCGGATTGTTGATGGTCAGGGTGTGGTTGTTGCCGGATCCCGTCGCACGCTGCGTGTAGCTCGTGGTGCCGGGCCAGCCGCTGGTGCTGTAGTAGAGGTCCGCGTCGCCCGTCCCGCCGGAGGTGGTGATCTTCAGCTGGGTGGTGCCGGCCGGGACGTAGAGGTACAGGTAGGCGTAGTTACCGGTGGTGGCGGACTGGTTGCCGCGTTGGCAGTTCTGGCCCAGTTCCCGGGTGTCGGTTCCGGTGCACTCGGTGCCGCCGCCTCCGCCGCTGGCTACGGTGACCGTCCTCGTTGCGGTGGCGGTGGCTCCCTTGTCGTCGGTGACGGTCAGCTTCACCGTGTAGGACCCGGCCGACCCGTACCTCTTGACGGGGTTGGTGGCCGTGGAGGTGGTGCCGTCACCGAAGCTCCAGGACCGGGAGGCGATGGTGCCGTCGGCGTCCGTGGACTGGTCGGTGAAGGTGACGTCCAGGCCCTGGACGGCGGTGGTGAACGCGGCGGTGGGCGCCTGGTTGCCGGGCGGGTTGGTGCCCCCGCCTCCGCAGTTGCCGGCCGCACAGGCCGCCAGCCAGGTGTACCAGTCGTTGTCGTAGCGGGTGCCGATGGTGCCGGTCAGGTAGGAACGTGCGGCGTTCCAGTTTCCCGCGCGGTAGTAGCCGAGGACGGTGTCCATGTCGGCGCGGTGGTTCTCGAGCATGTACCGCACGGCGAGGTAGCCCCAGCGGTAGATGCGCGTGGTGTCGTGGCTGTACGTGGTGTCGAACAAGGTGCTCAGCGCGTACGTGCGACGGCCTGCTTCGGTCGTCGCCTCCGTATAGGGGAGACCGCGGTAGGAGTAGGAGACGTACTCGGCGAAGCCTTCGATCCACCAGATGGTCGGGGTGGTGATGTTGGCGTTGAAGTCGCCGTACATGTTGAAGCGACCGTCGAGGTAGTGCGTGTACTCGTGGTTGAGGTTCCAGATCTGGAAGTCGGGCCGCAGCCACTCGGCCTCGTAGGCGATGAATCGCGGCTGGTTGCCGGCCGCCGACGGGTTCCCTTCCAGGTACATGCCGCCGTTGTTGGTGTCGATCCCGTACATGGCGCCGGCGTAGGTCTGGTAGTCGGTGCTGGAGTCGAAGACCACGACCTCGATGGTGCTGTTGTTGTCGTTCGCGACGGGGCCGTTGTCACGGGCCACGTTGTGGAAGTAGGCGTCCTGGTTGCGCAGGCTGCTGCAGCTGGAGGACAGCTCGCCCGAGGTCATCTGCTGCGCCTTGATGGTGATGCTGGAGCTGCAGGGGTAGGTCACCGTCAGGACGGAGCGGGCCAGTTGGGCCTGGAGGTCGCAGGTGCCGTAGTAGGAGCAGTTGGCCTTGTCGTAGTAGTCGGTCATCTCGGCCACACCGACCCACAGCGGGGCCGTTCGGCCCTTGATGGAGCTGGAGTTGAGCAGGCCCGCGGCCAGGGGGCGGACCTTGGAGCGCAGTGGGGAGTGCTGCAGGAACCTGCCGAGTTCGCGTCCCGCGTTCGACGTGAGGTAGGACTGGTCCGTTCCCAGCAGCGCGAGGTGGCCGCTCGCGAAGTTGTAGAGCGCGTCGATCAGACCGGGGTCCGACTGCACGGCACTCACGAACGCGGGCACCTGATGGCCGCGGAAGGTCACGGTGTACACGTTGTTGACCGCGTTGAGCATCCACCAGGAGGAGTTCCAGGTGGAGTCGTAATCCGCCAGCAGGCGCTTGACGACGTGGATGTAGCGGGCGTTCTCCTCGGCACTGTCGATGAGCGTGACCGCCTCGGCGAGCGTCTCGCCGTTGGCGTCGTTGACGTCGCGTGAGCGCGGGCTGGCGAAGAAGGCGTCGAGCCCGGCGCGTATCGCGGTTTGCAGGCTGCTGCCGTAGGAGCCCACCGTGCTCGCGTTGTAGTAGTGGACGTAGTAGCCGGCGCGCAGGTAGAGCACGAGCTGCGGCATACCGGTGGAGGCGTTACCCGGGTAGGACGTCGAGCCGTCGCGCAGGGCGTAGGCGACCGAGGCCATCTGCGACTCGCGGAAGGCGTAGTAGGCGTCCGACCCGGTCAGGTTGAACAGGGTGTTGACGCAGTCGGTTGTAGACGCCTTGATCTGCTGGACCAGCGCGCCGCCGCTTCGGCTGGTGAAGTCGGAGACGTTGCACGCGGCGGCAAGCGCACGGGACTTGCCGGTCTTGCCGGCAACCGCCTTCTCCATCGACTTCGAGGGACGGACCGGCGCCTTCGCGGTCTTGCCGTACACCTCCTTGAGCGGGTCCTTGCTCGCGGCCAGTGGCGGAAGCTCGGACACCTTCGTGCGTCCGTGCGCGACGTGCTCCGTCTCGGCGGTGGGGGACTGCGCTACGGGTGGGGGTCCTGCGTCCTCCGGGTCGTCCGCCGCGACGTGCGCGACGGAGCCGGTGTTCCCGGCTGCGCCGGCCGGCTGCGACAGCAGGCCCATGCTCATGGCGACGGTCAGGGCCAGCGGCAGCGCCGCCCCCAGACCTCGCCGTACCAGTGACTTTCTCACTGCGCCTCCCATGAGGGATCCGGCTGTGCGGAGCACGGCCGACTGAAGGGGGAGAGGGCGCGGGGAGCGGAGTGCCGCGCTGCCGCCGTGGGGGCAGACGGACGGCCTCTCGGCTTGGCATGACCACGCCCTGCACCACGGAACATGGCACAGGTGACATGCCACAGGGAATGGTGTCGAGGAGTAAGACCGTGGGCGGGACCGGTGCACGCGGGTCCGCGGCACCACCGGAGACGAGGCGGAATGGCTGCTGAAAGGGGGTGCCGAGCCCTGTCGGCCCTCTCACCGAACGGGGCATAACAGTTTCGCCGCGTCAGTCATAAGACATCGTGCCGGAAGTACCGTCGGGCCCCGAAAGACGCGATGCCTGCGCATACTTGGCCGACACTCTCTCCCCCAGGGGATCGAGATTTCCTGTTCGTCTTGAACTTGCGAGGACGAGCCTCATGAGGCCTATCCGTGCGCACATCCGCGCATCCGTCGTCACACCCACGGTGATCGCCGCGACACTGGCAGCCGGTTTTCTGCTGTACCCGCCGGGCGGCCAGGAGGGCACCACCATCAGAGTCGGGACGACGGAACCTCCGACGTCACTGGACCCGGCCGGCGGTTACGACTCCGGCTCGACGGCTCTCTACAGCAATGTCTTCCAGACGCTGCTGACCCTTGAGCCCGGAGTGACCAAGCCCGTTCCGGACGCTGCCGAAAGCTGCTCCTTCACCGACTCCGGCCTCCGCACCTACCGATGCCGGCTGCGGGATGACATCACCTTCCCCAGTGGACGCAGAATGACCGCCACGGACGTCACTTTTTCGTTCGACCGCGTCAAGAAGATAGATTCCGACGTGGGCCCGTCATCCCTTCTGGACACCATCGAGACAATGGACGCCCGCGACCGGACCGTCACTTTCCGACTGACCGCACCGGACGCCACGTTCCCCTTCAAGCTGACGACCGGGGCGGGCTCGATCGTCGACTCGACCACGTACCCGGCTGACTCCCTGCGCTCGGACGGCCGGATCGACGGGACCGGACCGTACGGTCTCGTCTCCTACACGAAGGGCGAGAAGCTCTCCCTCTCGCCCAATCCTCGGTACAAGGGTGCCGCCGAGCAGACCGGCCAGCCGATCGAACTCCGCTTCTACGACACGCCCGACTCACTCGCCCGTGCCTGGAAGTCCCACCACATCGACGTCGCCCTCAGACAGCTTCCCCCCGAAATGCTCGCCGATCTGAACCCGAGCGATCCAGGGCTACGCGTGACGGAAGCACAGAGCGCGGAGACTCGAAACCTGTATCTCAACACCCGCCGCGGCAAGCCGTTCCACGACAGACGCGCACGTCAGGCGGCGGCCTGGCTGATTGACAGGGACCGGATTTCCTACGACGTCTACGACGGAACCGTGGACCCGCTCTACTCCCTCATCCCGACGAGCATCACGGGCCACACCACCTCCTTCTTCGACAATTACCCTCACAAGGACACCGAAAGGGCGCGCCGACTACTCGTCGAGGCCGGTGTAGAAATCCCCCTGGCTTTCACCTACGGCTACGCAGCGGGACGCGGAGCAGCCCACGAAGAGGCCGCTGAGGTGAAAAGGCAGCTCGAGGCCGACGGGCTGTTCAAGGTGGCCCTCAAAGGATACGAGTGGCACGAATTCCAGAAGAGCTGGGCCGGGGGAACACTCGACGCCTATGCCGTCGGCTGGGTCGCCGACTATCCCGATCCCGACACCTTCGGCGGTCCTCTCGTCGGCACGGACGGCACCATGGCAACGGGGTACGGCAGCAAGGCCGTCGACCGGCTGATCACGCGCAGTCAGCGCTTCGCCGACCGGGGCGATGCCGAAGCCGACCTCGAAGCCCTTCAAAGGACCGTCGCCCGCGATGTGCCCGTCGTCCCGCTGTGGCAGGCCAAGGACTTCGTGGTGTCCGCGGAGGATGTGGGCGGCGGCCAGTACGCGGTGGATGGCACGGGGCTTCTGCGCCTGTGGCGACTGACCTGGGTCTGACAGCCCGGACCTGGATCGCAGGGCGCGCCGGGCGACATGTTCGGCAAGCGCCGCGTCCTGATCGTGTCGCTGCTCCCCCTCGTCGCGGGCTCCGTCGTCTGCGCGGTCTCCGACCGCCTGGTCCCGGTCGTCGTCGGCCGACGCTGCAGGGCCTGGCCACCGGTGGCATACCGGTCGGCATCAGCGTCCTATGTCGAGAACTTCTCCAACCGCAAGCGGCTACGGAAGCAACCGCATTGGGGCTACCTGACCCCGCTGGAGATCCGGCAGCGGCACGAGCAAGGACATGCCCTCGCGGCGTAGGCATCGAGTGTCCAACGTCACGGGGAAACTCCAGCCGCCACGGCACCGCGGTCCCGGTCGCCCACCTTCCTGCGGCCATGCTGGGTGCGGATCCTCGGATCAAGGACACGGAACATGACTCGCCCGCCCTCGGCTGGGCACAGTTCGGAGGCAAACGGCAGGTCGAGGCGATCCTGCGAGGCCTCACCCCGTAGGTTCGCTCAGCCGGGCCCCGCACCGGGCCCGGCTGACGGAAGCACGGGAGGGGCGGCCCGTCATCCGTTCGGCGGAGCCCTCTTGTGCGGCCGGCAGGGCTACCTCGGCCGCGGTTCGAGCGTGCCGTCGACGAGCCGGGGGATCCCCAGCGGGTTGTCGGCGCGCAGTTCCTCGGGGAGAAGGGCGTCGGGGAACGACTGGTAGCAGACGGGGCGGAGCCAGCGTTCGATCGCCAGGGTTCCGACGCTCGTCGTACCGGGCGAGCTCGTCGCGGGCCACGGTCCGCCGTGCACCATGGCGTGGCCGACCTCGACCCCTGTCGGCCAGCCGCCCCACAGGATGCGTCCGGCGAGCTCCTCCAGAATGGGCAGGAGGCGGGCAGCCGTCGTCAGGTCGGCGTCGGTGCCGTGGAGGGTTGCCGTCAACTGCCCCTCCATGTTCTCCAGCAGGCCGAGGAGTTCTTCGACACCGGACCATCGCACGATGAGTCCTGCGGCCCCGAAGACCTCACCGGAGAGGTCCTCATGGGAGGCATAGGTCGCGGCATCGCACTCGAGCACGACCGGGGCCGGTGCATACGGGCTCTCCCCGGGCTTTCCCTGTGCCAGCAACGAGACGCCGTCGACGGCCGCCCACCGTCTCGACCCCTCGATGTACGCCTCCGTGATGCCCGGAGTGAGCATGACCCGTCCTGTCGTGTCGGCCACCTCCCGGGCCACTGCCGAGCGGAAGGCGTCACCTGCCGCGCCCGTCGGCAGCAGCACCAGGCCGGGATTCGTGCAGAACTGGCCCGAGCCATTGGTCAGCGACGTCACATACGCGGCGGCGAGTGCGGCAGGGTCGGTCAGGGCTCCGTCGAGGACGATCACCGGGTTGACCGCCGACATCTCGGCATGGACGGGGATGGGCACGGGCCGGGTGTGCGCGGCCCTGACCAGGGCCAGGCCGCCTTCCCGGGACCCGGTGAATCCGACGGCCGTGATGCGTGGGTCGCGCACGAGTGTCTGACCGACTTCGGTGCCGCGGCCGACCAGCAACGAGAAGACGCCGGCAGGCATGCCGGTGCGCCGGACGGCGGAGACGACGGCGCGGGCGACGAGTTCGCAGGTGCCCGGGTGCGCCGGGTGCGCCTTGGCTATGACGGGACAGCCCGCGGCCAGTGCGGACGCGGTGTCTCCGCCGGCGACGGAGAAGGCCAGCGGGAAGTTGCCCGCGCCGAACACGGCGACAGGGCCGACGGGCATCCTGCGCAGACGCAGGTCCGCTCGGGCGAGCGGCAGACGCCCCGGCAGCGCGGGGTCCACGCGCACACCGAGCGCGTCACCGCTGCGGACCAGATCGGCGAACATGCGCAGTTGTCCGCAGGTGCGTCCGCGTTCACCGGTCAGACGGTCCCGCGGCAGTCCGGACTCACTCGCCGCGAGGTCCAGGAGCCTGTCGCCGAGTGCCTCGATCTCCTCCGCGCAGGCGTCGAGGAAGGCGGCCCGGCGGTGCCCGGGCAAGGCGCGGTATTCGCGGGCGGAAGAGGCGGCCAGACGGGCCGCCTGCGCGACCTGGTCGGGTGACGCGTCACGCAACGGTGGGCCCAAGGGCTCGGACGTCGCCGCCTGAACGGCACGCCAGGGGGCGCCGGTTCCGGGGATGCCACGGCCGGCCACGATCGAGGTTCCAGTCAGGTGCACTGCTCTCCGTCTCCTGTTGCAGAAAAGTCGTACTGCCATTGGCGTTGTCTTCACGTCGGTCGGCTGTATAGCCTAGGCAATGGAATGTGACATTGCACAGGGGGAGGGTCGATGACCCTGAAAGTCGTCGTCGTGGGTGCGGGCGTGGTCGGCGCGGCGTGCGCCTTCCACGCCACGTCGGCGGGGCTGGACGTCACGGTCGTCGACCGCGGAGCCGTCGGCTCGGGGACGACGAGTCGCGGAGAGGGCAACATCCTCCTCTCCGACAAGGAGCCCGGTCCCGAACTCGAACTCGCTCGCCTGAGCCGTGCCCTGTGGGACGAGGCCGGCGAGGAGCTCGGGCCGGACTCCTTCGAACTCGAGCACAAGGGCGGACTGGTCGTCGCGAGCACGGCCGAAGGCCTCGCGGCGCTCGGCGGGTTCGCCGCGCGACAGGAGGCGGCCGGTGTCCGCGTCGAGCCGGTCGGTGAGGTGCGGGACGTCGAACCCCACCTGGCCCCCGGACTCCCCGGCGGCATCCGCTATCCGCAGGACGCGCAGGTGCAGCCCGTGCTCGCGGCGGCCGCCCTGCTGCGTGCCGCCGTGGAACGCGGCGCGCGCTTCCACCCGGGTGAGGTCACCGGCGCGGTGACCGGCCGGGAGGGCAGGGTGACCGGTGTACGGACGGCGGCCGGTGACGTCCTGCCCGCCTATGCCGTCGTGAACGCGGCCGGGACCTGGGGCGGTGAGGTCGGCCGGCGGCTCGGCGCGCACGTCGAGGTACTTCCCCGCCGGGGTTTCGTCCTGGTGACCGAACCGCTGCCGCCGATGGTCCGGCACAAGGTCTACTCGGCCGACTACGTCGCCAACGTGGCGTCGTCCGACGCCGGACTGGAGACCTCGTGCGTCGTGGAGGGCACGCGCGGCGGCACGATCCTGATCGGCGCCAGTCGGGAGCGCGTCGGCTTCGACACCACGATGAACACCGCCGTGATCACCCGGCTCGCCTCGCAGGCCTGCCGGTTGTTCCCCTTCCTGCGCGAGACCCATCTGATCCGCAGCTACCGCGGCTTCCGCCCGTACTGCCCGGACCACCTGCCGGTCGTCGGCCCCGACCCGCGGGCCCCCGGCGTCATCCACGCATGCGGCCACGAGGGCGCGGGGATCGGTCTCGCGCCCGCCACCGGTGCTCTGGTGACGGCCCACCTGCTCGGCCGTACCTGGCGCGGCGCCGATCCGACCGCGCACACCGGACTTCTGCCGAACCGATTCCTCACCTCTGGAGGTGCACCGGAGTGAGTGAGCTCATCATCGACGGCGAGCCACTGCCGTTCGTCGAGGGACAGACCGTCGCAGCGGCGCTCGTCGCCGCGGGTCGGCTGTCCTGGCGCACCAGCCGCGTCGGGCGCCGTCCTCGCGGAGTCTTCTGCGGGATCGGCGTCTGCTTCGACTGCCTGGTGACGATCGACGGCGCCGGCGGACAGCGTGCCTGCCTGGTACCGGCGCGCCCGGGTATGACCGTCACGACCGAGGAGGATGACGATGAGTGAATCGGCCGACCTCATTGTCGTGGGCGCGGGCCCGGCCGGTATGGCCGCGACGGTCACGGCGTTGGCGGGTGGGCTGCGCGTGGTACTGGTTGACTCGGGCACCGCCGTCGGCGGTCAGTACTGGCGGCACCCGCCGGAGCATGCGCGGGCGGCGATCCCCACCGACGACCTGCACCACGGACTGCGCGACTACCGCGCCCTGAGCCAGGCGTTGTCGGCGTACTCCCAAAAAGGCCGGCTGGATCTGCGCCTGGCGCATCATGCCTGGTCCGCCGTCCGCGAGGACGACGGATTCGCCGTCCACGTGGTCGACCGCCGGGACGCGCCGCGGGAGACCGCCGGAGCCCTGCGTGCGCCGAGACTGCTCGTGGCGACCGGGGCCTACGACCGGCAACTGCCCTTCCCGGGCTGGGACCTGCCCGGTGTGCTCACCATCGGCGGCCTCCAGGCGCTGCTCAAGGGCGGCGGGGTCACGGCCGGGAGCCGGGTGGCGCTGGGCGGCACCGGCCCGTTCCTGCTGCCGGTGGCCGCCGGCCTCGCGGCGCGCGGAGTCGACGTCGTCGCGGTCTGCGAGGCCGCTCACCCGCTGGCGTGGCTGCGCCACCCCGGGCCACTGCTGCGCAACCCCGCCAAGTGGACGGAAGGGGCACGGTACGGCGCCACGCTCGCGCGCCACGGCATCCGGGTCCACCCGCGCACGGCGATCATCCGCGCCGAAGGAGGCGACCGCGTCACAGCGGTCCGGATCGCCTCGCTGAGGCCGGACGGCAGCCCCCGGCCCGGCACCCGACGACAGGTCGAGGTCGACGCCGTCGGTGTCGGCTGGGGATTCGCACCCCAGCTCGACCTGCTCGTTCCCCTCGGCTGCGCCCTCACGGACGCTCCGGACGGCAATGCGGTCGTCGCCGTCGACGGCGGACAGCGCACCACCGTCCCCGGTCTGTACGCCGCGGGGGAGACCTGCGGAGTGGGCGGGGCGGTACTCGCGGTGGGCGAGGGCCGTCTGGCCGCGGAATCGGTCCTCGCCGACTCCGGCTCCGCTTCCGTGCTGGAGCGCAGGCGGCTGTCCGCGGTGCGTTCCGCGGTGGCCCGGCAGCGCGGCTTCGCCCGGGCGATGGCCCTGGCCCATCCGCTCCCTCCGGCCTGGCCGTGGTGGCTGAGCGACGACACCGTGGTGTGCCGCTGCGAGGAGGTCACCGCGGGCGCGGTCCGCAGCGCCTGTGCCGGGGGCGGGGCCCACGACCACCGGCAGGTCAAGCAACTGACCCGCGCCGGGATGGGCTGGTGCCAGGGGCGGATGTGCGGCCCTGCCGTGCACTGCCTCACGGCCCGGGAGCGGGCCTACACGCCCGCAGAGCGGCTTGTCGCAACGCCCATCAGTCTCGGGGCGCTTGCCGACATCGATGAAGAAGAACACCGACAACTTCCGAAGGAGCACACATGACAGAGACCCGCATGCCCTGGCACGGCGTCATCGTCGCGACCAGCCTGCAGTTCCACGACGACCTCACCGTCGACTTCGACGCCTACGGTGAGAACGTCGCCTGGCTCGCCGAGCAGGGATTGCACGGTGTCGCGCCGAACGGGTCGCTGGGCGAGTACCAGACACTGACCTACGAGGAGCGCGACCGTGTCGTCGAGACGGCCGTGGCGAACGCCCCCGACGGGTTCACCGTCATGCCCGGTGTCGGGGCCTACGGCGGTGCCGAGGCCAGGCGGCACGCCCAGTTCGCCAAGGACGCCGGCTGCCAGGCCGTCATGTGCCTGCCGCCCAACGCCTACCGCGCCGACGACCGCGCGGTCCTGGAGCACTTCGAGCTGGTGGCCTCGGTGGGGCTGCCCGTCACGGCGTACAACAACCCCATCGACACCAAGGTGGACCTGCGCCCCGACCTGCTGGCCAAGCTGCACGCCGAGGGGTTCATCGTCGGTGTCAAGGAGTTCTCCGGCGATGTCCGGCGCTGTTACGAGATCGCCGAGCTGGCGCCCGGTCTCGACCTCATGATCGGTACGGACGACACCGTGCTGGAGGTCGGCATGGCCGGCGCCAAGGGCTGGGTCGCCGGTTATCCGCAGGTCTTCCCTTATGCCTGTCTTGCGCTGTACGAGGCGTCCGTCGGCGGCGATCCGGACACGGCCCTGCCGCTCTACCGTCGGCTGCACTCGGTGCTGCGCTGGGACAGCAAGACGGAGTTCGTGCAGGCCATCAAGCTCGGCCAGGACATGATCGGCCGGCGGGGCGGCGCCTGCCGCCCGCCGCGGCAGGCTCTGGCCCCGGAGACCGAAGCCGTCGTGCGCGCCGCCACCCAGGCCCTCATCGACGCCGGGGTGAACTGACGATGCGCTCGACCGTCTGCTACCACGCGGTCGACTCCCATACCGAGGGGATGCCCACCCGGGTGATCACGGGTGGTGTCGGTGTCCTCCCCGGGGGGACGATGTCCGAGAAGCGGCAGCGGTTCGTCGCGGAACGCGACGACCTGCGCACCCTGCTCATGTGTGAGCCGCGCGGGCACGCGTCGATGTCCGGCGCCATCCTCCAGCCGCCGACCCGGCCGGACGCCGACTACGGCGTGCTCTTCATCGAGGTCTCCGGCTGCCTGCCCATGTGCGGGCACGGCACGATCGGCGTCGCGACGGTCCTCGTGGAGACCGGCATGGTCGAGGTGACCGAGCCGGAGACGCTGGTCCGGCTCGACACACCGGCGGGACTGGTCACGGCCCGGGTGCGGGTGCGCGACGGCCACGCCGAATCGGTGACCCTGGAGAACGTGGCATCGTACTGCCACGCACTCGACCAGGTCGTCGACGTCCCGGGATACGGGGCGGTGCGCTACGACATCGCCTACGGCGGCAACTTCTACGCGTTCGTGCGGACCGAGGATCTCGGTATCCCCTTCGACCGGGCGGAGAAGCAGCGGCTGCTCGACGCCGGACTGGCCGTCATGGACGCGATCAACAAGCAGAACCCGGTCTCCCACCCCGAGAACCCGGAGATCGACGTGTGCCACCACGTCTATCTCGAGGCGCCCGGATCGACGGCGGAGCACTCACGGCACGCCATGGCGATCCATCCGGGCTGGTTCGACAGGTCGCCCTGCGGCACGGGCACCAGTGCCCGGATGGCACAGTTGCACGCCCGTGGCCAGTTGCCGGTCGGCCGGGACTTCGTCAACGAGTCGTTCATCGGCTCCCGGTTCACCGGCCGCATCCTCGGTGGGACGACGGTCGGGGACCGCCCGGGCGTCCTGCCGTCCGTCACCGGCCGCGCCTGGATCACCGGCACCGCGCAGTACCTGCTCGACCCGTCGGACCCCTACCCGGCGGGCTTCAGCCTCTGAGCGTTCTCGTATGCCGCCCGCACGGCATACGAGAAGGCCAGACGTCACACAGCTGCTCAACTTCGCCCACGGCGATCTGTACATGCTCGGGGCATTCGCCGGCTTCGCCATGCTCAGTGTCAGTGCCGGTGCACTCGGCGGCGGACTCGTCGCGCTCGTCGCCATCATGATCGTCGCGATGATCGCGACCGGTACCCTCGGCATGGTCATGGAACGGGTGGCCTACCGGCCGTTGCGGAGCGCGTCGAGACTGTCCGTTCTCATCACCGCCGTCGGCGCGAGTTTCGCGCTCGAGTACGGCATCGCGGTCGCGTTCGGCCCGACCCCGGAGGTGTACCAGATCGAGGTCCGGGGCGGCACGCTGAACATCGCCGGCGCGCAGATCACCCAGGCGCAGCTCGCGATGACGGCGATCGCGGTCGTACTCATGATCGCTCTTGACACTCTGGTCCGGGCGACACGACGGAGGTGCGACAGTGAACACCGTCCTCGACATCAAGGGACTGGAAGTCGCCTACGGCAAGGTGGAAGCCCTCAGGGGGCTCGACCTCACCGTCCGCGAGAACGAGATCGTCGCCCTCCTGGGCAACAACGGCGCGGGGAAGTCCACGACCGTCTCGGCGATCTCCGGCCTCGTGAGGCCCCGGGCCGGCACCGTCTCGGCGTTCGGGGAGGACATCACGAGGGCGACGCCCTGGTCGATCGTCGAGCGGGGAAAGGAGAAGGACGTGTCGTGCGTCGGGCGGTCGAGGGCCTGACGGATGCTCCGACCGATCACTCCGTCCCCCGTCAGCCGTGGCCGGCCGGTGGCGATGGGATCAGCGGGTGCCCAGCTTCCGCACCGAGGAGGTGCGCTCCCCTGCCTTCTCCTGGTTCCGCGCCGCCCACAGGGTCCGGACGTGCGCAAGGTGATGACGCATGTGTTCCTCGGCCGCCGCGGAGTCCCCGGCCAGCATGAGGTCGAGCAGTGCGGTGTGTTCCTGCGCGGAGGCCACCAGCGCCCCGGCTTCCGCGAGTTCGGTCAGGCCGTAGAGCCGGGAGCGTTTACGCAGGTCGGCCACGGTCTCGACGAGGCGGGAGTTGCCGGCGAGGCCGAGTAGGCCGAGGTGGAAGCGGCGGTCCGACTCCAGGTAGCCGATGAGGTCGCCGGCGCGTGCGGCGGCCACGATCTCTTCGGCCACGGGGCGCAGGGCCTCGAGATCTTCCCGCGAGGCCGACCGGGTGACCCTGCCGACGGTCGGGATCTCGATGAGGGAACGGATCTCGGTGTACTCGTCCAGGTCGCGCTCGGACAGTTCGGTGACGCGGAAGCCCTTGTTGCGTACGGCCTCGACCAGACCTTCGCGCGCCAGGTCCAGCATGGCCTCGCGTACGGGCGTCGCGGAGACGCCGTACTCGGCGGCGAGGGTGGGTGCCGAGTAGATGATCCCGGGCTTCAGGTCGCCCGCGATCAGTGCCGCGCGGAGGGCGTTGGCGACCTGGTCACGCAGGTGCTTGTGCACCGAGATGAGTGTGCGGGGCTTCAGCTCGCTCATGGGTTCCCTCCGTGGATTTGTTGCCCCACTATACAATGTCACGTTGCTCTCCACGCGCCCCGTCCGTGCGACCGGCGGGGCCCTGGGCTCCCTCGCTGTGACGAGCTCAGGCCGACGCGGTGGGCAGAAGGGACACCGTTCGAGTGGAGGTGTAGAAATCCATCGTGGCGCGCTCCTTCTCGCGCACTCTGCGGGCATCCTTCTCCCGCTCGAAGGGGGGCAGGAACTCGGTACCGGTGGTCGGTGCGTTCACCCGCACCATCGCCGTGTTCAGGCGGTCCGCCATCGCAAGCGCCTTTTCCAGATTGCTCGTATGCAGTGAGGACACCACGCCGCGGCGGCACCTGCCCGCGACCCGGATCGCCTCGTCGAAGTCCGACGCCCCTGACAACACCGCGACGGGGCCATGGATCTCACGGCGGTTCAGGTCATGGTGTCCGGGCACATTCTCGAGCAGCACGGGGTCGACATACCAGCCCGGCGCCTCTCTCCGGCCACCCCGGGCATCCCCCGCCAGGAGGTCCGCCCCCGAGGCGAGAGCGCTGTCCGTGACGTGGACGACACGGTCACGGGCCATCTCGGAGATGACGGGGCCGCACACCGAGTCGGTCGCGTTCGGATCACGGGCGGGCAGAGCTTGCAGAGCCTGTCTCAACGCCTCGCGCAGCTTCGGCAGGACACTGTCCACGGCGATCACCCTCTTGGTGGCCGTGCGCTTCTGGCCCGCACAGCCGGCGACCGCGACGGCTATGTCGGCGGCGGCGCGTACCACGTCGGCATCCGGGAGGACCACGGCCGTGTTGTAACCACTCATATCCGCCTGAACGGGCACGCCCCGGGACGCTGCGGCGCGCACCATCGCAGTACCGACGGCGCGGGACCCGGTGAAGGAGACCACATCGGCCAGGCGGGCCACGGTGGCCCCGACTTCGACGCCTCCGGGGGCGACCTGCAGGACGTCCGCGGGGAGAGCCCGCCCGAGGATCTCCGTCAGGCGCAGGGCGCACGCGGTGGCCTCCGGTGCGGGTTTGAGGACCACGGTGTTGCCGGCCGCGAGGGCCGGAGCCGCATTCCAGGACGGCGCGGCCAGCGGGAACTGCCAGGGGGTGATCAATCCGGCGACGCCGTGTGGACGCCGGCGAGTGAGCAGGAGCCCTGGTCCGGACGTCGGCTCGTGCACCGCTCCGGGAACGTCCTGTGGCAGCTGGGCGTAATAGCGCCAGATCGCCACGGCGCGGGTGAGTTCCTCGCGGGCCTCGGTGAGCGGCTTGCCGACTTCGCGGACCAGGAGCCCGGTCAGTTCTTCGTACGCGCTCTCCAGGGCGTCTCCGGCCCGGCGCAGGACCGCAGACCGCTCGGCCGCACCGGCGGCGAGCCATGTGGCTTGGGCGCGGGCGGCCCGCTGCACGGCTCGAGCGGCGGTGTCGGGGGTGCAGCCGTACAGCTCGACGAGCACGTCGCCGGGGTCGGCGGGGTTACGGGAGATGACCACGCTGTCGGCCGTCGGGGCGGGGTGGATGTTCACAGGGGGCCTTCCGGGATGAAGTCATGACGCAGTGGGCCTCCGGACGGTCACAGGGGCCGCCTCTTCGGGCCGACATCGGTTCCGCAGCGGGTGCAGGAGGGGCCCTACCGACACACGTCGGACCGATGACGATGCCGCCGCGAAGCGCCTCACGAACACCATGTAATATGTCACATGTCGAGGCCCGTCCGCTGCTGGAACTGGGCTCGGCGGCAGCCGTGCGGGGCTCGGTCGTCGCGGGGGCCGGCCCGGCCGTCCTCAGCGAGCTCGCGGTGCGAGGCGACCTGGCCCAGGGACGTCTGGTTCCGGTCGAGGTGGAGGGCGTCGACCTGCGCCGCTCGCTGCGCGCGGTGTGGCCTGCCGGCCGACATCTCGCCGGACCCCCCGCCGAGCTCCTCGCCGTCGCCGTTCACCGCGCCCGCCGTACCGGTCACGGGTGAACCACTACCAGCCGGTGCCCGTGGGCACCCCGGCACCGCGTCCGCGAGCTCGCCCGTCCTGGAGGGCGCCGCCCTGCGGGACGGGCGGCCGTTCGAACCCCGCGTCCGGACCGGCCCCGACCGTGCCGTCCACGAACCACAGAGCATCCCCTACCCACGCGACCGGGACTGTGGAACGTTCTCGTTCGACAGTCCAGGGGGAAGGCAAGGCGGCCTGGCGGTGTCTCTACCGTGCGTCGTCGGTGAGTACCACGGACGCGGTGATCCGTTTGCCGACCGCTTCCTGGTGAACGCAGAAGGTCCGGGACACCGCCATGACGATCTCCAGTCCGTGCTGGCCGACCCTTTCCGCGTCGGCTGCATGGACCTCCGGCAGGGTGGTGTCGCTGTCCCACACGGTGATCTGGACGGCATCCTCGATGATCTCCAGGTCCAGCAGGCACGGGCCGGGCGCGTATTTACGGGCGTTGGTGACCAGCTCGCTCACGACCAGCTCCACCATGCCGATCGCCCGCACCGACACCGGCAGTCTGTGCTGCGCCCGCACCGATATGAGGAAGTCGCGGGCCATGTCACGGGCCTCGGCGATCTCCGCGCTGCCCTGGAAGGCGGCGGACGCCGCGATCGGCCGATCGACAAGCGGCTCCCGGCCCTCATTTCGGGCAGCAGTATCCACGAACCCGCCTCACTTCCGAAGCGCCAAGCATTGCCCAGCGCAGCTACCCCGGAACCCTCCAAGCAATATCCGTCTTCGGTAACTTTCTGCATCGCGCAGACCGTGGACGATCGGGTCTTGTCACCCCGACAGCACCTGACGTCGGGCAACCGACCCCGAGGAGTCATTCCGTCATGAGCTCCACTACGTCAGTTCACTGAAGCGTTCGGTCTGGCGGGTGCGCCCGGCGACGATGATCGTGTCACCCTCCTTCACGACAGTGGCGGCGGTGGCGTAGGTGAAGCCCTCGCCCGCCCGCTTGATCGCCACCACTGTGACGCCGTGCCGGGTGCGTACGTTGCTGCTGCCCAGGGGCAGTCCCACGATGTCGGCCGGCGCGCTCGTCTTGACCATGGCGAAGTCGTCTTCGAACTCGATGTAGTCCAGCATGCGGCCGCGCACCAGATGGGCGACGCGCTGCCCCATGTCGTGCTCGGGGTAGATGACATGGTGGGCGCCGATCTGGGTGAGGATACGGCCGTGCGCCTCACTGGTGGCCTTGGCCCACACGTCGTCGACGCCGAAGGAAATGAGCAGGGAAGCCGTCAGAATGCTGGCTTCCAGATTGGTGCCGATGCCGACGACGGCACGGTCGAACTCGTGAACACCGAGCTGCCGCAGCACCTCTTCCTTGGTTGAATCGGCGCGCACCACATGAGTGAGGGAGCCGGACAGGGCCTGGACCGTGTCGGGGTCTTCGTCGATACCCAGGACTTCGGTGTCCTCGTCGATCAACTCCAGGGCGAGAGCCCGGCCGAACCGGCCCAGGCCGATCACGGCGACGGAACTCGCCCGAGTGTCTCGGCGTCGGCTCCCTGCTCTGCTTCTCCGGACCGATGGCGTCTTCCGGGAGAAGAAAAGGCTAGCCAATGACGGGTCGCTCCTCGGGCAGGTCGTACATACGGACACGTGAACGCAGGGCCAGAGCCGACGCCACCATGATCGGTCCGAGGCGGCCGATGAACATCAGCACGACCAGCAGTAGCTGATGCGCGGTCGGCAGACTGGAGGTGATGCCGGTGGTCAGCCCCACGGTGGCGAACGCGGAGATCACCTCGAACAGGACCTGGTCCAGGCTGATGACGGTGGAAACCATGACGGCGATCGTGGAGAGTACCACGGCGGCCATGGACAGCAGGACGATGGTCAGAGCCTGCCGCTGCACGTCGCCGTGCAGGCGACGGCTGAAGATATTGACCGTGCTCTCGCCGCGCACTTCGGCGTAGACGACGAAGAAGAGAACGGCAAAGGTGGTGATCTTGATGCCGCCGGCCGTGCCCGCACTGGCGCCGCCGACGAACATCAGGACGTCCACACCCAGCCAGGTCGCGGAGTTCATTCCGCTGATGTCGAGACTGTTGAATCCGGCGCTCCGGGGCATCGCGCCCCCTTGGAAGAAGCCGGCGAGTATTTTGTCACTCACGTCGAGCGGGCCGAGCGTGGCCGGATTCGACCACTCGATCGCCGTGACGAAAACGCTGCCTCCGATCAGAAAGGCGGCGCTGAAGAAGAGCACGATCTTCGTGTGCAGAGACCAGGTGCGCGGCCGGTGCAGACGGCGGCGCAGCTCCAGGAGAACCGGGAAACCCAGCCCGCCCGCGATGGCCGCGAAGGCGATGGGCAGACAGATCCAGGCATCAGTCGTGAAGAGCATCAGGCTGTTGGGATACAGCACGAACCCGGCGTTGTTGAAGGCCGACACGGAATGGAAGACCCCCAGCCACAGTGCCCGCAGCCAGGGTTCGTCGTAGCCGACCGCGAAGCGTACGGTCAGAACGAGAGCCGTGAGCGCTTCGAGCGACAGGCTGGTGGCGACCACGCCGGCGATCACTCTGCGCACGTCCCCCAGGCTGAGGGTTTTCGTCTCCGCCGCGGCCGTCATGCGCGCGCGCAGCCCGAGCCGGTGGGAGACCAGGACCATCAGCAGCGACGCGAACGTCATGATCCCGAACCCGCCCACCTGGATCAGCCCGAGGATCACGGCGTGTCCGAATCCCGTCCAGTAGGCCGGCGTGTCGACGACGGTCAGACCGGTCAGGCAGACCGCGGATGCGGCGGTGAACAGGGCGTCCGGCATGCCGGCCGCACCAGGCCCCTGACGAGCGAACGGCAGCATCAGCAGGACGGTCCCGACCGCGATCGTCGCGGCGAACCCCGCCACCACGATCTGCGCCGGGTGCCGCCGCCGTCCAAGGCGATCCATCACGCCACCTCCGGTGTGCCGCCCCGACTCACATCCGCCGATCTCCCGCCCGCCTGTCCTGGTGAGCCGGGTAGCCGCACTGCGTGAAAGACAGGGCGAAGCCCCTGGTGGGCACGCTCTCGGCCAGTAGCACCGTGCCCACCAGAGGCTTCGCGTGCCTGTCTACCCGGCCGGCCCGGAAGTGTCCAGTTCAGACCTCCGCTTCCTCCCGGCGCGTCCGAGGGGACGCTCGTCGGGTCCCTTGGCGAGGGCGTCGAATCCGCTGGAGGTGACCTTGTCCGCGGCGGCGACGGCCCGGTCGACGGGCTTCGGGTCGGCGGCCGCGGCCGTCGTGCCGCGGTCCGCGGCGGCCCGGGCGGTGGTGACGGCGGGCAGAGCCACCGTTCCCATGGCCACGGCCAGGGAGAGGCCGGCCCCGCACCGGCGCCTACCGGCTGGGCGCCACGCTCCTTACCCACCGCACCCACCCGGCGTTCGACCTGGTCAGGCTGTGCCACGAGCGCTGGGAAGTGGAACCGGCCTACCTCGAGATCAAGAAATCGATGCTCGGCCGACGCGTCCTGCGCTCGAGGACCTGGCCCGGCATCGCCCAGGAGATCTACGCGCTCCTGACCGCCTATCAGGTGATCCGGATCGCCATGGCCGACGCGGCCCAGGCGTCCGGCACCGCTCCCGACCGCTGCAGCTTCCCCATCGCCCTGAACACCGCCCGCGACCAGGTCGTCCAGGCCCAAGGCGTGATCGCCGACACCGTCATCGACCTTGTCGGCACGATCGGGCACGCGGTCCTGGGCACTCTCATGCCCGCACGGCGAACCCGCCTCGGCCCCCGCGCGGTCAAACGGCCCCTGTCCCGATACGCCTACAAGAGCCTCAGGGTCGACCGCCACACCTACAAGGCCACCATCAGCATCGGCATCTTGACGTCAGATCGCGGATCGTAAACTTCACGGCCTTGGGCTTTAGCCCGTATGTGAGCCACCAGCGGTCTGCGTCACGGTCCGGGGCGGCTCAGGATCGGGCTCGTTCTGCCGGGGCTTCGCTATCGACGGGCCTGTGAGCCGCCCGGGCGGGGTGCGTCACGGGTGATGCGGCAAGTCGTCGTCCGCGAGCAGTCGACGCGTCGCTCCCGCCGCGAAGTCGGACACGGTCGTCAGATCGTCGCCCTGGTCGACTCTGCGGATGCATGCATCGACAACTGCCTGGACCACCGCCACGGTCAGCTCGGGCTGCGGCTGCCCCAGTTCGCGCACGACCCGGGCGAGCGCCTCGTGCAGCGAGATGTGCAGGCTCCTCACCCGCTCCCGCGCCGACGGCGAGAGGGAGCCGCGCGAGAGCGCGGCCCGCCAGCCGTGGGTGCCGCGAGCGGCCTGTTCGAGATTGGCCCTGACGTAGGCGGCCATCTGCTCCTCGGGTGAGGTCTCGGCCGCGATGGCCCGCTCCACAGCGTCGATCCAGTCGGGGAACTCCCGGGTGACGACGAGTTCGAGCAGGTCGTCGATGGAGTCGAAGTAACGGTAGATGCTGTTGCGGGCGATGCCGGCCCGTGCGGCGACCGCGCCCGCGGTGAGGGCCTCCACACCGCTCTCGTTCAGGATTGCCTCGGCCGCGTCGATCAGCTGCGCGAGCCGCTGGGCCCGGTGCTCCTGGACGCTGCCGGCTTCGATCTTGGGCATTCTCTCCGCTCCGCCTCGGGTGCTGCGCCGTCCCACGCCAATCTATCCCCGCGTCCGAGGCGCCGAGGGGGCCTGTGTTAGTTTGACGCAACTTAGAGACACCCTGTCGCTAAGGCCTGTCCGTGCTTCCTGCCGAAGGCTGCCCGATGCAACCGATGAACTCCCCCGCTCTGCTCCGATGTCTCCTGGGATCGAAGAAGCGCGCCGCC
Organism: Streptomyces sp. SID14436; assembly: GCF_010548465.1. Taxonomy (GTDB): domain Bacteria; phylum Actinomycetota; class Actinomycetes; order Streptomycetales; family Streptomycetaceae; genus Streptomyces. The sequence goes on along the minus strand of NZ_JAAGMD010000791.1, from coordinate 48,704 downwards.
GTGGTGGTGGCCTTCTGGGTCCTGATCGCGGGCCTCCTCGCCGGGGTCGCCCCGGTCCTGGAATCCGTCGAGGACAACGCGTCCGCCAACCTGCCGCCCGCCGCCTCGGACTCGATGAAGGCTCGTGATCTCGTCCGAGCCCAGCTTCCGGGCCAGGACGCGACGCCGGCGATCATCGTGGTCCGCGGCAAGGGCACCGACGCCGCGGCGAGCGCCACGCAGGCGGTCGCCGCCATCACCTCGGCCCTTTCCGGAACCAGCCGACCCGACCATGTCGTGAGCGTGGTCTCCACGGTGACCGCTCCCGACGCCGTGACCGAGTTGGTCTCGCAGGACCGCGGTGCTCAGCTGGTCATCGTGCCCATGAAGGGAAGCCCCTCGGACGAGTCCTTCCAGAACGCGGTCGACGAGGTGCGTGCCCTCGCGTCCGACCGGGCCGAGCCCGCCGACGTCGCGGTGACCGGCCCCGCCGGGATCGCCACCGACACCGTGAAGGTCTTCAGCGGCGGTGACAAAGTCCTGCTGCTGGCCACCATCGTGCTGGTCCTGATCATCCTGCTGGCGATCTACCGCTCGCCCCTGATGGCGCTCGTGCCGCTTCTTGCCGTGGGCGTGGCTATGCGCGTGGCGGAGACGCTCGGCGCGATTCTCGCGGACGCCGGAGTCATCATGGTCAGCTCCCAGACCGCCTCGATCATGACCGTGCTGGTGTTCGGGGTGGGCACGGACTACGCGCTGATCATCACCGCCCGCTACCGCGAGACCCTGCTCGACGAGCCAGACCGCGCCCGCGCGATGCAGACCGCCGTGCGCCGCACCGCCGAGTCCGTCCTCGCCAGCGCCTCAACCATCGTGCTCGCCATGTTCGCCCTGCTCGTGGCCGTCTCCCCGGCACTTCATGGCTTCGGACCGTACCTCGCCCTGGGCGTGGCCGTCATGGCGCTGGTGGCGTTCACCTTCATCCCCGCCCTGGTCCTCCTGCTGGGTAGGGGCGTCTTCTGGCCCGGAGGCGTGGACAAGGCCGCCGAACGCAGTCGCGGCGCAGGCATCTGGCACCGCATCGCCGCCCTGGTCGCCCGGGCCCCCGTCAAGGTGGCCTCGGCCGTGATCGCACTCCTCGTGGTGCTGAGCGCGGGACTGCTCGGCTACCAGGAGAGCTTCAACACCCTCAGCGGTTTCCGCGCCGCAACCGAGTCGGAGCACGGGCAGCACCTCATCCAGGAGGAATTCGGGCCCGGCGAGATCGCCCCCAGTACCGTCGTCGTCCATTCCCAGGACAACCTGCGCTCCAGCCCCGCACCCGCCGACATCGCCACCGCGCTCACCGATGCCGATCACGTCAGCCGTGTCGCAGACCCCCGCATGGGCAAGGACGGCAAGACCGTCTTCTACGAGGTCGTCCTCGACCTCGACCCCTACAGCTCCAAGGCACTCGATGCGATCGGTCCCCTCAAGCAGGCCACACAGTCCGCGGCCCAGGCCGCCGGAGTGCAGGACGCCACGGTGCTCATCGGCGGTGAGACCGCGCAGAACGCCGACATCCGCTCCGCCCTCGACCGCGACACGACCCTTATCGAGCTCCTGGTCCTGGCCCTCGTCACCGCGGTCCTCGTCCTGCTGCTCCGCTCGCTCCTTGCTCCGCTCTACCTGGTCGCGACCCTGATCCTGTCGTTCCTGGCCACCCTGGGCGCCACCACCTTCTTCACCGTGACCGTCCTCGGTGACGACGGCATCGGCAACCGCGTCACCGCGTACATCTTCGTCTTCCTCGTCGCGCTCGGCGTCGACTACAACATCTTCATCATGAGCCGGTTCAAGCAGGAACTGCGCACCCAGCCCCCAGCGAAGGCGATCACCGCCGCCCTGACACGCACCGGCGGCGTCATCTCCTCCGCGGGCCTCATCCTCGCGGCGACCTTCGCCGTCCTGATGACCCAGCCGATCCGCGAACTGTTCCAGTTCGGCTTCGCCATGGCCTTCGGCATCCTGCTGGACACCTTCCTCATCCGCCCGCTCCTGGTCCCCGCCATCGTCCGCCTGCTCGGCGACCGCGCCCTGTGGCCTGCACGCCCAGGCACCCCGCAGACGCCTTCCACGCCCACTTCCGAACCGCCTTCCGCCGACGTGCCGGCCACACGGGCTGCCGAAACCGGCTCCGGGCGTCTGCTGCGCGCGTTCACCTGGATCGCGGTCATCGAAGCGTGCACATGGGCGGGCCTGCTGGCCGGAATGTACTTCAAGTACATTCCCGAAACCACCGAACTCGGCGTACGGATCTTCGGCACCCTCCACGGTGCCGCCTTCATCGTCTACGTGTCCCTGACCATCCTGGTCGCGATCCGGCTGAAGTGGCGGCTGGGCCGGACCACGATCTTCGCCCTGCTGGCCGCCGTACCCCCGTTCATGACTGTCGCGTTCGAAATCTGGGCCCGCCGCACAGGCAAGCTCCCTCAGCCGGCCGCGACCCCGAGCCCAACTCCAGCCCGGTAACCGCACCCCGCAGAGGGACTCGATCGGACACGCGGTGCACATCACCGCCATCGCCGTGCGGGCCCCGGCCGGGCGGGACAACCACCGACATCACGCCAACAACCGAAAGAAGACAGGAATGTTCACCGCCGTCACCGAGTTCACCGTCGCCGCGCCCGCCCAGGGCGCGTTCGAGGACAACTTCACCGCCAGCATGCGCGCCACCCTTACCGACGTGCCGGGGCTGCGCAACACACGGCTGCTGCGTCCCCGCAAGGGCGCACACGGCTACCTGGCCGTCCCCGACTTCGAGGACGACACCGCGTTCACCGCCTACACCTTGTCGGAGGCGTTCCGCGCCGCGCACGCCGACCCCACCCCCTCGCTCGCCGACGACAACCGCGTCACGGTCTTCGAAGCGGTCACACAGGTCTGACATTTCTGGCCCCGCGGGTGCCGGAACAGCTCGCGCGGCCGAGCCGCGCGGGATGACGCAGACCGGTGCCTCCTGGCCGCACCTCGGCAGCGGTGACCGCCCTTGCCTGTACGGGTAGGCAGACCACATGCAGGGGCCGGGCATTCTGGACCGCGGCAAAGGCCAGGTCGGGGTGGGGTTCGTGTCCGGCTCGAACTGGCCGTGGGGGTTCACATGGGTCCAAAGCAGCGGGCACCAAGCCCAGCCGGTACCACAACTCCGGACGCTGCTGAGGTCCTGGAGAATGGGAACTCCGCCCACCACATACTGTTCAGCGGCGGATGAGCCCCAGGTCGGTCGCGGTGGCCACAGCGGCGGTGCGTGAGTCGGTTCCGAGTTTGGCGTAGATGCGGGCCAGGTGGGATTTGACGGTGCCTTCGGTGAGATGGAGCCGCTGGCCGATCGTCTGGTTGGACAAGCCCTCGGCGACCAATGAGAGGACTTCGGTCTCACGTCGGGTCAGGTTGGTGGCGGGGGCGCGGAGCCGGTTCATGAGCCGGTCGGCGACGGCGGGGGCGAGGGTGGTCCGGCCGGTGAAGGCGGTGCGGACCGCAAAGGCCAGGTCTTCGGGTGGGACGTCTTTGAGGAGGTAGCCGGTGGCGCCGGCCTCGATGGCGGGCAGGGTGTCGGCGTCGGAGTCGTAGGTCGTGACGATCAGCACGCGGGGGGCTCCCGGACGGGCGGTGATCTGTGCGGTGGCCTCGGCGCCGCCCATTCCCTTGCCGAACTGGAGATCCATCAGAACGACGTCGATGTCGCCCTGGGCGGCGCGGGCGACCGCGTCCTCGGCGGTGGCGGCCTCGGCGACGACGGTGAGACCGGGTTCCGTCTCCAGAACAGCGCGCAGCCCGGCGCGTACCACCGGGTGGTCGTCGGCCAGGAGCAGGCGGATGGCGTGGTCGGTCACCGGTGGTCCTCGATCTCTGTGTCGGCGGGGGCGGGTAGGGGGAGCTGAGCGGCCAGGGCGGTGCCGCGTCCGGGGGCGGATTCGACGGTGAGGCTGCCACCGAGAGCGTGCATGCGGGCGCTCATGGCGGCCAGGCCGAAGCCGCCGCTGCCGGGGTCGGCGGCCGGTACCCGGCCGGGGTCGAATCCGGTGCCGTCGTCGACGACGTCGAGGGCGACATGATCGCCGAGGTGGCTGAGGGTGACCTCGACACGGGTGGCGCCGGCGTGGCGGACGGTGTTGGCGAGGGCGGATTGGGCGACGCGCAGCAGGGCGACCTCGTGTGCGGTGGGCAGCGGCAGGGGGCCACCCGTGAGGTGGAAGCGTGCGGTGACGGGGTGCCGGGCGGAAGTGGTGGCGCACAAGCGCTCCAGGGCGCCCGCCAGGGTGGAGTCCTCCAGGGCGGGCGGGGTGAGGGCGGCGACGAAGCGGCGGGCTTCGGCGAGGTTGTCCACGGCGGCCTGGCGTGCCTGGTCCACGTAGCGGGCAGCGGGGCTTTCCTCAGTGCCGGGCAGGGCGCGTTCGGCGGCGCGCAGGAGCAGTTGGATGCTGGACAGCCCCTGGGCGAGGGTGTCGTGGATCTCGCGGGCCAGGCGTTCGCGTTCGGCCAGTACACCGGCGGTGTGCTGGGCACGGGCCAGGTCGACGCGGGTGGCGGTGAGTTCCACGATCAGGCGACGGCGCTGTTCGCTCTCACGGAACAGTGCCTGGTATCCCCACACCACCGCGACGGCGACCGCGGCTCCCAGAGCTGGGCCGATCGCCATGGCGAGGCTGAAAGAGCCCTGATGGGCTGCGAAGCCGGTGATCGCCGCGAGGGTGGTCGTGGCCACGGCGGCCAGACCGGCGCGGCGCGGCAGCAGGTGGAGCTGGAGGAAGAACAGCGGGAAGGCGACCCAGACGGCGTCGGCGGACAGCGCCAGCAGCGCCAGCCAGCAGGCACCCACGGCGGCCAGCCACACTGCGGCGGCCCGCGGGGAGCGGCGGATGCGCGGCAGGGCCGGCCCGGCCGAGTACGCCACGGCGCACGCCGCGGCCACGACGACGGTCATCGCTGCGTGCGGCTCGCTATCGGCCACGGCCCGGCCCGCCGCCAGGACCAGGAGCGCGACGATCAGCAGGTGCAGGCACCAGGCCAGTGCACGGGTGGTCGGGGTCAGGGAGGGAGCGGTGGTGTTCACAGTCCCTCCAGCCTAAGGACGCACACCCCAACGCGGCCTCCATCGAAAGTTACAACTCGCGCGCCGTCCTTCGATCCGCCAAGTGCTGTCCTGAGCCAGATGTGTGCGCGGGGGGCTGACGGCAATGGTGGAGGCATACCTCATCCGCAGCCAGAAAAAGGCAGGCCAAAGCCGTGTTCGTCGCCTGGAGAGACCTGAAGTTCGCCAAGGGGCGGTTCGCCCTGATGGGGACCGTCATCGTGCTCATCACCCTGCTGGTCGGCCTGCTGTCCGGACTGACTGCCGGGCTGGGCCGGCAGAACGTCTCCGCCATCACCGGCCTGCCGGCCGACAGGATCGCCTTCCAGGCGCCCAGCGGCGGCCAGGACGTGTCCTACTCCAACTCCACCGTCATCGCCAAGCAGTGGCAGCAGTGGTCCAAGACGCCCGGCGTGGAAAGTGCCGAACCGCTGGGCATCAGCACCACCAAGGCCACCGCCGGCGACAGGAGCACCGGGGTATCCGCCTTCGGCATCCAGCCCGGCTCCCGCCTCGCCCCGGACAGCGACAAGATCAACGGTAAGTCGGTGGTGCTGTCCACCACGGCTGCCGACGACCTCGGACTCAAGGCGGGGGACGCCTTCACCCTGGCCGGTGACCGGCTGACCGTAGCCGCCGTCAAGGGCGATGCCTCGTTCAGCCACACCCCAGTGATCTGGACCAGCCTCGATGTCTGGCAGGAGACCGCGCCCCCCACCACCGGCGGTGACGGCCCGGCTGCGACCGTGATCGCCCTGACCACCACCTCCAACGCCGATCTGGCGGCCACCGACCAGGCCGCCGGCACCAAGACGCTCTCCAAGGACGACTCGCTCTCCGCGATCGGCTCCTACACCTCCGAGAACGGCTCCTTGCAGCTGATGCGCGGCTTCCTGTTCGCCATCTCCGCCCTGGTCATCGGCGCCTTCTTCACCGTGTGGACCATCCAGCGCAGCGGCGACGTAGCCGTCCTCAAGGCGCTGGGCGCCTCCACGGCCAACCTCCTCAAGGACGCACTGGGCCAGGCCGTCGTCCTGCTCGTCGGCGGCACCCTGCTCGGCACCGGCCTCGCCGCAGGTCTCGGGGCGCTCGTCTCCGGCAGCGCCGTGCCTTTCCTCCTCACCCCCACAACCGTCCTGCTCCCGGCCGCCGTGGTGATCCTCCTCGGCCTCCTCGGCGCGGGCCTGGCCATCCGCCGCATCACCTCCGTCGACCCGCTGACCGCCCTGGGGAGCGCCCGATGAGCCTTGACCTGACCGACATCACTCTCACCTATCCCGACGGCGACAGCCGACTGACCGCCCTCGACAACGTCACACTCGACGTCCCCAAGGGCAGCCTCGCGGCCGTGATCGGCCCCTCCGGCTCCGGCAAGTCCAGCCTCCTTGCCGTCGCCGCCACCCTCATCACCCCCGACACCGGCGCCGTCACCATCGACGGCATTCTCACCACCGGTATGAGCCGCGGCGAGCTCACCGATCTGCGCCGCCACAAGATCGGCATCGTCTTCCAGCAGCCCAACCTGCTGCCGTCCCTCACCGCCGCCGAACAGCTCCAGGTCATGGCCCAGCTCGACGGCCGCTCACCGGCCAAGGCCCGCACCCGCGCCCTCGACCTGCTCGACGCGGTCGGCCTGGCCGACCTCGCGGGCCGCCGCCCGCACCAGCTTTCCGGCGGCCAGCGCCAGCGCGTCAACATCGCCCGCGCCCTGATGAACGACCCCACCGTCCTCCTGGTCGACGAACCCACCAGCGCCCTCGACCACGAACGCGGCGCCGCGATCATCGACCTGATCACCCGCCTCACCCACCAGCAGGCCACCGCCACCGTCCTGGTCACCCACGACCGCACCCGCCTCACCGCCGTCGACCAGATCGCCGAAGTCCACGACGGCCGCCTCCATCTGCCCGCAGCAGCCCGCTGACCCTCCGACGCCCCCAGGCCCGGGGACGTGCCCCAGCACACCAGGGGGCACGCCCCGGCCCCCTCCCCCTCGTCCGCACTATGAGATGGCCTTCCGAGCGGCAGCCGGGTTCTGCCAGCATGCCCGCATGCAGCAGCAGCTGATTACCAGCGGCAGCGTGCCGGCACCGAGCCCGCAGGAGTAACCCTCCCCGGCTCACCGCCCGCACGCAGACCTCTCGCACCTCGCGAGGGGTCTTTTTCGTTTTCCGGCCCCACCACGGCCCCCATAGACAAGGACCACCACCCATGGAACACACCCGGCTCACCGTCACGCTCCGGCCCGGCCACGGAACGCTCGCACGCCTTGCCGCCACCCTCAACAACCACCACGTGCTCGACCTTGCGTACACCACCTCATCACCGGACTCGGCCACGGCCGTCGTACGCGTGCCGCGGTCCGACGCGCCGCGCGCACAGCACAAGCTGCGCAGACTCGTCGATGTGATCGACGTGTCGCTGGATCCCGCTTCGGCCCGCACTGCCGAAGTGCCAGACCTTCCCGCCACCCGCCGTCCCGCCGCCGGTGCAGCCCACCCGTGAACGGTTCGGCCGATGCCGCCCTGAGCGACGTGGTCCACTCCCGCACTGAAGACGCCGCCCTGTCCCCTTGGGCCCTGAACCGAGCGCCGGCCGGGGAGTGTGGCGGCCCCCGCTCGGTGTTCGGCCTGCCACTCCTGCTCGCCGTCGTCGTCCTCATCGAGCTCCGACGCGCCGCCGCTCAGGAAGCACCCGCCCAGCCGGTCGGCTGGTCGACTGGCCGGCCGCGAGCTCTACCACGTTGCGAGGCGCCCGGATGTCAGCCTGCAGACACATACGTCGATCGCACTAACAACACAGTCGGCGCGTTGACAACGTAAACAGATTGCATAATCCTCTTCAACCGGGACGGTATACGCTCCCTTGCGGGACGCATCCACCGCGTACAAAACGGGTGAATGGGGAGGGGTAAGTGGGGTTGGGGACAGTCGGCGGACGTTTCCGCATCACAGGCGTCGTCGGGCGCGGGAACATGGGCGAGGTGCACCGGGCCGAGGACCTGAAGGCCGCCCCGGACTCCCCGCACCGGCAGGTCGCCGTCAAGACCCTGCTGCGCAGCCGGACCGGGGGCGCGATCGACGCCTCGGGGTCCGGCAAGGAGACCGCGCGCTTCCGCCGCGAGGTGCGCATCATGCGCATGCTCTCGCAGGGGCACCCGAACCTCACGCTCCTGATCGACGGCGGCGTGGACGACACCGCGGACGGCGGCGGACTGCCGTACCTGGCGATGGAGCTGCTCGACGGCAGTCCGCTCGCCGACCTCATCGACGAGGAACCCCAGCTGCCGGTCTCCTGGGTCGCCGCCATCGGCGCGCAGATCGCGTCCGGGCTCACCGCCGCGCACACCGCCGGGGTCGTCCACCGCGACCTGAAGCCGGCCAACGTGATGCTGACCGGTGACGGCACCGTCAAGGTCCTCGACTTCGGGATGGGCTCGATCGTCGACGACCCCGACCAGACGCGCCTGACCAGCACGGGCGTCAGCCTCGGCACGGCCCGCTACATGGCGCCCGAGCAGTTCCGCGCCGAGCAGGTCTCCGCCTCCGCCGACCTCTACGCACTCGGCTGCATCCTGTACGAACTGCTCATCGGCCGTCCGCCGTTCTCCGGCCGGACCCACTACGAGATCTCCGAGCAGCATCTGCGGGAGCTGCCGCCCCAGCTGACGCTGGTGCGTCCGGATCTGCCCGCCGGTCTGGTCCGGCTGGTGGAGCGTCTGCTGGAGAAGGACGCCGAACACCGGCCGGAGAACGGCGCGTCGGTCCGCGAGGTGCTGGTCCCGCTCGCGCTCTCCCAGGACCCGACGGCTGCCCTGCTCGCTCCGCACTGGCAGGAGTCCGACCCGGTGGCGCGGCTGCGCGCCCTGCTTCCCGAGCGGGTCCCCGCCGTACCCGCGCCCGCGCCGCGCAGGCAGCCGCGTCTGCCGGAGGCGATGGACGTCTTCGGCATCCACGCCGACCTGATCACCGAGTACGAGAGCTTCACCAAGAGCGGCACGGTGATCCGGGACGCGCGCATCGAGGGCTTCGTCGCCGACGATCTGCGGGCGAAGTCGCAGTGGCCCGACCCGTGGCTGTCGCTGAACCCGTTCTTCGCCGACGGCGGCCAGGTCACCGACCTGGTGCGGGACGGCGTCCTGCACCCGAGGTGCGCGGAGATCTTCCAGGCGGGCAAGAGGGAGACCTCGTCGCGTCCGGACGGACGGCCGCTGACCTTCCACCTCCACCAGCGCCAGGCGATCGAGGCCGCGCAGGCGGGCGACTCCTACGTGCTGACCACCGGCACCGGCTCCGGCAAGTCGCTGTCGTACATCGTGCCGATCGTCGACCGCGTCCTGAAGGAGCGTGAGGCTGCGGGACCCAGCGCCGAGCGCCGGGTGCGGGCGATCGTCGTCTATCCGATGAACGCGCTGGCCAACTCGCAGCTCGGGGAGCTGGAGAAGTACCTGCGCCACGGTTTCGGGAAGGGCCGCGAGCCGGTCACCTTCGCCCGTTACACCGGCCAGGAGTCCAGCGAGGAGCGCCGTGAGCTGCGCAAGAACCCGCCGGACATCCTGCTGACCAACTACGTGATGCTGGAGCTGATGCTGACCCGGCCGGACGACCGGGACAGCCTGATCCGCATGGCGGAGGGACTTCAGTTCCTCGTCTTCGACGAGCTGCACACCTACCGGGGCCGGCAGGGCGCCGACGTGGCGTTCCTGATCCGCCGGGTCCGTGAGGCCTGCCGGGCGTCGGAGTCCCTCCAGTGCATCGGCACCTCGGCGACCATGTCGACCGAGGGCACCTGGGACGACCAGCGGCGCGAGGTCGCCAAGGTCGCCAGGCGGCTGTTCGGCACGACGGTGCTGCCGGAGCGGGTCATCGGCGAGACCCTGGTGCGGGCGACCGACGAGGCGCCGGAGTCCGTGCCCGCCGAGCGGCTGCGGGTGCCTTCGGCGCCCCGGTCGTACGAGGCGCTGACGAAGGACCCTCTGGCGCGCTGGGTGGAGTCGCGGTTCGGTCTGGAGCGGGAGGAGGGCACCGGCCGGCTGCGCCGCCGCCCCCCGGCCACCGTCGAGGAGGCGGCGGCGGAGCTGTCCTCGGTGTCCGGTGTCGCCGAGGAGACGGTGCGCGAGGCGATCCGGACGACGCTGGAGGCGGGCGCGCAGGCCAAGCACCCGGTGACGGAACGGCCGCTGTTCGCGTTCCGGCTGCACCAGTTCCTGTCCAAGGGCGACACCGTCTACACGACGCTGGAGGATCCGCTCACCCGGCCGCTGACCCGCACCTATCAGCTGGAGCAGCCGGACAGCGGCGGCAAGCCGCTGTTCCCGCTGGCTTTCTGCCGTGAGTGCGGTCAGGAGTACCTGACGGTCTGGCGCAGCGAGGACGGCGGCGCCTTCCGGTACGAGCCGCGCCGGGACACCTCCGCCTCCGGGGGCCGCGAGGGCGAGGGCTACCTGTATCTGGGCATGCCGGGGCAGGACTACGAGTGGCCGGCCGATCCGCAGAAGGCCGTGGACGACCGCCGGCTGCCGGAGTCGTGGCTGGAGCCGGACGCGAACGGCGGGATGACCGTCAAGAAGTCCTACCGCCCCCGTCTGCCGAAGCGGGTTGTCGTGGACGCCCACGGCAACGAGTCCGGTGAGGGCCTGGTGGCGGCGTTCGTGCCGGCGCCGTTCCTCTTCTGCGTGCACTGCCAGGTCAGTTACGAGCAGACGCGCGGCCGGGACTTCGCCAAGCTGGCCACCCTGGACCAGGAGGGGCGTTCGTCCGCGACCTCGCTGATCTCCGCGTCCATCGTGAAGTCCCTGCGGGCGGTGCCCGAGGACAGCCTGGGCAAGGAGGCGCGCAAGCTCCTCACCTTCGTCGACAACCGGCAGGACGCGTCCCTGCAGGCAGGGCACTTCAACGACTTCGCCCAGGTGACGCAGTTGCGCGGCGCGCTGTACCAGGCGGCTGTGCGGGCGGGTGAGGACGGGCTGCGCCACGACGACCTCGCCGAGGCCGTCACCGAGGTGATGGGCCTGACGCCTCGCGACTACGCGTCGGGCACCAACCTGCCTCCGTCCATGGAGAAGCGGGCGGCGAAGGTGTTCCGGGACGTCGTCGGGTATCGCCTCTACCGCGACCTGGAGCGCGGCTGGCGCATCACGATGCCGAACCTGGAGCAGACGGGTCTGCTGCGGATCGACTACGAGGACCTGGAGTGGGTGGCCGCCCAGCCGGACCGATGGCAGTCCGCGCACGCGGTGCTGCGCGACGCGGACCCGGCGCTGCGCGAGGAGATCGGCCGCACGCTGCTCGACTACATGCGGCGTGAACTCGCCATCGACGTGCAGTACTTCCGCGACGACTTCGACACCTTGCAGCGGGCGAGCGAGGAACGCCTGACCGGCCCGTGGGTGTTGAGCGACTCGGACCAGCCGACCGTCGGCACCGCCTACCCGTACGGTTCGCGGCCCGGCATGGAGCGGTCGGCGCTGTTCCTGTCGGCGCGCGGCAAGTTCGGCAAGTACCTGCGGCGGAACCTGCCCGCGCTCCGTGAGGCGTCCGCCTCGCTGGAGGACGTGCAGTGCGTCATCGAGGACCTGTTGAAGGTGCTGCGGGACGCCGAGCTCGTGCGTGAGGTGGAGGCGGTTCCCGAGCGTTCGGGGCCGGCCTTCCGCCGCCGCGCGTCGGAGAAGCGCCTCGGCTACCGGGTGGCGGCCGCCGCGCTGATCTGGCGGGCCGGTGACGGTGAGCGGGGCGCCGTCGACCCGTTGGCGCGCACCTACAGCAGCGGCGAGGGACCGCGCGTCAACCCGTTCTTCCGCGACCTGTACCGCACGGCGGCGTCCGAGCTGGCCGGCCTGTTCGCGCGGGAGCACACCGCGCAGGTCACGCCGGAGGACCGGCTGGAGCGCGAGCGGCAGTTCCGTGACGCCGAACTGCCGTTGCTGTACTGCTCGCCGACGATGGAGCTGGGCGTGGACATCGCCTCGCTCAACGCGGTGATGATGCGCAACGTGCCGCCGACTCCGGCGAACTACGCGCAGCGCTCGGGACGCGCGGGCCGCTCCGGCCAGCCCGCGCTGGTGACCACGTACTGCGCGACGGGCAACAGCCACGACCAGTACTACTTCCGCTTTTCCCGGGACATGGTGTCGGGGCAGGTGGCCCCGCCGCGCCTGGATCTCGCCAACGAGGACCTGGTCCGCTCGCACCTCCAGGGCATCTGGCTGGCGGAGACGGGGATGGAGCTGGGCGCCGCGATCCCGCACGTCATCGACGTCGCCTACGACCCGGACGGCGACGACCGCCCCGACCCGCAGATGCCGCTGCCGCTGGTCGACAGGATCCGCGACCTGTCCCTGGACGAGGGCGCCCGCCGCCGTGCGGTCGTCGCGGCCCGTACGGTCCTCGCCCCGCTGATCGCCGACTTCGAGGCGACGACCTGGTGGTACGACGAGTGGATCGAGGACCGGATCGAGCGCGCCCCGGCGAAGTTCGACGCGGCGTTCGACCGGTGGCGGGACCTGTTCCGGGCGGCCGTCATCGACCAGTACGAGCAGAACAAGCGGGTCGTCGACCACACCCTCTCCCCCGGTGAGCAGAGCCGGGCGCGCACCCGCCGCCGGGAGGCGGAGACGCAGACGAACCTGCTGCTGAACCGCTCCACCGACAGCAAGTCGGTGATGAGCGACTTCAACCCGTACCGTTACCTGGCGTCCGAGGGGTTCCTGCCCGGCTACAGCTTCCCGAGGCTGCCGCTGGCCGCGTACATCCCGCGGTCCGGCAACCGCCGCAACGCCGACGGCGACTACCTGCAGCGGCCCCGCTTCCTCGCGATCCGCGAGTTCGGCCCCGGCGCGCTCATCTACCACGAGGGCGCCCGCTACCAGGTGACCCGGGTGCAGCTGCCGCCGGACGCCTCGGGCGACCTGGCGACGGCAGAAGCCCGCCGCTGTGACGGCTGCGGCTACCACCACGATGTCAGGGCCGGTTCCGACCTGTGCGCGATGTGCGGGGAGCCGCTGCGCGGCAAGCGCACGGGCCTGCTCCAGCTGCACACCGTGTACACCACCCCGCGCGAGCGGATCTCCTCGGACGAGGAGGAGCGGCGCAGGGCCGGTTTCCGTCTGGAGACGTCGTACGCGTTCCAGGACCACGGCGCCCGCAAGGGCCGTCTCTCCTCGCACGTGAGCGACGGGGACGGCTCGCCGGTCCTCGATCTGGACTACGGCGACTCGGCGACCGTCCGCATCACCAACCTGGGCCGGGTCCGCGACAAGGAGGGCGAGCCGGACGGCTACTGGCTGGACCTGGGCGACGGCCGCTGGCTGAACGACCGGGCCGCCGCGGACGCCATCGAGGGCACCGGCATGCCGGTGGTCGACGAGGACGGCAACGAGAAGCGCCGCAAGAAGCGGGTGCTGCCGTACGTGCAGGACCGCCGGAACATCCTGGTGGTGACGCTGGACGAGCCGCAGCCGGAGCCGGTGGCGCTGTCGTTCCTGTACGCGCTGGAGCGGGGCATCGAGGCGGCGTTCGAGCTGGAGGACTCCGAGCTGACGGCGGAGCTGCTGCCGCCGGACGACGGGCCGCGCCGCCGCATGCTGTTCACGGAGGCCGCGGAGGGCGGCGCGGGCGTGCTGCGCCGTATCCAGCACGAGAAGGACGCGCTCGCGCAGGCCGCCCGGACGGCACTGGAGATCTGCCACTTCGACCCGGACACGGGCGAGGACCTGGGCGGTCCTTCCGAGCACGAGAAGTGCGCGCGCGGCTGCTACACCTGCCTACTGACGTACGCCAACCAGGGCCACCACCGGCAGTTGAGCCGGCACACCGCCCGTCCGCTGCTGCTGCGCCTGGCGGGCGCCCGCACCGAGCGGGAGGACCGGGGCGAGTCGCGCAGCGAGGTGTTCCGCAGGCTCGTGCCGGCGGCGGCTGCCGGCACGGGCGGCAGCACGGCGGCGGACGCGGACGCTCCCGCCACTGCCGGGGCCTCCCCCGTGTCCGTGCCGACGCCGCTGGAGACGGACCTGGCGGCGCTCGTCGCGCAGGGCGATCTGGTCGGCTGGCTGAAGGCGAAGGGCTACCGGCTGCCGGACGCGGCCGACGTGTTCGTCGACGGAGCGGCGGCCCGGCCCGACCTGGTGTTCTACCTGGACGACGTCCATCTCGCCGTGTTCGTCGACACTCCGGACCGGCCGGCCGACTCCTCCCGTGACGTGGAGGCCGGTTACCGCCTGGAGGAGGCGGGCTGGGACGTGCTGCGCTTCCCTGCGGACGCGGACTGGGACGCCGTCGTCGAGCACCATGCCGCCTACTTCCATCTGCGCTGACCGTCCCGCGCCCCTGACGACCTCCCGACGTATCGACCCGAGGAACTGAGACATCCCATGAGCCTCACGTACACAGCCGGCTCGCTGGTCGCGGCCCGTGGCCGGGAATGGGTGGTGCTGCCCGAGAGCGCCCCCGACATGCTGGTGCTGCGCCCGCTGGGCGGGAGCGAGGACGACATCGCGGCCGTCTTCCCCTCGTTCGAGGAGGTGCGCCCCGCCGAGTTCGCCGCGCCGAGCCCGGACGACCTGGGCGACCAGCGTGCCGCCGGTCTGCTGCGCACGGCGCTGCGCATCGGCTTCCGGTCGGGCGCGGGCCCGTTCCGCTCGCTGGCGTCGATCGCCGTCGAGCCCCGCGCCTACCAGCTGGTGCCGCTGCTGATGGCGCTGCGGCAGCGCACGGTACGGCTGCTGATCTCGGACGACGTCGGTATCGGCAAGACCGTCGAGGCGGGGCTGATCGCCAAGGAGCTGCTGGCGCAGGGCGAGGCGACCCGGCTGGCGGTGCTGTGCTCCCCCGCGCTGGCCGAGCAGTGGCAGGGCGAGCTGCGGGAGAAGTTCGGCATCGACGCGGAGCTGGTGCTGGCGTCCACGGTGTCGCGTCTGGAGCGGAACCTGGAGCTGGGCCAGTCGCTGTTCGACCGGCATCCGTTCACGATCATCTCGACGGACTTCATCAAGTCGACCCGTCACCGTGAGGACTTCGTCAAGCACTGCCCCGACCTGGTGATCGTCGACGAGGCGCACACCTGTGTGGCCGCCGACGACCCCGCGCAGGGCGGCGCGTCCTCCGCGACGAACCAGCTCCGCCACGAGCTGCTGCGGAAGGTGTCCGCCGACGCCGACCGCCATCTGCTGCTGCTGACGGCGACCCCGCACTCCGGCAAGGAGTCCGCGTTCCGCAACCTGCTCGGCCTGGTGCGGCCCGAGCTGGCGACGCTGGACCTGGAGACGCCGGCGGGACGGGCGAAGCTCGCCGAGCACTTCGTGGCCCGCAAGCGCGCCGACGTCCGCGACTACCTCACCAAGGAGGACGGCCTCGCCGACGACTCCCTGGCGGAGCGGACCGCGTTCCCGTCCGACCGCTGGACGAAGGACGAGCCGTACAAGCTGACGCCCGCCTACCGGGCGCTCCTCGACGACGCGATCGCCTACGCCGCGGACCGCGTCTCGGCGGCCGGCGAGCAGGGCAAGCGGGAGGCCCGCATCGCCTGGTGGTCGGTGATCGCCCTGTTGCGTTCCATGGTGTCGTCCCCGGCCGCCGCCGCCCAGACCCTGAAGACCCGCTCCGAGTCGGCCACCGCCCGCACCGCGCACGAGGCGGACGTGCTGGGCGCCCCGGTGGCCGCCGACTCCGCCGAGAACGACCGGCACGAGGGCATGGACGTCGCGCCCGGCGCCGCCGAGTCGGAGGACGCGGGCGCCCGCCTTCTCGAACTCGCCGGACGCGCCGAGGAGTTGATGGGCCCGGCGGGGGACGCCAAGCTGAAGGCGCTGACCAAGCACCTGAAGGACCTGATCGGGCAGGGCTACAACCCGATCGTCTTCTGCCGCTACATCCCCACGGCCGACTACCTCGCCCAGCAGCTGGACGGCAAGCTCGGCAAGAGGACGAGGATCGCCGCCGTGACCGGCACGCTCTCCCCGCAGCAGCGCCTGGAGCGGATCGAGCAGCTCGCCGCCGAGGAGGGCGGCGACCCGTCCGTGCGGCGCGTGCTGATCGCCACCGACTGCCTCTCCGAGGGCGTCAACCTCCAGCACCACTTCGACGCCGTCGTCCACTACGACCTGGCGTGGAACCCGACCCGTCACGACCAGCGCGAGGGCCGCGTCGACCGGTACGGGCAGAAGCGCGACCAGGTCCGCGTCATCACGATGTACGGCGAGGACAACGGCATCGACGGCAAGGTCCTGGAGGTGCTGTTCAAGAAGCACCGCCAGATCAAGAAGGACCTCGGCATCTCCGTCTCCGTCCCGGACGAAACCGCGAGCGGCGTCACGGACGCCGTGGTGGAGTGGCTGCTGCTGCACGGGCGGCAGGGCAGCCAGGAGAGCCTGTTCGAGATGGACGCCCACCAGGAGTCCTTCGACCGCATCGAGCGGGAGTGGACGTCGGCGGCCGACCGGGAGAAGACCTCCCGTTCCAAGTACGCGCAGCGGGCCATCCACCCGGAGGAGGTGGCCCGCGAGGTCGCCGCCGTACGGGCCGCGCTCGGCGGCGCGGAGGAGGTGCGCGAGTTCACGCTGGAGGCGCTGCGCGACCTGGACGCGCTCGTGCGCGATCCGCGGGACGGCAGCGGTGACTTCACCGCGCAGGTCGGCGGCACCCCGGCCGGGCTGCGGGACGCGCTCGCGGCCACGCTGGGCAACCGGCTGGTCGAGGAGGACCGCGAGATCCCGTTCCGCACCACGCCGGCGATCGGCCGCGGCGAGGCCGCCCTCGTCCGCACCGACCCGGCGATCGGGGCCGTCGCCTCGTACGTCCTGGACTCGGCGCTGGACGCGAAGGCGCTGGGTCCGCGTCCGGCCCGCCGCTGCGGTGTGGTGACGACGGACGCGGTGAGCGTCCGCACGACGCTGCTGCTGGTCCGCTACCGCTTCCACCTCACCCTGCCGTCCCGTTCGGGTGAGCGGCAGGTGGTCGCCGAGGACGCGCGGCTGCTGGCCTACGAGGGTCTGCCGCAGCGCGCCCGCTGGCTGGACGACGACGCGGCCGCCGCGCTGCTCGGCGCGCGCGCCACCGCCAACACCCACGAGCTGGCCGCCCGCAGGTCCATCACCCGCGCGCTGGAGGGCCTGCCCGGCCTCGCCGACCACCTCACCGAGTACGGCACCCGCCTGGCCGCCGAACTCGACGCCTCGCACCGCCGGGTGCGCAAGGCCAACGAAGAGATCGTCCGCGGCCTGAAGGTGATCCCGCAGGAGCCCGCCGACGTCCTCGGCGTGTACGTCTACGTGCCGCCCGCCGCCCCCGCCGCCTCTACCGTGTCCGGAGCCGAAGCCTGATGTCCGCCGCCACCCGCACCGCCCTGGCCTTCACCGCCGTCACCACGGTCGGCGGTCTGCTCCCCGCCGACATGCTGCTGCGCATCGCCGAGGCGCGGAACCTGCCGGGCACCAAGCCCGCCGACTACGGCCTGCCCGCCTCCGTCCCCGTCCGGGACGAGGCCGAGCGCGCCTGGGAATACCTCAAGCCGCTGTGGCGCGAGCTGCGCGCCGCGCTGCCCTCGGACCCGGTCACGGGCGCGCCGTCCGCCGACCCGACGGGCCGGGCGGGCTCCGACTGGCTCGCCCAGTTGTTCCGCAAGCTGGACTTCGGTGCGCTGACGGAGGTCGGGGCGGGGGGCATCCCGGCCGACTCGGATGCCGAGAAGCGGTTCCCGGTGTCGCACCGGCATGGTCCGGCGCTGGTGCATCTGGTGCCGTGGAACCAGGAGTTGGACAAGCGTCCGGCGGCCGGTCAGGTCCCGGCGCAGTCGATGCTCCAGGACTGCCTGAACCGCACCGAGGCCCACCTGTGGGCGGTGCTCACGAACGGGCGCCGGCTGCGGCTGCTGCGCGACTCGTCGTCCTTCGCGACGGCGGCCTACGTCGAGTTCGACCTTGAGGCGATCTTCGACGGGGAGCTGTTCAGCGAGTTCGTGCTGCTGTACTGCGTGCTGCATGCTTCGCGGTTCGCGGTGCAGGAGGGGGCGGCGCCGGCCGGGTGCTGGCTGGAGAAGTGGCGTACGGAGGCCGTCACGTCGGGGGCGCGTGCCCTGGACCAGCTGCGGCTGGGCGTGCAGAACGCGCTGACCGTGCTCGGGACCGGGTTCCTGCGGCATCCGGAGAACGTGCGGTTGCGGGAGGACGTGGACCCGAAGGCGCTGCGGGATGCGTTGCTGCGGCTGGTGTACCGGCTGCTGTTCGTGTTTGTGGCCGAGGACCGGGACGCCCTGCTCGACCCGAACGCCAGTGAGCGGCAACGGGAGGCGTACGAGCGGTACTTCTCGTCGGCGCGGCTGCGGGAGCGGGCCCGGCGGCGGCAGGGAACGGCGCACGGTGACCAGTACGAGGCGCTGCGGATCGTTCTTGACGCGCTGGGGAAGGAAGGGGGCCGTCCGGAGCTGGGGCTGCCCGGTCTCGGCGGTCTGTTCACGCACACGGAGGCCGACGCGCCGCTGGACGGGCTGAAGCTGTCCAACGAGTCGCTGCTGGCTGCCGTGCGGCATCTGGCGCAGGTGCGGGACTCGGGTGCGCGGCGGTGGCGTTCGGTGGACTACCGGCATTTGGACGCGGAGGAGTTGGGCTCGGTCTACGAGTCGCTGCTGGAGCTCGAGCCGAAGCACTCGGCTACGGACCGGTCCTTCGAGTTGATCGAGGTCGCGGGCAACAGCCGGAAGACGACGGGCAGTTACTACACGCCGTCGTCGCTGATCGAGTGCCTGTTGGACACGACGCTGGATCCGGTCATAGACGACGCCGTGAAGCGGGGCGAGCAGCGGGCCGCGGAGGCCGGCCGTCCTGACCCGGCCGACGACATCGTCGACGAGCTGCTGTCCCTGACGGTCTGCGACCCGGCTTGTGGGTCTGGGCACTTCCTCGTCGCTTCAGCTCGGCGTATCGCCAAGCGGGTTGCGTCGGTGCGGGAGCGCAACCCGGAGCCGACGGTCGACGCGGTGCGGCATGCGCTGCACGAGGTCGTCGCGCGCTGCATCTACGGCGTGGACCTCAACCCTATGGCCGTGGAGCTGGCGAAGGTCTCGCTGTGGCTGGAGGCGCTGGAGCCGGGTAAGCCGCTTGGATTCCTCGACGCCCACGTCAAGCACGGCAACGGGCTGATCGGGGCTACGCCGAAGCTGCTGGCGGAAGGTGTTCCGGACGACGCGTTCAAGCCGATCGAGGGGGACGGCAAGAAATACGCGGCTTGGCTGGTCAAGCGGAACAGGACCCAGCGCGCAGGCCAGGACGAGCTGACCTTCGACACGGACGTCTTGCCCGGCAACGACCAGTACGCTGCCGAGTTGGCCCGGATCACTACGGCACCGGCAGACTCTCTGGAGCAGGTGCGGGCGCAGGAGTCGGCGTATCGGGCCTACGTCGAGTCCACGACGTACGTCCAGGATCTGCATGCTGCGGATGCGTGGTGCGCCGCGTTCGTGTGGCCCAAGTGGGACGGGGCTCCGGAGGCGCCGACAGACCAGGTATTCCGCGCGCTGCGGGGGCGCGACCAGTCGGCCGTGCCGGACGCCACGCATGCCGAGATCATGAACCTGCGGGATCAGTATCGGTTCTTCCACTGGCACCTGGAATTTCCGGAGGTGTTCGCGGTTCCGGAGTCGGGGGCGGGCGTCCAGCCGGGGACGGGGTGGACTGGAGGGTTCGACGCGGTGGTGGGGAATCCGCCGTGGGAACATCTAGAACTGAAGGAGCAAGAGTTCTTCGCCGCTCGGTCTCCGGAGATCGCCAAATCTGCGGGTGCCCGGCGCAAGAGCCTTATCCAACGACTCGTAGCCAACGACCCGGACCTCTACAGCATGTACCAGGAAGCCAAGCGAGAGATCGATGGCACCCGGCACTTCGCTAGCGCGTCCGGGCTCTACCCTCTGTGCGGTCGAGGGCGCATCAAAACTGACACCATCTTCACAGAACAAGACCGTCGCCTCGGTTCGCCACGTGGCCGCGTCGGAGTCATCGTTCCGACCGGGATCGCGACGGATGCAACAACTCAGTTTTTCTTCAAGGATCTGGTAACGAAGGGCCAGTTGGCAGCACTTTACGGCTTCGAAAACGAGGAGAAGCTTTTCCCTGGCGTTCACCATGCTGTGAACTTCGCCCTATTCTGCATGATTGGGTCCGGATCTCCTGAAACTCCGATCACAATCGCTTTTCGCGTCCGTCAAGTCTCTCAGATCGCTGAACGCTCCTACACCTTGACCGGTCGCGAAATTCAACTCCTGAACCCTAATACCGGCACATGCCCTATTTTCCGCTCCCGCCGAGATGCAGAAGTCACCCTTGACATCTACCGCCGCATCCCCGTCCTTGTAGACGAGACTAAAAAGAGCGCCGGGAATCCGTGGGGCATCAGCTTCATCCAAGGTCTATTCAACATGACCAGCGACTCTCACCTATTTCGCCCTTCCGCCGAGCAAGGCGAAACCTTCGACGACCTTCTCAGAGACGGCTGGCACCTGGAGGGCAACGTCCTGGTGCGGGGAGAGGCGCGCCTCCTACCGCTTTACGAGGCGAAGATGCTCCATTATTACGATCACCGCTTCTCCACCTACGAAGGCGCGACGGAGAAGCAGCTCGCTTTGGGCACTCTGCCTCGCTTCACTGTCGAACAACATCAAGACCCCTCAGCCGCCCCGATGCCTCGGTATTGGGTCCCAGCGGATGACACAGCGACAGGTAAGTTCGACAAGAACGGCGAAGAAGTTAAAATTCCAGGTGTAGACAGTCTCCTGGCTGCCAAGGATTGGCACCACGACTGGCTGATGGGATTCCGTAAAATCTGTCACGGTACAAATGAACGGACCGCCATCACCTTCGCGTTTCCGAAGCGCGGACTTGGCGACTCCGGTAATATTCTAATGCCTAGCAGGACCGAGCAACCTTGGCTCTTCTACGGCAACAGCACTGCACTCGCTCTGGACTACGTGCTTCGGCAGAAGCTCGGTGGAACCAACCTCAACTTCTTCCAATTCGAACAGCTCCCATTCCTGCACCCTGAGCAGCTGACTCCGCACTCGCACGCAATCACTCCTCGCCTCCTCGAATTGATCTACACCGCCCACGACATGGCACCCTTCGCACGCGACCTTGGCGACACGGGCGCCCCCTTCCGCTGGGACGAGGACCGCCGTGCCGTGATCCGCGCCGAACTGGACGCTCTCTTCTTCCACCTCTACGGCATCGACCGCGACGACACCGCCTACATTCTGGACACCTTCAACGTCGTCCGTGACAACGACATGAAGGCCCACGGCGAGTACCGCACCAAGAACCTGATCCTCGCCGAGTACGACCGCATGGCCGCCGCCGGCCTGACCCTGGAGAACCCGCTTACCGAGGGCGAGTCCGGTACCTACCGTTCCACCCTCACCCCGCCTCCCGGTCAGGGTCCTCGTCACGACTGACCTGCCCCTGGGGTGGCCCCGCCTGGTGGCCACCCCAGGGCCTGCCCCACCGCTCACCCAAGGAACAACGCACGTGGTACGCGTGAACCAGAGCAGCAACCCTCGGTCGGTCGTCGTTCTGAGCTCAGGTACGGATTGGCGTACCCGAGCCGCCGGGCAGAAGCGCAGCAGCGGTGCCGAGTCCGAGATACCTCGGAAGCAGCCCGCGAAGATCAGAGCCTTGCAGCAGGCCATCAGCCTGGCGAACATGGCCATCAACAGAAAGAACTGGAGTGCGGCGCGCTACGCGCTCAGCCGGGCCCGCGTTCTCGCCGAGGCTCTTCCCACCAACGTAGCCGTTGCAGAACGCGAGAGGCTCTCAGCGGCCCGCAAGAGGTTCGCCGCGCGCAACACGCCGGCCGCGAAGAAAGCCAAGCAGGCAAAGGCAACAGCGACCAAGCGTGCGGGCGGCAAGAAGCCAGCCCCGAAGAAGCCCACGGCGAAGAGCGCTGCCAAGCAACCGAAGCCCGCGCCCGTGCGCGACCTCGGTGACCGTTTCATCAACCGCGCGGCCCTCGGGTACGGCCCCACGAACGAGACGCGGTGAGGGCGTGCCGCCCGCTACTCCAGCGGACGGCACGCCCCAAGTCGTTCATCGCTCCGACGCGAACCGTACGAACCGCCCCCAGCCTTCACGGCCGACGGCGAAGGCCGAGCGGGTCACGTCCTTGGAGTCCCGTACGTGCACGGCCTGTTCGGCGACCGCGACCTCCACGCAGTCGTCGCCCTGGGTGCCGCTGTAGCTGGACTTGAACCAGGCGAGTTCCGACGTACCGCTGCTCATAGCTCTCCTCGAAGTCGCTCCAGCAGGTCCCGGGAATCTTTAGGGTTGAGGGCCTGCGAGCGCAGTGTGTCATAGCGTCGGCAGAGCAGACTCATCTCTTTCGCGTCGGAGATCAGCCGTCCGTTCTGCTGTCCTTCGGAGTACCCGAGCCGCCGCCCCTCCGGGGTTTCCAGGATCCGCATGGGCCCGTCCAGGCATCCGTGGAACTCCAGCTCCACCGGCACCACTTGCAGCGTCACGTTGCGCGGCGCAGTCAGCTCAAGCACATGTTCCAGCATGCTCACCTGCGCCTCCGCCCCACCCAGCCCGCGCCGGAACACCGACTCCTCCACGATGAAGCCGAACGGCACGGTCGGCCGCTCCCTCATCATCGCCTGTCGTTCCATTCGGGCCGTGACCTGCGCCTCCGTCTGCTCGTCGGGCAGCAACGGGATGCTGTTGTCGAACACCGCCCGCGCATACCCCTCCGACTGCAACAACCCCGGCACCAACCGGCACTCATACGTGCACAGACTCACCGCCTCCCGCTCCAGCCGAGCCCACCGCCGGAACCACGCCGCCAGCCCCGCCTCCCCCCGCGTCAGATGCCGCGCGGCCTTCCGCAGCGCACCCGTGTTGCCCAGCGCCTCCTCCGCGCGCTCCACGAACGCCTCGTCCGGCATCCGGCGTCCCAACTCCACCGACTCGACCGTGTGTTTCGAGTACTGGACCCTCACGCCCAGGTCGGCCCGGCTCAGCCCCGCGTGCTCGCGCAGCGCCTGGACGACGGCCCCGAACGTCCGCAGGCTGTCCGACGGATGCGGCTCCCGCTCGCACTCCCCCACCGGCCCCGCCGGAACCGCCCGCACACCGCCGGCGCTCCCGGCCGCCGCCTCCCCCTCGACCCCGACCACGTCCATCCGCCGCCCCTTTCCTTGCCTCCGCACCGCACCGCGACGGCCGTCTCTTCCGCCGCCCGCGTCCACCCCAAGACTGGCGGATCATCAGACGTACCGTCCACTCTTCGTGTCCGTACGCTGACTCAGCGTACGGGGTGCCACACTCGTCCCCGCCCCCGTCCGACCGCCACTCTGAGGTCACGGAGATCCGGGACGAGCCGTCCGTATCCGCCGCTCACCTGCGGAAACACCAGGCGGCCCGCCCCCTCCGCGCAATCCCGCCCGCCATGGGCGGCGGCGGCCGGACCCGGCCGCGTCGGACGAGCTGGAAGGTGCAGTCATGCAGAACGGAACCAACCTCTACGCCCTCGACATCAGCGCGGCCTCGTTCACCAAGGCGTGCGGCGGTCCCTGCACCGAAGGGTGCGTGACCCTCGCCCGTATCGGCGAGGACGCCTGGGCGCTGGGCGACAGCAAGCGGCCGGACGCAGCGCCCCTGCGGTTCACCACGGAGGAACTGGACGCCGCCGGTATCGACCCGGTCCGCTTCGGCCTCGGCGCCTGACCCTCCTCCCTCTCCTCCCCTGTCGCCGGCCGGACCGGGTCCCACCCCGCGTCCGGCCGGCGCTCCGCCCTCCGGGAGCAACACGTGCACCACCACGCCTACCTCTGGACCGGCCCCAAGACGCGCTTCGACGACGAGGCCCTACGACGGCCCCCGCACCCCGATCCGCCCCCGGCCGGGAGCAGGCCGGAACTCATCGAGCGCTACCGCCAAGTCGCCGCGGAGTTCCGCACGTCGGACCTCCCGCCCCTGGAGACGGCCTACTGGCTCGTCAAGCCCCGCTCGCTGGTGCGGGGGACCTGGGAGGAGGCGAAGGAGGCGGCGGCCTGGCTGGGTGAGCGCCTGGCCGAGTACGCCCCGCGGTTCGCCGCGGAGCACGACCGGGACACCGCGCGCCTGGCCCGGCTGGTGGACGCCGCCGCCGAACGGCTGCACGCGGGCGGCGACGTGTCGTACGGCCGCTACCTCGAGCGCCCGTCGTACCTCGCCCTCGCCGTGGTCACCTGCTCCCCCAACCGCGCGGCCCCCGCACTGACCTGCCCCTGCGCGTAGAGCAGACCCGACACCCGCCCTTCTGGTCGCGCTCCTCGGTGTGACCCCAGCAAGTTCCAGCCGTACTACGTCGCGTACTTGCGTGACCGGTACAAACTCGAGGTCGTCCTGCTGGTCCTGTGCGTGGACACGGCGACAGCGGCGTGGGCGGCCACACCTCTGCGCACCGGCTTGGGACACCCCACCCAGGTGACCGTGCCACACGTACTGGGGCCGGCCAACGTCCTGCGGGTGAGCCGGATCGAAGACGCCCTGACGGACCTCGCCTTCGCCGCGTTCTGTCTGTGGATCCACAGCAACGACCCGGACATCGAGGGCATACTGACGGTCATGGGCGAGGCCCTGGCCCAGGACTCGGACCGCGAAGCACGGGACGACCTGGCGGGACTGATCGAGGACGGCTTGGGCAGTGAACACGCCCGGAAATTTTGGAGGAACGTGATGGAGACCCTCTTCACCCCCAGGCGAGGCACCATCGTGGGCGACGCTCGCCTCGCAGGACGCGAGGAAGGACGGGAGGAAGGACGCGTGAAAGAGAAGGCCGAGCGACTGCTGCACCTGATGGATCGCCGCGGCCTCTCACTGACGGAAGAGACGCGACAGCGTGTCACCACCTGCGCGGACGCGCCGCTCCTGGATCTCTGGTTCGACCGCGCCATCGACGCCACCACCCTCGACGAGGTCTTCGCCGCCCCCTCCACCACCGACCGCGTCCCCGCTCCCGCCCAGAGCTCGGAGCACACCGCAAGCCCCACCAGGAGCTGAGGAGCCCGAGGCGCACGGCCAACTGACACCATGGGCGCGCTCCCGGCCGCGCCCCACTCCGGGGTGCGGCCCGCTCGGGGGCCGATCGCCACCGCCTCGTGAACACCTCTTCCGGAAGCGCACGGACGTCTGCCGTCACTCCGCGTACCGGGGCCGGCTGATGGACGCCCCCGCCGAACGCCTGCGCGTTGGGCGCCGACATCTCGTACGGCTGCTCCCTCGTACGCCCCGCGTACACCCTCGCCGGGGCGATGCGCTCCCCGACCGCGCGCTTCCTCAACGGCCCTGTGCGTGCGCTCGAATAGACCGGACGCTCCGGCTCCGTACGCTCACTCAGCGTACGGGGCTCGGTACTCGCCTCCGCCTGTTCCCTCCCGCCACGCTGACACCATGAACCAGGCAACACCCCACATCGGTGCCCCCGTCGGCGCCTTCACCCAGCTCCTGTCCTCCACACGGCGCGGCGCCCGTCTCGCGCGGCTCCTCGCAGTGACCGAACTGCGTTCCTGGGGCGTCTCGCAGGACCTCGCGGAGCGTGCCGAACTCGTCGTCGCGGAGCTGACCGCCAACGCCGTACTGCACGGGCGCGTGCCGGGCCGCTGCTTCCGGCTCACGCTCGCCCTCGACCCGGTAGCCGGCCGCCTCCGTATCGAGGTCAGCGACGCCCGCGGAGACCTCCGTCCACTCCCCCGCCTCGCGGACACCGACCCGCTCGGCACCATCGGACGCGGCCTGACCCTCGTCACCGCCCTCGCCGACCACTGGGACTGCGTCCCCTACCCACCCAGCGGCAAGACCGTCCGGGCGGACCTGCTCGACCCCGGCCCCTGATCACTTCGCCCGCCGACCGCGCCGGGTTTCCCACCGGCCTCGGCAGCACGGCCATCGATCACACCAAGCCGACCACCCTCGGGATCAGTACAGGAGGTCCAAGTCGCTGGACGGTGTTCTGGGCCTTCCGCTGGCGTAATGCGGCGCGCGTCGGGCAGGCTTCCCCGCCCAGCCACACCATCGCGCCGGAGCCGCGCGCCCTCGCCCTCCCCTCCGCAGCGCTATGCCTCCGCGGGCAGCGCGGGGAACACCACCACCGAGCCGTCCCGGTCGCGGGCGATCTCGATCGCCACGTCCGCCGGGCGGCCGTTGAGTGCGACGCCGTCGCCCAGGCTGCGGAGCTGGTACGCCGAACGCAGGAGCCGGTCGACCTCACCGGTCGTGAAGACGGGGCGCTTGCTGCTCGGGCGGGCCAGCTGCAGCGTCGACAGACGCAGCAGCACGGCGGCGATGCCCCTCTCCAGCTCGTCGAGACGCCGCTCGTCGTCCTTGAGGGCGCGGGCGAAGCTCTCGAACAGGTTGTCGGGCTCGCTCTGGGCCCGCTCGACCGCCTGGAGGACGTTGACGCGCCGCTTCAACGCGATGGCCAGCGAGGCCAGTTCGAGGTGGGCGCGGAACGCTCCGCCCTGTTCGTCGACGCCGGGAAACGCCTCGGTCAGCGTGCCCATCTCGACGGGCTCGCCGGCGGGCAGCTTGTCGAGCGTGCTCCGCCAACGGGCGAGACGGATATCGGCCTTGCTCAGTGCCGTGTCGATGGCGTGCACCGCCGAGTCGAGGCCCAGCGAGACACCGAGCCTGCCCTGGTCGAGCAGGATGGCCGTGGCCTTGTCGATGGCGGGGCGGCAGCCGTTGAGTGCGCTGTGCTCGTCGTCGAGCTTGTCGGCCTGAAGCTGCTCCAGAAGGTCCGTGATGTGCTCGATGGCCTGCTGCCGCTTGCGGTCGGCGTGGGCGCTCACCCCCACGGCCACCGCCATGAGCACGAGCGGAGCGGCCACCGTGAGCACCGTTCCCCCCGCAGCCGCGGCGCCGGCGGTCGCGCCCGCGCCGCCGACCGTGCCGGCCGCTGCCGCTCCACTGACCGGCACGAACGTCGGCTTCGCGACGATCTGCCCCGTCGCCGAATTCACGAGGTCGCCGTAGAACCCGCCCTTCGACCCCTTCGGCACCATCCAGCGGACCAGCCCCTGCCCGAACTCCTCGGCAACCTTCGCCGGGACCACCACGCGGCACAGGATCCCGCCGGAGGCCGTCGCCTTGGCGGCCGTGGCGGACACCTTCGCCGAGTCGGTGATGAGCTGCGACAGATGCTGCGCCAGCGGGCTGGCGGCATCGAGGGGGATGCCACGGCTGCGGTCGAGCTTCTCGGGCAGCGGGTGCGCCTCCAGCGTGGCGATCGGCTGGTCGGCCAACGCGGCCAGCACCCCGCGCAGTTCGGTCAGCCGCTCGGGCGTCATCGGCCCGTCCCCGATGACGGCCGGCACCTGGACATCGCGTGTCGCCAGCGTCCAGACCGGAACATTCGGCACCTTGCGGTAGTCGATCATCGCCCCCCCAACTCATCCCACGTCAGCCCGCGTCTGACGTCCCGGCAGAACGGTATAGCCGAATCACCGCACCGTGTGTCACTCGATCCACATCGGCCACCCAGCGGCACAGGTCCGAGGAAGCCTGAAACATCTCACTCATGCACGTTGACGGCGTCAACGTGTAGTCTCTGCGGTGTCCGACACAGGCCTCGCCCTTTCGGAAGGTCACCATGCCGCAGCCCGACCGCCTCCCCGGCACGCCCGACTTCCGCATCAAGCTGCCGCAGGACGGTGCCGAGGCGCGCGGGTACCTGCTGACGCGGTTCGGCGGCAACGGGACGAACAAGTTCCTGCTGCGCGAGGGATCTCTCGTGACCGCAGAGGAGTGGCCGGGGCTCGGCCGCCACGCGCGCCGGTTCCGGGCGGAACTCCGCGCGGACGGCGCACTCGTGGACGCCCCGGCCGCCCCGGGTCGACCACCGGACGCGCCCGCGCGCTGGGTGGTGACGCGGGACATCGAGTGCAACTCCTCGTCGGCCGCCGCCGCGCTGGTGTACGGCTACGACGCCTCCGGCCCGGAGTCCTGGCGCACCGACGAGGGCCACCCGCTCTCCGACTACCAGTCCACCGGCTGGCGCCCCCCGCACAAGGCGTGGCTGGTGCGCGGCTCGAACGTCTCGGGTCACAATCTGGTGCGGCAGCAGTGGCTGAAGGAAGGGTTCGTGTCGCTGTCCGGCGCGCACCTGCCGCCGCTGGAGGAGTCCGACCCGACCAAGAGCGCGCTGCGCCGCTTCGTCGAGGAGGGCTACGAGGGGGCGGCCTCGTACCACCAGAAGCAGGGCCTGGTGGACGAGTTGCACGCGTTCCTGACACAGATGCGGGTCGGGGACACCGTGGCCACCTATGACGACGACCGGCTGTACCTCGGCCGGATCACCGGGGACGCCGTGCAGGCCTCGTCGCCGGGCGGGCTGTCCAACCTGCGACGGCCGGTCACCTGGCAGGCGGACAGTCACGCGTACGACGAACTGCCCGGTGAACTGCGGCAGAAGTTGTCCGTTCAGCACGACGTGGTCGATCTGACCGGCGTCCTGGACGCTCTGGACGGGCTGGCCGGTGAGGCGGGCGGTACGGACGAGCCCGAGGTCGTGCAGACCCTTGAGCGGCCGGTGCCGAAGGAACTGACCCTGCCCGAGATCAGCGACACGCTCGCCGACGATCTCCTGGTCCACGACCGGGCGTGGCTGGAGGAGCTGCGCGAGCTCCTGCTCGACGAGAAGCAGCTGGTCTTCTACGGTCCGCCGGGCACCGGCAAGACGTACCTGGCGATGAAGCTGGCCGAGCACTTCGGCGGCGGCCCGGAGCAGGTCAAGATCGTGCAGTTCCATCCGTCGTACGCCTACGAGGACTTCTTCGAGGGGTTCCGGCCGGTGGAGGACCCCGAGACACGGGAGGTGGCGTTCCGGCTGACCGCCGGCCCGCTGCGGGAGCTCGCCGACCTCGCCTCACGCGAGGGCAACCGGCATGTCCCGCATTTCCTGATCATCGACGAGATCAACCGCGCCAACCTGGCCAAGGTGTTCGGGGAGTTGTACTTCCTGCTGGAGTACCGGGACCGGTCGGTGCGGCTCACCTACTCCGGGGACGACTTCCCGCTGCCGCCCAACCTCTTCGTGATCGGCACGATGAACACCGCCGACCGGTCGATCGCGCTGGTCGACGCGGCCATGCGGCGCCGATTCGCGTTCGTCGAGCTGTCCCCGCGCACCGAGCCGACCTCCGGGCTGCTCGGACGCTGGCTCGAACGACAAGGCCGCGATGGGGAGCCGGCCCGTCTCCTCGACGCTCTCAACTCCCGTATCGACGAAGCGGACTTCGCCATCGGTCCCTCGTACCTGATGAAGCCGGGCGTGTACCGCGACGGTGGCCTCGAGCGGACCTGGCGCACGAAGATCCTGCCGCTTCTCGAAGAGCATCATTACGGCGAAGGCATCGACGTCGCCGCCCGTTACGGGCTCGACTCGCTGCGCGAGCGGCCGGCATGACGGCACCCGTGCCGGACGTGGTGCTGCACGAGTACGGGCCCGCCGTCTCCGTGCCGCTCGGCGCCGAGGCCGGCCGGGCCCTCGCCTCCTCCGGGATACTCCAGAGCGCCACGCCGGACCCGGCCCGGGACGGTCACTGGCTGCTGCGGGCGGGGAACCGGGTCGGCGCGCTCCGTATGCGCGACGGTCCGGTCCTACGGATCATGCCGAAGACCCCGGTGAGCCGGATCTTCTTCCTGCTCGGGTTCAGTCTCGAACCGGAACGGGCGTGGCGCGACGAACGGGAGGGCGTCGTCGACACCGGTGCGTACGACGACGTGGTGCCCGCTCTCGCCCATGCTGTGGAGCGGCGGATCGACGCGGCGCTGCGCCGGGGGGTTCTCCAGGGCTACCGGGAGGTGGAGGAGACGTCGCTGGTGGTGCGCGGTCGGATCCGTGAGGCCGAGCAGATCCGACGGCACTTCGGCCGCACGCCTCCCGTGGAGATCGCGTACGACACCTACACCGCGGACACCGCCGAGAACCGCATCCTGCGGGCCGCCGTCGAGCGACTGCTGCGGCTCCCGGGCGTTCCCGGCCCCGTGCGGCGGCGACTGGCGCACCAGCGGGTCCGTCTCGCCGACGCGCTCCCACTGGTCCGGGGACAGGAGCTGCCGCGCTGGCAGCCCTCCCGCCTCAACGTGCGCTACCAGCCGGCCCTGCGGCTCTGCGAAGCCGTTCTGCGCGGCTCCTCGCCGGAGCACCGAACGCCGGGGGCGGATCCGCTCACCGTGGACGGTTTCCTGTTCGACATGAACCAGTTGTTCGAGGACTTCGTCACCGTCGCGCTGAGCACAGCGTTGAAGGAGCAGGGGCTGGTCCCTCGTCTCCAGGACCGCCACCACCTGGACACCGCCGGCCTCGTACGGATCCGCCCCGACCTCGTGGTGCGCACCGGGGACGGCCGGACACCCGTTGCCGTCGTCGACGCCAAGTACAAGGTGGAAAAGGGCGACGGCCGCCTCAACGCCGACCTCTACCAGGCTCTCGCATACGCCACCGTGCTCGGTCTGCCCGAGGCCCACCTGGTGTACGCGGCCGGACAGCTGCCCACGCGCTTCCACGAGGTGCGCAGGACCGCAGTGGGGCCGGACGGGCGCGGAGTGCGGTTGTACCAGCACAGCATCGACCTCTCCTGTGAACCGCGGCAGCTCATGTCGGCCCTGCGTGACCTCGCCGAACAGCTGGCCTGTGCCCTCTCCCGCGCGTGACCGTGACCATCACTTGGACGGAAAGGAAGCCACCGTATGCCCCGGCTCGCCTTCGCCCAGAGTTTCTGGGACGGCTACGACACCCTCGAGAAACCGGTCCGGGCCGGAGTGCGCAAGGCCATGGCGAAGTTCCAGACCATGAGCACCGCCGAACTCAACGCCGACAAGGGACTCCATCTGGAGTCCGTCGAGAACGCCCGTGACAAACGCATGCGCACCATCCGCATCACGGACTTCTGGCGCGGTGTCGTCCTGGCGCCCGACGACGGCAGCGACGTCTTCCTCCTCGTGAACGTGCTGCCGCACGACGACGCCTACACCTGGGCCGCGAAGCGCCTCTACAGCGCGAACTCCGCGACCCGGGCCCTGGAGGTGCGCAACGCGGTCGCCCTCGACGAGCTGACCCCGGTGTACGAGACCGCGTCCCGCTCCGCTTCCCGGCTGCTCTTCGAGCACGTCTCGGACGGCACGCTGCGTGAGCTCGGCATCGACGACCAGGTGCTGCGCGCCGCGCGCTCCCTGGCGAGCAAGGCCCAGCTGGAGGCGTTCTCCACGCTCCTCCCGGAGGATCAGCTGGAGGTGCTGCAGTACCTCGCCGAAGGCTTCAGCCCGGAGGAGGTGTACCGGGACGTCGTGGCCGTCCGCCGGCCCGCCGACGCGCCCGCCGAGCCGGTCGAGGACCTGGCCACGGTGATCGCCAACACCCCTGCGCGCATCCGTCTGGTGACGGGCCCGCAGGAACTGGAGGAGGCCCTGGTCAAGCCGTTCGCCGCCTGGCGGGTCTTCCTCCACCCTTCGCAGCGACGGGTCGCCTACCGGACCTCCTTCGGGGGCCCTGTCCAGGTCACCGGCGGTCCCGGAACGGGCAAGACGGTGGCCGCCCTGCACCGCGTCAAGCACCTGCTGGGCCGCTCCGACGACAGCCGTGTGCTGCTCACCACGTACACGAACGCGCTCGCCGCCGGCCTGCGCGACATGCTCGGCCTGCTGCTCGACGAGGACGAGGAACTGCTGGCGCGGGTCGACGTGACCACCGTGGACGCCTTCGCCCACGGCGTGCTGCGAGGGGCGGCGGCGACCACGCCGAAACCGATCGGGGACCGGGAGCAGCGGCAGCTGTGGGAGAAGGTCGTCAAGCAGCTCGACCTGCCGTTCACCGCCCGTTTCCTGGCGCAGGAGTACCGTCACGTCGTCCTCGGCCAGGACCTCCGCGACCTCGGCGCCTACCTCGGCGCGAGCCGCCGGGGACGCGGCACAGGTCTCGGGCCTGCGCGCCGCAGGGAGGTGTGGAGCGGCGTCGAGCGTTTCGAACGGCTGCTGCGGGACCGCGGTGAGACCACGCACCTGGGGATCTGCGCACGCGCCGCTGATCTCCTCGCCGGGGGACCCGCCCCCTACGCCCATGTCGTGATCGACGAGGCACAGGATCTGCACCCCGCGCAGTGGCGAGTGCTGCGTGCCGCCGTGTCCCCGGGGCCCGATGACCTGTTCATCACCGGCGACCCCCACCAGCGGATCTACGATTCCCGGGTGTCCCTCGGGTCGCTGGGCATCGCCACGGCCGGCCGCAGCTTCCGCCTGCGCGTCAACTACCGGTCGACCGAGGAGATCCTCGCCTGGTCGGCGCGGCTCCTGGCGCCCGTCACGGTCGACGCGCTCGAGGGCGACGGCACGGACTCACTCGCCGGGTACCGTTCGCTGCTGCACGGGCGCCGCCCCCAGGCGCAGGGCTACGCCACCCGTCAGGAGGAGACCGAGGCCCTGGTGGACCGGGTTCGGGGCCTGCTGGACGAGGGTCTGGCCCCGCACGAGATCGGCGTGTGCGCACGCTTCAACCTCTCCCTGGACGCCGCGGAGGAGAAGCTGAAGGCCGCCGGCATACCGGTGCTCCGCGTCAAGGGGCAGACCGCGCAGGGCACCGAGGGGGTGCGGCTGGCGACCATGCACGCGATGAAAGGGCTGGAGTTCCGGGCGGTGTCCGTCCTCGGCGTCGGCGAGGGCGCCGTCCCGTTCGCCCGGGAGATCACGCAGCGCGAGGCGGATGCTCTGCAGCACGAAGCCGACCTGCTGCGGGAGCGTTGCCTACTCTTCGTCGCCTGCACCCGCGCTCGCGAAGCCCTGAGCGTCACGTGGAGCGGAGTTCCGAGCCCGTTCCTGCCGCACGTCGCCTGACCAGCCGTCCGCTGCGGCCCGTGCGAGGCACCCCACCGAGCGCCCTGCACCTCCTCACTTCTCCGGTGCCCAGGGCTCCCGCGGAGAGACCGTCATGGGCGATTTCGGTGGGCCGGGCCTCCGCTCGTCCGCGGGGGCCCGGCCGTCACCGGGCGGCCGTACGGCGGCTCACACGCCGTCGGGCCTGCGCATGCGCCGCAGCGCGGGCCTGGCCTTCGGCCGCCGGTCGCCCTGGTCGGCGAGCCAGCCCGCGAGTGCGGCCGGCGTGGGCGAGGTGAAGACGGTACGGATCGGCAGTTCCGCGCCCATCACCGTACGCACCCGGCTGACCAGGCGTGTGGCCAGCAGCGAATGACCGCCGAGGGCGAAGAAGTCGTCGTGGTCGAAGTGGAGTTCGCCGACATCGGGACGGCCCGGGAATTCGTACCACCGGACTGGTTCGGCGAGGAGATCACCGGGAGCACCGCACGGAGCAACCGGGAACTGGCGGCCTGTCACGAACGATGCCGAGGCATGAGGGAGAGAGCCGATGAAGCGGCATGTCGAGTTCCAACGTCTGCACAACTTCCGCGACCTGGGCGGCTACCGCGCTTCCGACAGTCGCACCGTGCCGTGGCAGGCCCTCTACCGCTCCGACTCGCTCGGCAAGCTCCAGGGCGCCGACTGGGAGAGGTTCCTGGGGCTCGGCATCTGCACTGTGATCGACCTGCGCTACCCGTGGGAGATCGAGGCCAAGGGCCGGGTGCCGGAACCCGAGCGCTTCCACTACGTCGACCTCAGCATCGAGCACCGCCCCTACGACTAGATGAGTGAGTCCGAAGTTTGTGCTGGTCGCAGCCATGGCGAAGGGCGCCCGTTGGCTCGTGTGTGACTACCAGCCTGGACGCCCTTCTGGCGGCACTGTACGTGTTCATCGACGACCATGTGGCCCCTCGTCGCCGGATCGGGCGACCCCCGAAACTCACGGACGCCGAACTGCTGTGCCTGGCCGTTGCCCAGGTGCTGCTCGGCTTCCCTTCGGCCCGGCACGACCACGGACAACGGCCGGCCCCGCGGCCGGTGCGGCCCGCAGGCGCCTGCTCGGGCTGGCCGAATCACAGGGCCTCGGGCAAGCCTCGACCGCCGAGGGCCACGGACGGCCGACCACGCCTCACCAGCAAAAGCGGACATGCCAGAAATATCTCTCGGCAACCGAAAACATGCGGAAAGTGCGAAGTCGATCAAAGGATACGTCAATTCCCGGCGGGCATTCTTGACTGCCGGGCAATAGTCCGCTGCGTGACAGTGGAGGATCCGGAGGTTACTATCGAGCCGGATTCGGGGCCCGAACTCTCGCAGCGGTTCGCCCCGTGCGGCCTTCAGCGACCACCGGGTCGCAATGCGCCATCAGGGGGAAGTCGTGCTTCAGCCACATGACCCTTCGCGGTCAGGCTTTATCCGCGTGACGAGGCGGGTCGTCACGCCGGACCACCGCCATCCGGGCAGGTTGCGCCTGCCGCACCGCCACGCACACACGCCGGTCCACTGTTCCCGAGGATGTCACAGAGCCTTAACGTCCCCACCGAAAACTGGAATCGAAAGTCCTTGAAAGTGGAACCGAGCACGGCACGGAAGCGTCTCCCATAGGGATTTTTATTCGTACGCAGACTGTCTACGCGCCAGCAATAACTGCCGGGCCGGAATTTCTTCCCGCCTGATCACCCGGGCAGTATCCCCCGAAACAAGACGTCGCGCGCCCGCGAGCCTCAGCGGCTCCACTTCCACGCCGCTCCGACACCGCACCGGTGCGGTCTTGCCATCGGCGGGGTGGGCAGTATCTCGCCAGTACGGTTCAACACATTCGCAATATGCCGAACGACAGGGCGCCCGACCGGCGCCGTTGGAGTACGAGGGGTTCTGGTATGGCCGAGACGGGCGGACGCGGGCTGATCGTCCTGCACTCGTCACCTTTGATACGCAAAGCGATCCTCGACCTGTTCCGGGGCGATCCGAACGTCACCGTTCTGGGCGGCTGTCCCCACCCGACCGCTGTCGACACCCTCCCCGGCGGCCGGCCCGACGTGGCGCTCGTGGAGTACGAGCAGTGGCCGGAGGTCCGTGGCAACCGGTCCTACTGGAGCGGAACCCGGGTCATCCTCTACAGCAGGGACAACGCGCCCCGCAGCGTGGTGGAGTGCATCAGGGGCGGGGCCGCGGGGTTCGTGCACGAGTCGTGCCCGCCCGAGTCCATCGTCAAGGGACTGCACGACGTGCTGAGCGGGCGCAGCTTCTGGCATCTGGGCACCGACGAGCCCCCGCAGCCGGCCCGGGACATCGGCGTGTGCGGCACGTGGAAGCTGAGCGGACGCGAGGAGGAGATCCTCGGCCTCTTACTGCGCCGCCGCTCCAACGAGGAGATCGCCCAGGAGCTGTGCCTCACGCAGCAGACCGTCAAGAACTACGCGAGCCGGGTCTTCCACAAGGTGGGCGTGTCCGGGCGCAAGGAGCTGTTCAGGATGCTGAGGCCCTGCGGATGAACCCCTCCGAGACGGCACCCGCAGCGGAGCAGGGCCCCCTGCTCGTCGAGCGGAGCGGGCGGGTGGTCACGCTGACGCTCCATCGGCCGCACCGCCGCAATGCGATGTCCACCGCGATGCTGGAGCAACTGGCGAAGCGATTGAGCGATTTGACAGGCCGACAAGGTACGGCGGCGCCCGGTGCACTGGTGCTCACGGGGGCCGGCGGGACCTTCTCCAGCGGCGCCGACACCGGTGAACCCGACTGGCACGACCTGTCGCGCCGCGCGGTGCGGCGGGCCCACTTCCGCACGGTGTTCGCGGCGTTGCACGAGGCGCCCTTCCCCCTTGTCGCCGCCGTCGAGGGGTACGCCCTCGGGGGCGGCCTCGAACTCGCCCTGGCCTGCGACCTGGTGGTGGCCGGCGAGGGTGCGCTGTTCGGCCTGCCGGAGCTGGGGGTGGGCGCGGTGCCCGGCGGCGGCGCGGTCCACTCGCTGCTGCGCCGGGCCGGACGCGGAGTGGCCGCCCGGATGCTGCTGATCCCCGGTGAGCGCCTGCGGGCGGACGAACTCGCCCGGCTGGGCGCGGTGGAGCGCACCGTTCCCGACGGCGACGCGCTCGCCGAGGCGCAGGCGCTGGCGGCGTCGGTGGCCGCCGGTGATCCGGCCCTCCTGGCTGCGGGAGTCCGGTTGTTGCGGGACTCCGGGCACCTGGACCGCACGGCGGCGCTCGGGGTGGAGAACGGCTACTGGTGGCAGGCGGCCTCCGCCGCGAACCGGGAGCCCTCCCCGCCCTCGGACCGCCGCTCCTGACGCCGCCGCGGCCTGAACGTTTCGCGCCACGGGGCCAGGCGTTTCGTTGCGGCCTGTGAGCCACCCCGATAGCCTGTTGATCAGATTCAGTAAACACTGAATGTGCTGTACGTGCCGTGCCGTACGGCGGACACCGACCCCCCACCCTCCACCCCCGTCGCCCGCCACACCGGCCGGCCGTGGACGCACGAGCCGTGGGCGCAAGAGGAGAGCAGAAGAGACGTGACCCCTCTCATCGAATGTACGGACGTCACCAAGAAGTTCGGTGACTTCACCGCGCTGAGCCGGCTGAACCTGACGGTCCCCCAGGGCGTGGTCTACGGATACCTGGGCCCCAACGGAGCGGGCAAGAGCACCACGATCCGCATGCTCATGGGCCTGTCCCGGCCCACGTCCGGCGTGGTCCGGGTCCTCGGCCAGGACCCGGACCGGCCCGAGGTGCGGGGGCGTATCGGCTACCTGCCCGGCGAACTGCGGCTGGACGAGCGGCTGACCATCGGGCAGACCCTGGCGTCCTGGGGACGGCTTCGGGGGATGACCGACACCGCCTACCGGGACGAGCTGGTCCAGCGGTTCGGCATCGACCCGTCACGCAAGGTCCGGGGACTGTCCACGGGCAATCGCCGCAAGGTGGGCCTGGTCGGCGCCTTCATGGCCAAGCCGGAACTGCTGGTCCTGGACGAACCGACCAACGGGCTCGACCCGTTGATGCAGCAGGTGTTCCTCGGCACGGTCGAGGAGGCCCGGGACAACGGGCAGAGCGTGCTGCTCTCCTCGCACATCCTCTCCGAGGTCGAGCGGGTCGCGGACCAGGTCGCGGTGCTCCAGGGCGGCAGACTCGCCGCCTCCGGCCCGACGCACGAGCTGCGCCGCCGGGCCGCGCAGCGCTTCCACATCACCTTCGCGGACGACGAGGACATCCCGCTCGCCGCGCTGACCTCCCTGGACGGGGCGTCGGACGTGGAACGGCGCAGGCCCGGGGGCCAGGAGGTCAGCCTGGCCTGGACCGGATCGCCCGACCCGCTCCTGAAGCTCCTGTCCGGGCACCGGATCACCACGCTCACGGCGCCCGAACCGGACCTGGAGGAGGCGTTCCTGGAGTACTACCAGAGCGACGTCCCGGGCAGCCGGGGCACCACGGCCGACGAGCCGTCCCCGGGCTCCGCCCCCGTGCGGTGACCGCCGCAGTCACCGCCACGGGTCTTCAGTCACCAAGGCCGCTCCCCCGGGCCGGCCGGAAGGGAAACACATGTCGTCGCCCAGCTCGGAGATCTTCCGGCGCGGAGTACAGATCCAGAAACGCACCCTGATCGCCTGGTCGGCCGCGCTGGTCCTGCTCGCGCTCTCCGTCGCCGGGGCCTGGCCCTCGATGGAGAAGTCCGGCGCGCTGGAGGACTTCGCCTCCGGCGTCTCGCCGGAGGTGGCCACGGCCTTCGGGATCGACCAGATCAGCAGCGCCAGCGGCTACCTCAAGGGCAACCTGTACGCGGTCCTGCTGCCGCTGCTCCTCGGCCTGATGGCCGTGACCGCGACCGCCGCCCTGACCGGCGGCGACGAGGAGGCCGGGCGGCTCGAACTGCTGCTGGCGCTGCCGGTGGCCCGCCGCACGGTCTTCCTGGTGCGCTTCCTCTGCGTGGCCTTCGGTCTGGCCGTCACCAGTCTCCTGGTCTGGCTGTCGGTCTACGGCTCGGTCGTCGCCTTCGACATGGACGTCTCCGGGGGCGGGGTCGCCGCCGTGACGCTGACGGTCGGCCTGCTGGCCGTCCTGCACGCCGGGGTCGCCTACGCCGTCGTCGGATTCGGTTTCGGACGCGGTCCCGCGCTGGGCGTGGCGGCCGGTGTGCTCGTCGTCGGCTATCTGCTGCACGCCATCGCGCCGATGTCCGACGCTCTGGAGCCGCTGTCGAACATCTCTCCGTGGGAGTGGGCGCTGGGCAACGACCCGCTGGTCAACGGCGTTCCGTGGGGCGGGGTCGCGCTGCTGCTGGTCCTCTCGGTCCTGGTCGTCGCCGCCGGTACACACGCGGTCGGCCGACGGGACGTCAAGAACGCCTGAACAACGCGCCCTTCCGCGCCCGAAGCGGCCCGGTCCCTCCCCTCGCGGAGGTGCCCGGGCCGCTTTCGTGCGTAGGCGCGTCTACCGCACGGGGTTGACGGATCCGGCGGAAAATCGAGTACCGGGAGTCATCGAACCGGCCGAGTATGAGTACTTGACGGCCATATCGAGGCTCGTGTAGGAGCGGTTAGCTTCGCTCCATGGACAGCAGCCGAGCCCTCTCCCCGGACCTCTCCGATCCCGTCGTGCTGACCGGCATCGGGTGCGTGCTGCCCGGCACCCCCGATGTCCACGCCTTCTGGAGGCATGTCTCCACCGGAACCCCCCAGGTGAGCCGGCTGGAGAAGCCGGCATTCGCCGCTGCCGGGCTGCCGGTCCACGCGGCCGCGCAGCTGGGTGCGTTCGACACCGCGGTCCGGCTGCCGGACCTCGATCCGGCGCACGCCGCCAAGTACAACCGCGACATCCTGGCCACCATGGCGGCCGTCGGCGACGCGCTCGCGGACGCCGGGATCGCCCGGGGCCAGGTCGCCCCGGAGC
Organism: Streptomyces sp. SID14436; assembly: GCF_010548465.1. Classification (GTDB taxonomy): domain Bacteria; phylum Actinomycetota; class Actinomycetes; order Streptomycetales; family Streptomycetaceae; genus Streptomyces. The sequence continues at coordinate 9,877 of NZ_JAAGMD010000791.1, read as the reverse complement.
GGATGGGCATCGTCCAGTCCTCCTCCCGCGGCCCGCTGTCCTGGTGGGCCGAGACCATGACGGCGGGCCCCGACCAGGACCCGTACGCCGGCAAGGCGACGGCCATGTTCCGCGGTCTCGCCGGCTGCCCGGCCACGCTGGCCGCCATCGCCGTCGGGGCCAAGGGCCTGGTCACCACGGTCAGCAGCGCCTGCGTCGGCGGCCACCACGCGATCGGCCTCGCGCTGCGCGAGCTGCGCTCGGGCAGCGCCGACATGGTGCTGGCCGGGGGCCACGAGTTCCCGATCACCCCGGAGGTCGCCCGCTGCTACCTGGGCCTCGGGGACGGGGTGCTCTCCCCGGAGAAGGAGGACCCCGCCTCCGCCGTCCGCCCCTACGACCGCGACCGGCGCGGATTCGCCCTGGGCGAGGGCGCGATGACGCTCTGCCTGGAGCGCGAGTCCTCCGCCCGCGAGCGCGGCGCCCGGATCTACGCGCGGATCCTGGGCCACCGCGCGCTCAACGAGGCCGACCACGCCACCAGCATGGATCTGACCGGAGACGTCACCGCCTCGGTCGTCGCGGCCGTGCTCGACGACGCCGGGCGCAAGCCCGAGGAGGTGGGGTACGTCTGCGGCCACGGCACCGCCACCCGGTACAACGACCTCGCCGAGAGCCGGGCCCTGCGCCGGCTGCTGCCGCACCGCGACGACGCCGACCTGCCGCCGCACGGCTCCAACAAGCCCATCTACGGCCACACCTTCGGCATGGCCGGAATCATCAACGTCGCCGCCACCTCGCTGATGCTCCACCACCAGCGGCTGGCCCCGACCGCCAACCACCGCACGCCGGACCCCGAGTGCGACCACGACCACGTCGCCGAGGGGCCCCGCGACACCGAGTTCGACCTGGCGGTCTCGCTGTCCTTCGCCTTCGGCTCGCAGACCTCCGTCATGGCCCTGGAGCACGCATGACCACAACGCCCGAACACCCTGCCGCCACGGGCCACCGGACCGGCCCCTACCTGGCCGCCGACCCCGACGACCTGATACGCCGCTTCGTCCGCGAGGGCGACCACCTGCACGCGGCGGCGACGATGTCGCGGCCCAACGCCCTGCTCAACGCGGTCTGCCGGACCTTCGCCGGCAGCCGCAGCCTGACCGTGAGCACCACCGCCGTGCACTCCAGCGCCCACGCGCTCGCCCTCTCCGGCGCCGTGCGCAAGGTGATCACCGGCTTCGTCGGGGACACCTACCCCTCGCCGCGCCCCAACCGCCTCTACCGCGAACTGGCCGAGGGCCGGCCGTTCGAGATCGAGATGTGGTCGCTGCTGACCTACACCCAGCGGCTGATCGCCGCGGCACTCGGCCAGCCGTTCGCCACCACCGGCTCGAGGCTCGCCGAGACCGACCTCCGGCACGGCAAGGAGGGCAGCCTCCACCTGGTGCCGCACCCGGAGGACCCGGAGCGCACCGTCGCCCTGCTCAGCCCGCTGCGCCCCCGCTTCGCCCTGTTCCACGGCGTCGTCGCGGACAGCCGGGGCAACATCGTGGCCTGCCCCCCGCTGGGTGAGGGCCCCTGGGCCGCGTACGCCGCCACCGACGGCGTCCTCGCCTCCGTGGAGGCGATCGTCGACGACGAGGTCGTCGCGGCGATGCCGGACCGGGTGGTGATCCCCGCCGCCCGTGTCCTCGGCCTGTGCGAGGCTCCGCTCGGCGCCCACCCGCAGTCGCTGCGTACCGGCCGTCTCGCCGGGGTCGACGGCTACCTGGACGACTACGACTTCCTCACCGGCATCGTCGGCGCCTGCACGACCCCGGAGACCGCCGCCGCCTGGTACGAGGAGTGGGTCGGCGGGGTGTCGGGCCACGCCGAGTACCTGGAGAAGCTGGGCGAGCGGCGCCGCTCCGGACTGCTCTTCCCGGCTCCCCCGGGCGGCAGCGCCGTCGCGGAGCAGGCCGCCCCGCCGGTGGACGCGTCCGCCGCGCCCACCGAGCAGGAGCAGCTCATCGTGCTCGGTGCCCGCGCCGTCGCCGACCTGGTCCGGGAGCGCGGCTACGACACGCTGCTCGCCGGGATCGGCACCTCGCACATGGCGGCGTGGCTGGCGGCCCGGCTGCTGGCGGACGACGGCATCCAGGTGCGGGTCGCCGCCGAACTGGGCCTGCAGTCGATGGACCCCGAGCCCGGCGACGTCTTCCTCTTCAGCCAGCGTCACGCCGAGCGTTCGCAGATGCTCGCAGGCGTCGCGGAGACGCTCGGCGGCGCGGTCGCCGCCAACCCCCGCTGCCTGGGCGTGCTGTCGGCGGCGGAGATCGACCCGGACGCCAACATCAACACGACGCTGCTGCCGAACGGCCGCTGGATCACCGGCTCCGGCGGGGCCAACGACATCGCCTCGACCGTGGACTGCGTGGTGGTCGCGGCCGCCTCGGCCCGCCGCTACGTGCCGCGGCTGGCCCACCTCACCAGTCCGGGCCGGCGGGTCCGGGACGTGGTCAGCCAGTTCGGGCGCTTCACCCGCACCGGAGCCGGCGACGCGTTCGAGCTGACGAGCTGGCTGGCGCCGGTGCCCGGCCGGGGCCGCACCGAGGCGGACCTGCCCGACGGTCCCGAGGCGGCGGTCCGCGACCTGACCGGGTGGGACTTCCCCGACGGATCCACGGGAGTCAGCGCGTTCCTGCACGACGAGAAGGCCGTCACCACCGAAGAACTCGCGCTCCTGCGCACCATGGACCCGGAAGGCTGCTACCGATGACCACCACCGCCGAGACCGTCCCCGACCCGGCGACAGCCCATCTGCGCCCCCTGCCGCCCACCGCGATCGCCCCCGTGCGGCTCGCCGGGATCGGCCACTACTTCCCCGGCGAGCCGATCACCAACGCCCACTTCGAGCAGCTCGACGCGCTGGGCATCGACGACGCCTGGATCCGCGAGAACACCGGGATCGTCAGCCGGCACTGGCCGGCCGACGACAAGGAGCGCGCGGTGGAGATGGCGGCCAGGGCGGTGGACGACGCGCTGAGCGCCGCCGGTCTGGGACCCGACGACATCGACCTCGTCATCGGCACGACCTCGACGACCCGCCCGCGCACCAACCCCTCCAGCGCCACCAACAACTACATGGACATCTCGCTGCCGCTGCAGAAGCAGGCCGGGCTGCGGCACGCCACCTGCTTCGACGTCACCTCGGTGGCCTGCGCCGGCTTCATGTACGGCACCGCGACCGCCGCCGCGATGCTCCCGGCGCTCGGCATGCGCAACGCGCTGGTCGTCTGCGCGGAGAACCCCCGCCCGATCCTGAACTTCGACTACCGCTACTCGGCGCTGTTCGGGGCGGGCGCCGCCGCCGCGGTCTGGTCGGCGGACACCGCGGAACGCGGACTGCTGGACGTGGCGCTGCACGCGGACGGCTCGTACTTCGACGCCTTCGACATCGACGAGAACGACAAGATGCTGATGCGCGGCCGTGAGGTCGGCGCGGTCGGCCCGAAGCTGCTCACCCACGTGGGCCGGGAGATCCTGGAGCGCAACGGCCTGGCGGTGGACGACATCGACTGGTTCGTGCCGCACCAGGGCAACCTCAACATGATCAACCAGGTGAGCCGGGCGCTGGAGATCCCGGGAGACAAGCTCCTGACGAACATCCAGGAGCGGGGCAACACCTCCAGCGTCTCCATCCCGAGCTGCCTCTCGGAGAACCTGAGCGCCGGGAGGATCCGCTCCGGCGATCTCGTCGCGGCCATCGGCATCGGCCGCGGCTTCAGCTGGGGCGCGATGCTCCTGCGCATCCCGTGAGCCCGGCCTCATCCCCCTCCGCCGGGCCGTGGCCGGCACCACCGCACAGTACGGGAAGACGAGAGATGGACGACGAGACCTCCCTGTGGCGCGAGAGCGGACTGCGCCTGTCCGGGTTCGGGCACTACTACCCACGCCTCCTTCTCGAGAACGGCAGCGCCGAGGACCCCGCGGGCAACGCGGTGGACGAGGCCGTCATCGGCCGGCTCGACGTCCGCAGCCGCCATGTGGCGGACGAGGACGAGACCCCCGCGTACATGGCGGTGCGCGCCGCCCACTCGGCGCTGGAGCAGGCCGGCGTCACGCCCGACGAGCTGGACCTGGTGATCGTCAGCAACTGGACGGACCGCCAGTTCGTCCCCGAGTGGGCCCCGCACACCGCCCATCTGCTGGGCGCCGGCCGGGCGCTGGCCTTCGACGTGTGCGGTGCCTGCACGGGGTTCGTGCACGGCGTGCAGACGGCGGCGGCGTACTTCGGCACGCACAGCGCCTGGCGGCACGCGCTGGTCGTCTCCAGCGAGCGGTTCTCGCGCCGGGTGCGCCCCGGCAGCAAGGGCGAGCTGATCGTGGGCGACGCGGCCGGCGCGGCCGTGCTCTCGCGCGGCGCGGAGCCGGACGCGGGGCTGTGGGACTCGCTGCTGATCAGCGACGGCTCCGGCCGGGAGACGGTCACCGCCCACCCGCCCAACGGGTGGATCAAGAGCAGCCGCGAGCTGGTCTCCATCGCCGCCGCCTCGCACGCCGACCTGGCCGCCCGGATGCTGGCCCGCTCGGGCGTCAAAATGGACGAGATCGACTGGGTCGTACCGCATCCCGGCACGGGTCAGCTGCACGCCGCGGTGCGCGAGCGGCTCTCCATCCCGCAGGAGCGCTTCGTCACCAACTACGAGATCCGGGCGAACACCGGCAGCGCCTCGGTGCCGATCGTGCTGTCCGAGATGGCGCGCGACGGCCGGCTGACACCCGGTGACCTCTGCTACACGCCCACGGTGGGCTCCGGCTGGTACTACGGGGGGCTGCTCTTCCGTGTCTGATCAGCCATCACTTTCCGGGCGGCACGACGCCGTCCGCGGGACCGCCCTGGTCACCGGCGGCAGCCGGGGCCTGGGCGCGGCCATCGCCCGGCGTCTGGCCGCGGCGGGCCGGCACACCGTGATCTGCGGGCGCGACCCCGAGAGCCTGGACGCGGCCGTGAAGGCGGCGGCCGACGACGGGCTCGCCCTGCACGCCGTGCGGGCGGACGTCACCGACGAGCGCTCCGTGGCCGACCTGTTCGAGCGGCTGGCCGAGGACGCCCCGCCGCTCGGGCTCTGCGTCAACAACGCGGGCAGCAACTTCTCCCGCCGCCTGGTGAGCGTCAGGGAACGGCCCGACGGGCCTCCCCTGCTCTCCCCGCACCCGCTGGAGGACTTCGAACGGGTGGTGACCTCCCTGCTCACCGGCACCTTCCTGGTCGGCCGGCACGCGGCGCAGACGATGCTGGCCGCCGGCACGCCCGGAGCCATCGTCAACATCTCCTCCACCGTGCGCAGGGGCGCGTACGGGCAGTCGGCGTACTGCGCCGCCAAGTCCGGGGTGGAGGCGCTGACCCGCACCTGGGCGACCGAGCTGGGCGAGTACGGCATCCGGGTCAGCGCGGTGGCGCCCGGAGTCGTCGACGGTGAGGCACTGCGCCGCCGGTCGGCGGCGAACGAGCGGCACGCGGCCTACATGGCCGATCTGCGGCGCCATGTGCCGCTGCGCCGCTGGTGCGACGAGAAGGACGTGGCGGAGGCGGTCGTCTTCGCCGCCGACAACCCCTCGGTGACCGGCACGGTGCTGGAGGTCGACGCGGGCGGGCTGCCGGCCCGCGTCCTGCCCCCGGCCGACCGGATCCCCGTAACCAGCACGGCAGCCGCGACGGCGGACCTCCCCGAGAAAGCGGAGAACACAGCATGACCAGCGGCTTCGCACCCACCCTGCTCCAGGGCAGGACCACCTTCCTGACCGGCGCCAGCAGCGGCATCGGCGCCGTCCTGGCGACGATGCTCGCCGCCCACGGCTCCCGGGTGGCGCTCATGGCACGCAGCGAGAAGGAGCTGCGGCTGCTGGCCGAGCGGATCGAGGCGGACGGCGGACGGGCGGTGGCGGTCCCCGGCGACCTCACCGACCCCGACAGCGTGCGCGCCTGCGTCCGCGAGGCCGAGGAGCGGCTCGGCCCGGTCGACCGGCTGGTGCACTGCGCGGGCGAGGCCCGCAACCAGGCGTTCCTGTGCGACCAGGACGAGGACCAGTGGATGGCCACCCTCGACATCAATCTGCTGGGGGCCTTCCGGGTCGCCCGTGCGATCGTGCCGGGGATGATGGAGCGGCGCGAGGGCAACATCGTGATGGTCTCCTCCATCGCCGGGAAGCGCGGGCTGCCCGCCAACACCTCGTACTGCGCGTCGAAGTTCGGACTGAACGGCCTGACGCAGGCGCTCGCCGCCGAGCTGGGCGCCTTCGGCGTGCGGGTCAACGCGGTCTGCCCCGGGCTCACCGACAGCCCGGCCGCCACGGACGGCGAACGGTACGGCGACCCGTTCATGGCAGCCATCGCCAAGCACCACGGTCCGGCGGACCTGACCTGGGAGCGGTATCTGAAGCGGGCGGTCAACAGCACCATCCTGCGCCGTCTGGTGCGCCCGGAGGAGATCGCGGCGCAGGTGCTGTTCCTGCTCTCCGACCTGTCCGGCGGGATGACCGGGCAGGCCGTCAACGTGGACGCGGGGGCTCTGTGAGCGAGGAGTACGGCCGGGCGCGGGGCGAACCGGCACCGCCCGAGGACCCGTTCGCCCCGGCGGCGCGCCCCTGGGTCCCCGGCCCCCGGGACGCGCTGGTCACCGGCATGGGCTTCTGTCTGCCCGGCGCGGCGGACGAGCCGGTGCGCACGGCCGGGCAGGTCTGGGCGACGGCCGCCACCGGGGCCAGTCATGTCGAGCGCGACGGCTTCCACCACGGCACCGTACGCGGGGCCCGGGAGGCGTTCGAGGAACTGCTGCCGGACGTCCCCTCCCGCTATCTGCGCAGCTACGCCGACGTCCACCTCTACGGGATGGTCTCGTTGGTCGAAGCCTGCCGGGACGCCGGCCTCGACCACACGGCGGGCGAGCTGCGCGGTGCGGACGTGCTGACCGCGCGGGCGGGGGTGGACAGCAACTACGACAGCTACCGCGCCTGGCACGACGCCGATCCGGCGACGGTCGGCCCGAGGGAGGCCAAGTCCCTTTTCGTACGGCTCCTGGTGGCGGGCACCTCCAGCGACGTCGGTCCGGTCCAGGCCGCGTTGCTCGGTTCCACCGGCGCCAACTACACGGTGAGCTGCGGCTGCGCCTCCTCCTCGGTGCTGCTCGGCATCGCCCGCACGATGATCGCCGCCGGGCAGAGCGACCTCGTCGTCGTCACCGGGGTGGACCGCTTCGACACCGAACGGGTGCTGCACGGACACCGGTTGCGGGAGGTCGTCGAGCGCGAGGCCGTCACCGTGCGGCACAACGACGATCCGCCGGCCGCGCCGCGCCACGACCGGCCGATGCGCCCCTACGACGCGGCGGGCGACTGCATGAACTACGGCGACGGCTCGGTCACCCTGATCCTGGAGAGCCGGGAACACGCCGCCGCACGCGGCGCCCGCGCGCACGGGGCGGTCCTCGGCCAGGCCACGACACGCTCCGGGCTCAACAGCGCGGTGGCCATCGACACCGGCGGCACCGCGCTGGCCGAGGCGGCCCGCCGCGCCCTGGGCGACCACACCTCGCTGGCGCGGATCCCGTACGTCAACGGGGGCGGCGAGGGCGACGCGCTGTTCACCCGGATCGAGTCCAACGCCGTCCGGTCCCTGTGGGGTGACAGGTCCTCACAGGTGCTGGTGAGCTCACAGGAGGCGTGCTTCGGGCACAGCGGTGCACCGCTCGGCGTGCTGGGCACGGCGCTGACGCTGATGATGATGAGGGAGGGGGCGGTCTGCCCCACCGCCAACTGCACGGACCCGTCACCGGTCTGCTCGTTCGACCCGGTGCCGGGAACCACGACGCGTGCCCTGCGGTTCGACCGGGCGCTGAGCTTCAACTACCAGGTGGGCGGGGTCAACAGCGCGCTGCTGCTGGGAGGTGGCGATGCCTGCTGAGACACCCCTGCTGCGGCTCTCCGGCGCCGGGTTCGTGCTGCCGGGGCCGGACGGCGGTGCCTGCACCGACCTGGACACCTTCTGGCGGGTGGTGCGCGACGGGACGAGCTGCCTCTCCCCGTACGACCGTCCCGGCCTCCCCCTCCGGATCGCCGGAACGGTCGGCCAGTGGGACCCGGAGAAGGAACTACCGCTTTCCCAGCGGCAGATACGCCGTTCGTCGCGTGCCGGGCTGATGGCCACGGGCGCGGTCGCCCGGGCCCTGGAGCAGGCCGGGCTGACCGCCGCGGACCTCGACGCCGAGCGCACCGCGCTGGTCGCCTGCTCGCTCCAGTTCGCCTTCCCCGAGACCGAGCGCTACTACGAGCTGGCCCGGGAGAAGGGCGTCGCCGCCCTCGGCATGGAGTACTGGCTCAACGGGACCCCGCCCAGCGTGATCGGCACCGTCGCCTCCGGACTGCGGCTCCCCTGCCAGACGCTCAGCGTGGCGGGCTCCTGCAACGTGGCGCTGCGTACGCTCCACCTGGTCCAGCAGATGTTCCGCTGCGGGGACATCGACCGGGCCGTCGTCGTCGGTGTGGACACCACCGTGGACCCGGTGTTCGTGGCCGGCACCAGCCACACCGGGCGCAGCGGCTACCGCGCCTCCTCGCTGTCCGACGACCCCTCCGACGTCCGGCCGCACGACGAGATCCAGACCGGCAACGCCACCGGGGAGGGCGCCCTCGCCGTCGTCCTGGAGGACCCGGCGGCGACCGGGGACCGGCCGGGGCTGCGGTACCGCGCGCATCTGCGCACCTCGCGCTCCAACGGCCCCTCCACCGTCGCCACCGGCCCGCCCGACAACGTGGTGGGCGACGTGCTGGCCACGCTCGCGTCGGCCGCGCGCGGGCCGGGTGATCTGGCGTTCGTCAACGACTACGCGGACGGCAACCGGTTCGTCGAGGACCACCTGTGCCAGGCGCTGGCCGGCATACGGAAGGCGACGGGGTACGAGGGCGGGCTGCGGCTGACCAACCAGGAGGCGGTCTTCGGACACGTCGCCGGGACCGGCGGCCTGGTCAAACTCCTCGGCAGCCTCCTGATGCTGCGTCACGGCCGGATCGCGCCCAGCGCCAACACCCTGACGCCGTACGCGGCGCTGCCGGGCGATCCGGTGCTCGCGGGCGGCCTGGCGACCGGGGGCGACAGCGCGCTGGTGCTCGCCTCCGGGGCGGGCGGTGACGCCACCAGCATGCTCATCGAATACGAAGGCGGCGACTTGCCATGACCCACGTACACAGCACGGCGGCGCGGCCCGGGACGGCCGTGGCGGGGGACCCGCTGCGGGCGCCGGTCGACGCCCGTCTGGTCGTCGACGCCACCGGGGCGCCGGGCACTCCGGTCGACGCGCTCACCGACGCGCTCGGCGCGCTGGGGCTCTCCCCCGAAGCCCCCGATGCCCCCGGCACCGGCCGGACCCGCACCGCGGAACCCGCTCCGGCCGCCTACTGCGCGTTGCTGCTCGGCGAGGAGGCGTACGGCGCGGAGCACTCGCCGGGACTGGACCGGGCACGCATCCGGTCGGCCGCCCTGGCGATGGCGTCGGCAGGCCGGGGCCGCCTGGTCCTGGTGACCGACGCGACGGGCGAGCCGCACGCCGGGACCGACCCCGGCCGGCACGCCCGGCTGGCCGCCGACCGGGCCTGGTGGCAGCACCTGGTCACCGAGGTCGCCGGGCGCGGCGTCGTCGGCAACACCGTGGTCACCGGCTACTCCCCCGGCCTGGGCCACCGCCTCTCCCCCGCCGCCGAGGCCGGCCTGCTGCGCTATCTCGTGCAGCGCCGGACCACCACGGCCGCCGACGTGGCCGCCGGCGTGGCCTTCCTGGTCTCCGAGGGATGCTCGTACCTGGTCGGGGAGACACTGCCGGCCGACGGAGGCGCGGGGCTGGGCCACATCCCGTCGCTGCCCGCC